>NZ_NGFP01000035.1 GCF_002149035.1 Streptosporangium minutum
CGCCCACACGCCGTACGGCCCGCTCCCGCATACCCGCACGGCGGTTCCGGCACCGCATAACCGTACGGCCGTACGGCGTACCCACGCGGCCGTACGGTCGGTCCCCATACCCGTGCGGACCGCGTCGGCGGCAGCCGTACGGCCGCACCGGCGGACCCCGCAGGGCCGTACGGCGGCTCCGGCATGCGGCGTTCGGACGGGCGGGGCCGTCGCAATTCTCTCCACAGTGATTCATGTCACATTTTTCTAACGCCAAAAATCCCATGGCTCCGTTAGATTGTCCCCAAGAACCTAACGGGCGAATCCGTTGGGAACCGTGACAGGGAGATGAGATGACCTTCCAGACCGGCCATGTCGGCCTCAACGTCTCCGACCTCGACAGGTCCAGGGACTTCTACCTGAAGATCTTCGGCTTCGAGGTCTTCGGCGAGTCGGCCGACCCGGACCGCCGCTACGCCTTCCTCGGCTCCGACGGCAACCTGCTGCTGACCCTCTGGCAGCAGAGCGAGGGCCGCTTCGCCACCGGGGTGCCGGGGCTGCACCATCTGTCCTTCCAGGTGCCGGACATCGAGGCGGTCCGCCGGGCCGAGACCGTGATCCGGGAGCTCGGCGCCACGCTCCACCACGACGGCGTGGTGCCGCACGGCGAGGGGGCGTCCTCGGGCGGCGTGTTCTTCGAGGACCCGGACGGGATCCGGTTGGAGATCTTCGCGCCCAGCGGCGCCGACGAGCGGCCCGCCCCGACCGCTTCCGCCCCCACCTGCGGCTTCTTCTAAACCCATGAGGCACGCGGGAGAGCTGGCCGTGCAGCGGCGGGCCGGGGTGCGGGCCGGGGCCTGGGGCTCGGCCTCGGCCAGGCCGGAGATCCCGGCCACCGCCGCCGCGTTCCTGGCGCGACAGCGGATGCTGCTGATCGGGGCCGAAGGCCGGGACGGGCGGCTGTGGGCGAGCGCGCTGACGGGGGCGGCGGGGTTCGCCGAGGCCGTGGACGAGCGGACGATCGTGATCGAGGCGGTCCCGGGCGAGCACGATCCGCTGGCGGGGCTGACCGGCGGCGAGATCGGGATGCTCGCGATCGAGCCGCTGACCAGGCGCAGGATGCGGGTGAACGGCACGGTCCGGCGCGACGGCGGGCGCCTGACCGTCCGCACCGAGCAGACATACGCGAACTGCCCCAAGTACATCCAGACGCGGGACATCTCCGACGAGCCCGCCGCCGCCTCTCCCGCGGCCGCCTCGGCCACCCGGACGCTCACCGGCGAGCACCGGGCGTGGATCGAGAGCGCCGACACCTTCTTCGTGGCCACCCGGGCTCCGGATCTCGGCGCCGACCTGTCCCACCGGGGCGGCAACCCGGGATTCGTCCGGGTGGCCGGCCGCCGGCGGCTGGTCTGGCCCGACTACGCCGGCAACTCGATGTACATGACGCTCGGGAACCTGGAGCTCGACGAGAGCTGCGGCCTGCTCTTCCTCGGCTGGGAGAACGGCGAGGCGCTGCACCTGACCGGGCGGGCCCGCGTCGACTGGGATCCGGGGGACGTCCCGGGAGCGCAGCGGCTGGTCGAGTTCGAGGTGGACCAGGCCGTCCACGTGCGGGGGGCGAGCCCGTTGCGCTGGGCGTTCGACAGGTACTCCCGCTTCAACCCACCGGTCCGGTCCGCCCCCGCGGAGGCGGGGGCCGGCGCGGTGGAGAGCGGCAGGGATGGTCAGGATGGCCAGGAAGGGGAGCCGTGATGAGGGTCTTCGTGGATCGGGCGCTGTGCCAGGTGCACGCGCAGTGCGTGTTCGCCGCGCCCGAGGTGTTCGAGCTGGACGACGACGACCGGCTCGTCCACGTCGCCGAACCGGACGACGGATTGATCGACGCGGTCGAGGAGGCCGCGCGGGCCTGCCCCGTGCAGGCGATATTCCTGGAGGAAGCATGAACTTCACCGAGGAGACGGCCAGGGCCAAGGTGCAGGCCGCCGAGGACGCGTGGAACACGCGGGACCCCGACCGGGTCGCGCTCGCCTACACGCCCGACTCCGTCTGGCGCAACCGGGACGAGTTCGTCACCGGCCGCGAGGAGATCAGGGAGTTCCTCACCCGCAAGTGGGCCAGGGAGCTGAAGTACGCGCTCCGCAAGGACCTGTGGACGTTCGGCGGCAACCGCATCGCCGTACGGTTCCAGTACGAGTGGCACGACGCGGACGGTCAGTGGTGGCGCAGCTACGGCAACGAGCTGTGGGAGTTCGCCGACGACGGGCTGATGCGGCGTCGCGAGGCGAGCATCAACGACGTCCGGATCGACGAGGCGGACCGCCGCATTCTCGGCGACCGCACACCGAAGGAACTTCCACTGGCGTGATACCAGGGGGTTGACCGGGCACAACAGGGGCGTACGTTCACTTTTGTTGGCTCTCACTTCTCCTATGTCCCCTGCGGATGTTCTTGGAGGACGTATGCCCCGAATCACCGTCACCGTCGACGGAGTCACCTATGAGGAGGACGTCGAGCCGCGTCTCCTCCTCGTCCACCTGTTGAGGGATCGGCTCGGCAAGACGGGGACGCCCGTCGGCTGCGACACCAGCAACTGCGGCGCCTGCACCGTGATGCTCGACGGCAGGAGCGCGAAGAGCTGTTCCGTGCTCGCCGTACAGGCCGACGGGAGCGACGTCGTCACGATCGAGGGCCTGGCGCGGGGGGACGAGTGGCACCCCATGCAGAAGGCCTTCCACACCGAACACGCCCTGCAGTGCGGATACTGCACCCCAGGCATGATCATGGCCGCGATCGACCTGCTCAGGGACGACCCGGACCCGTCTGAGGAGGCCGTCCGCGAGGGGCTCGAAGGCAACCTGTGCCGGTGCACCGGTTACTGCAACATCGTCCGGGCGGTACGGCTCGCCGCCCAGGAGATGTCCCAGGCCGGGGAGCGGCGGGAAGTGCGGACGCCATGAGCGAGCAACTCGACGCCGGCCTGATCGCCGAGCGGATCGCCGAGAGCGACCAGCTCGGCGAGCCCTCCGGCGCGCACGAGGTCGGCCGGGCCCGCAGGCGCAAGGAGGACGCCCGGCTGGTCACCGGCCGGACCACCTGGACCGACAACATCCAGCTCCCCGGGATGCTGTACATGGCGTTCCTGCGCAGCCCGATGGCGCACGCCCGGATCACCCGGGTGGACACCTCGGCCGCGCGGGCCCGGCCGGGCGTGGTCGCGGTCTACAGCGGCCGGGACCTCGCCGGCGAGCAGGGCAGCCTGCCGTGCGCCTGGCCCGTCACCGATGACATCGTCATCCCCGACCACCCGCCCATGGCGGTGGAGGAGGTCCGCTACGCCGGCGAGGCGGTGGCCTGTGTGGTCGCCACCGACCGCTACAAGGCCGCCGACGCCCTGGAGGCGATCGAGGTCGACTACGAGCCGCTCGACGCGGTCGTCGACATGACCGAGGCGCTCGCCGAGGGCTCCCCCCTGGTCCACGAGTCCGGCAACCGGGCCTTCACCTGGAAGTTCGCCGGGGGCGACATCGACGCGGCGTTCCGCGACGCCCCAGTGGTGATCGAACGCACCTACGTGCAGCAGCGGCTCATCCCGACCGCGATGGAGCCCCGCGCGGTCGTGGCCACCACCGACGGCGACGGCTTCACCCTCTACTCCGCCACCCAGATCCCGCACGTGCTGCGGGTCATGCTCGCGCTGACGACCGGCATCCCCGAGCACAAACTGCGCGTGGTCGCCCCCGACGTCGGCGGCGGCTTCGGCTCCAAGCTCCAGGTCACCGCCGAGGAGGTGCTCAGCCTGCTCGTCACCAGACGGCTGGGCAAGCCGGTGAAGTGGACCGAGTCGCGCTCCGAGGGCAACCTGACCGTGCACCACGGCCGCGACCAGCTCCAGCGGATCTCCCTGGCGGCCGAGCGGGACGGGCGCGTCCGGGGCGTCCGGGTGGACCTCCTGGCCGACATGGGCGCCTACCTGATGCTGGTCACGCCCGGCATACCGCTGCTCGGCGCGTTCATGTACAACGGCATCTACAAGATCGACGCCTACGACTTCACCTGCACCGGCGTCTTCACCACCAAGATGCCGACCGACGCCTACCGGGGCGCCGGCCGCCCCGAGGCCACGTTCGCCATCGAGCGGGCCGTGGACGAGCTCGCGCACGAGCTCGGCCTGGACCCCGTCGAGGTACGGCGCCGCAACTGGATCACCCACCAGGAGTTTCCGTACGACACGATCTGCGGGCTGACCTACGACTCCGGCAACTACGAGGCCGCCACCGAGAAGGCGCTCGCGCTGTTCGGCTACGACAAGCTCAGGGCCGAGCAGTCCGACCGGCGCGACCGGCGCGACCCGGTGCAGCTCGGCATCGGCGTGTCGACGTACACCGAGATGTGCGGACTGGCGCCCTCGCGCGTGCTGGGCTCCCTCAGCTACGGCGCGGGCGGCTGGGAGCACGCCTCCGTCCGGATGCTGCCCACCGGCAAGGTCGAGGTGGTCACCGGCACGAGCCCGCACGGGCAGGGGCACGAGACGGCCTGGAGCCAGATCGTGGCCGACGCGCTGGGCGTGCCGTTCGGCGACGTCGCCGTGCTCCACGGCGACACGGCGATCTCCCACAAGGGGATGGACACCTACGGCTCGCGTTCGCTGGTCGTGGGCGGCGTGGCGGTCCTGGCGGCCTGCGAGAAGGTGAAGGACAAGGCCCGGCGGATCGCCGCCCACATGCTTGAGGCCTCCGCCGACGACATCGAGTTCTCCGCCGGGTCGTTCACGGTGCGGGGCACGGCCGAGGGGAGGACGATCCAGGAGCTCGCGCTGGCCACCTTCGCCGCGCACGACCTCCCCGACGGCGTCGAACCCGGCCTGGACGCCGACGCGACCTTCGACCCGGACAACTTCTCCTTCCCGCACGGCACCCACCTGTGCGCGGTCGAGGTGGACACCGAGACCGGCGCGTGCGCGATCCGCTCCTACGTGGCCGTCGACGACGTGGGCTCCGTGGTGAACCCGCTGATCGTCGAGGGGCAGGTGCACGGCGGCATCGCGCAGGGCATCGGCCAGGCGCTGTTCGAGGAGGCGGTCCACGACACCGAGGGCAACCTGCTCACCACGACCATGGCCGACTACCTGATCCCGACGGCGGCCGACCTGCCCGATTTCACCACCGACCGCACCGAGACCCCGGCGACCAGCAACCCGCTGGGCGTCAAGGGCGTCGGCGAGGCCGGCACGATCGCCTCGACCCCGGCCGTGGTCAACGCGATCGTGGACGCGCTGCGCCCGTACGGCGTGCACGACGTGCGGATGCCGTGCACGCCCGAGCGGATCTGGCGGGTGGTCTCCGAGGCGGGGCCGCCGGCGTCCGGATCCGGAGCCAGAGCCGGCGCCGCGTCGGCCGAGGCACCGGCAGGGACATCCGCCGAGGCGCCCGCGTCCGCACCCGGCACCGCGTCCGCACCCGGCTCCAGGTCCGGGTCCGACTCCGGGTCCGGGTCCGGGTCCGCATCCACGCGCGCCCCCGGGTCCGGGGAGGCCACGTCCAGCTCCGAGGGAGGCGCCCGATGATCCCCGCGGCGTTCGACTACATCCGGCCCGCCTCGCTGGAGGAGGCCTGCCGCGTGCTCGCCGAGGCCGACGCCGCCGGTGACGACGTCAAGGTGCTGGCCGGCGGCCAGTCCCTGCTGCCTCTGTTGCGCCTGCGGCTGGCCTATCCGGCCGCGCTGGTGGACCTCGGGCGGCTGCCGGAGCCACGCGGCGTGGAGGACCGGGGCGACCACGTGTTCGTCGGCGCGCTCACCACGCACGACGAGGTGCTGCGCTCCGGCGTGGTCAGGGAGCAGGTCCCGCTGCTCGCGCTGGCCACCGCCACGGTGGCCGACCCCGCCGTACGGCACCGCGGCACGTTCGGCGGGTCGATGGTCCACGCCGACCCCGCCGGCGACCTGCCCGCCGTCGCCCTGGCGCTGGACTGCGTGTTCGTCGTCAGGTCGAGCGAGGGAGAGCGGGAGGTCCCGGCCGCCGAGTTCTTCGTCGACTACCTGGAGTCCGCGCTCGGACCCGGCGAGGTGCTGCTCGGCGTCCGGGTGCCCAAGCTCGGGCCCGGCTGGGGCTTCCACTACGAGAAGTTCCACCGGACCGCGCAGGCCTGGGCGATCGTCGGCGTGGCGGCGGCCGTACGACGAGAGGGGGGGACCATCGGGGAGGCGCGGATCGCGCTGACCAACATGGGCCCGACACCGGTGCGGGCGCGGGCGACGGAGGCCGCGCTGCGCGGCCTGAGCCCCGCGCCGACCGGTGACGGCGACGGCGCGCGGGACCAGGTCAGGGACGCCTGCGGCCAGGCGGACTCCGGCACTTCGCCCCCGGCTGACCTGCACGCCAAGCCCGACTACCGCCGCCACCTGGCCCGGGTGCTGACCTACCGGGCGGTCAGGGCCGCGAGCGGCTGAGCCGCGTCCCACCGGCCGGGAACCCTCCGGCCGGTGGGCGGGCATCCGTGCCGCTCGGGAGCTCACCCCCCCCGGCCGGTGGGCGAATATCAGCGCCGGCCGGAAGCTCACCACCCGGCCGGCGGGCGGGCGTCCGCGCCGGTCAGAAGTTCAGCTTCCGGCCGGTGGGGCAGGCAGAGTTGTGACAGCCGCCGCGCGCGGTCGTAATGTCGCAGAAGCGGCCGATCGACAAGGAGCGGATCGATGGCGATGCGATTCGAGCACGAGTTCACGGTTCCGGTGCCGGTCGAGCAGGCGTGGTCGGTGCTGCTCGACGTCGGGCGGGTCGCGCCCTGCCTGCCGGGGGCCGCCCTCGACACGGTGGAGGGCGACTCCTTCACCGGCCGGATGAGGGTGAAGGTCGGGCCCATCACGGTGACCTACCAGGGCGAGGCCACGTTCGAAGACGTGGACAAGGACGCCCACGCCCTGACCATCAAGGCTTCCGGCAAGGAGACGCGGGGCGCGGGGACGGCCGGCGCCACGGTCGTCGCCCGCCTGCACCCCGCGGGCGCGGAGACCCGGGTGACCGTCGAGACCTCGTTCAACGTGACCGGCCGCCCGGCCCAGTTCGGCCGGGGGGTGATGGCCGAGATCGGCGGCAAGCTGATCGACAGGTTCGCGGCCAACCTGGCCGAGCTGCTCGGCGAGGGCCCGGTCGCGGAGCCGGACGCGCCGCCGGCGAGCGTCTCGCCCTTCCCCTCGCCGGTCCCCGCGCAGGGCACGGCCGAGCAGGTCACCGCCGGCGTGGAAGACCGGCCGGGATCACCGGACACCACGGGCGCCCCGGAACCCACAGTCCTCAGGGACACCTCGGAGGCCCCGGGCCTTACAAGCACCCCGGGCACGGGGGGTGAGGGCTCCGGCGGGTCCTCCGGGCGGCACGAGCCGGTCCGCCACCTCACCGCCGTGCCCTCCTCACCCGAGGGGGCCGCGGTGGAGAAGGCCCTCGGCCTGGACGCCCACCCGGCGGGCACCTCCCGCACCTCCCTCACCCCCGAGGAGGAGGCGCTCGACCTGATGGAGATCGCGGGCCTGCCCCTGCTCAAGCGCGTCGCCCCGCTGGCGGCCGCCGCGCTGACCGGTATCGTCCTGGCGGGCTGGCTGATCCGCCGGACCCTGCGCCGCCGCTGAGCCGGCCCGTCTCCACCGGCCGTCATACGCGTCTCATCCGTGGCGCCGGTACGGCTGAGGCCTGCGACAGGGCTTGAGGCCGACATGTGCGCGGCCGGTTCAGCGCAGGCACTCCTCCTTCTGATCCTCCTTCTGATCCGGCCCGCAGCCCTCGGGGATGACAGGCTCGTCGTCGGTCCAGCCGAGCCTTTTGATCACCATGGACATGTAAACGATGCCCGGCGGGATGTTCCCCTGGTCGGCGGTCGGAACGGGCAGCACGTCCTGGGTCGCCAGCAGGTCGCCCGTCTCCCGGTCGATGACGATCTGCTCCTCCGACTCGCCGTCGGCTCCTCCGCGCAGGATGGCCACTCCCACCCGCCCTTCGACGTCCCGGATCCCGTCCGCGACCCGGACCCCGGGCAGCCCCGCGAGCATGCGGTAGACGGCCGCCCGGGTTCCCGGGGTGGTCGGGGCGTCCAGGAGGAGACGCTCACCCAGCCCCCACAGCCAGTAGTCCTGCTCGGGGAGCTTCACCTGCGCCGAGGACGTGGACTGCGTGTCCTTCATGGCCTCCCGCGCGGCGGGCCAGTACGACAGCAGCTTCTCCTTCAGCTCCGCCGGGTCATGGGGCAGGTCAAGGATCTCCCTCACACTCAGCTCCGTGGTCGACTGTTCAAGGCCCTCTTCCTCACTGCTGACGACATATCTGGTCTTCCCCATGGGAATCATGTCGTTCTGGCAGTCGGTGTCTGATCCGCAGAGCCGGGGCGAGCCCGCCTTCTCCCACTCGGCCCTGTCGGCGGCGGTGAAGGGCCGGGTGTCGAGCCCGCTGAACACCATGACCTTGTTCCGGTCGATCCCGTTCCACAGGACGTCTCTGACGCGGTCCTCGGCGACGAACTCGCGTCCCTCGACGCTGATCCGCTGTCGGTAGACCTGTTCCATCTCCCTGCGCCAGTACCGGTCGCCGGTCGCCTCCTGCCGCCGGGCCAGCCGGTCGACGGCGGCGGAGAGCACCTCCTCGGCGCTCGTCTGGGTCACCGTGGCGACCGGACCGCCCCCCAGCCTGGGGACGACCGCGATCGCGCCGATCACGGCGACGGTCGCGGCCGACGCGACCAGGACCCCCGTCCACGCGGAGATCCGCCGGCGTCGCCCGCCGTTCAGCACCCTGGCCCTGGCCTCGGCGACCTTCCCCGGGTCGGAGGACGGCACATCCGGCATCACGTCGTCGATGAGCTTGAACTCGTTCATCGGATCTCCACTCCCAGCGACTTGTGCAGCTTGGCCCTGGCCCGGCTGAGCCGGGAGGCGACGGTGCCGTAGGCGATCCCGAGCGCCTCGGCGACCTCGTCATAGGTCAGCCCGCCGTAGGCGACGAGCAGCACCACGTCACGCTCACCCTTGGACAGCCCCGCCAGCGCCCCCGAGAGCCGGCCGACCGTCACCCCCGCCGCGACGCGGTCGACGACCCGCTGGTCGTGGCCGTCGTCGTCGGGTGGCGGCCCCGTCCTGGCCAGCGCCCGGTAGCGGCGCAGCTCGGCCCGGCGGTGGCGGCCGATCAGGTTGGTGGCGATGCCGTACAGCCAGGGCCGGATCGCGCCCCGGGCGGGGTCGAACCGGCTGCGCCGGCGGAAGGCGATCAGGAAGGTCTCGGCGGCCAGGTCCTCGGCGGTGTCGAGATCGAGCCGCCGTCCGATGTAGCGGCGGATCTCCTCGTAGTGCGCGTCGAAGACGGTGCCGAACCGCTCGGAATCGACGACCGAGGCGGCGTCAGGGACAGCGATCATGCAAGGGTCTCCCCTGCCGGAAGGATCAGGACATCCCTTCTTGCCCGATGGTCGCACCACCCTTCCCTGCTTTCCCTCCCTGCTTTCGAGTCAGGACCTGTCCCCGGACATCGCCGGAGCCCGACCGTCGTGAAGCGCCTCCTGACAAGGCATGCAAATTGCACACCGAAGACCGTGCAATCCCGGTGTCCATGCACTTCATCAGTGCATGTCAGGAGGTGCGCCAGACACTGGCAGGCAGCGGACGCCGGGGAGCACGATTGACTCCGGCCCCCCATCATGCCGTTTCACGTATAACTGGAGTACATCACCATGACTTTCCTCGTCACCGGAGCCACGGGAACCGTCGGCCGCCTCGTCGTCGCCGAGCTGCTCGAAGCCCGGCAGCAGGTGCGTGCGCTCACCCGGAACCCGGCCAAGGCCGACCTGCCCGCGGGCGTCGAGGTGGTCGGCGGCGACCTGGGCGACCCCGGCACCCTGGGCCGGGCGTTCGACGGCGTCACCGGCGTCCACCTGATCAACTTCGCCGGTGACGACTACGCGCCCCTGCGGCACGGCGAGCAGATCGTGGAGCTGCTCGCCGAGGCGGGCGTCAAGCGGGTCACCGTGCTCGGCGGGCGGGTGGACGGTCCGCTGGAGACCGTGCTGGCCGCGAGCGAGCTGGAGTGGACGCTGCTCAACCCGGTGGAGTTCATGTCCAACACCCTCAAGTGGTGGGCCGACGGCGTGCGCTACCAGGGCGTCATCCGCGAGCCGTTCGGCGGGCGGCTCAGCGCGATGGTCCACGAGCGCGACATCGCGGCCGTGGCCGCCAAGGTGCTCGTCGAGGGTGGACACGGTGGGCGCACCTACACGCTGACCGGCCCCGAGGCGCTGCGCACCACCGAGAAGGTCGAGCGGCTCGGCGCGGCGATCGGCAAGGAGATCGGCTTCGAGGAGCTGACCGAGGCGCAGGCGCGTGAGATGTGGGCCGGGTTCGGCATGGGGCAGGAGACGATCGAGTTCCTGATCGACGCGCTCGGCAACACCCCGGAGGTCGGCTACACCGTGGTGCCGACCGTCGAGGAGGTCACCGGGCGTCCGGCTCGGTCCTTCGCCGAGTGGGCGCGCGAGAACGCCGAGTCGTTCCGCTGAAGCCAAGGCCACATGTCCATGACAGATGAGGGACGGCCGTCCTCGGCGACGGGGTGCGGCCAGAACTCGTTGGTGACCAAGGCCCCTCGAAGATCGAGAAGTAGGGCCAAATCGGTCCGGCGGATTCCAGCTTTTCCGAATCAGGCCCTGGCCCGTACGGGCCAGGGCCTGTCCCCGGACGTCGCCGGAGTCCGAGACCGCCGGAGGGGGGAGGGGCGGCGCGGCGACCGCACGGTCTCGGACGCCGTCACCGATCCACGGCCCGGCGGGGGTGGGTCAGTCGCTGAGTGACCACCTCTGCCCGGCCCCGCCGTCGCACTCCAGCAGATGGATCTCGGTGGCGGGGTTTTCGAGGGTGGCCGGGTCCGCGGACAGGCACTTGTCCGGACGGATGCGGCTGTGGATGGTGTCGTCGCCTGGCATGTCCCACTTCTGCCGGGCCTCGTCGTCGCACTCCAGCAGCTGGACCTTCGTGGCGGGACTGTTGAGGGTGGACGGATCCGCGGACAGGCACTTGCCCGGCAGGATACGGCTGTGGAGCGTGCCGTCGTTCGTCATGTACCACTTCTGCTGGGGCTGTTCGTTGCACTGCTCCCACAGCCGGATCTGCGTGGCGGGATCTTCGAGGGTGGCCGGGTCCGCGTCCAGGCACTTGCCCGGGAGGATCTCGTTGCGGACCGTCACGTCGACGTCGTCCGCGCGCGCGGGCCCCGTGTCCCCCAGGGCGGCGCCCGTGGTGAGGAGGGTCAGCGCCGAGACGGCGGTGGCGGCGGCGATGCGCGCGGAGCGGTGACGTGCTGTGAGCCTTCGCATCTGGACCTCGTTCCTTCTGTCGCACTTAGCGGAAAGGCGCGGAGTGCCGGGCAACGGGGTGTCCGGCAGGGGAAACGGTGCCAGGAGCCGCTGTCGCGACGGTCACCTTACAGTCACTTATTACTCACACAGCGTCATCAACAGGTGACCGAACGCCAAGGATAAGTAACATAGCGTGACGTGACGGATGCGCAGCGGGAGAACCCCCCGCCGGGGCCGGGTTTCGAGTTCGGGGTCCTGGGACCGCTCAAGGTGCTGCACGACGGCGATCCCGTGGCGATCGGAGCGGCCAAGCAGCGGGTGCTGCTGGCCTCGCTGCTGATCGACGCCAACCGGGTCGTCCCCGCCGAGACGCTGACGGCCCGGCTGTGGGGGGAGACCCCGCCCGACGGGGCCCGCAACGCCCTGCAGAACCACGTGATGCGGTTACGCCGCGTGCTGGGCGGCGCCGGAGGGAGCGATCCGGTGCTGACCCGTCCGCAGGGCTACCTGATCGGCGTGGCCGACGGGGCGGTCGACCTGCACCGCTTCGACGTCCTGGTGCGCCGCGCCAGGACGGCCGTCGCCGCCGGTGAGGCGGAACAGGCGTCGGCGCTGCTGCGGGAGGCACTGGGGCTGTGGCGCGGGCAGCCGCTCTCGGATGTGCCGTCGGAGCTGTTGCAGCGGGAGGTCGCGCCGGCGCTGGCCGAGCGCCGGTTGGGCGCGGTCGAGCTGCGCATCCAGGCGGACCTGGCCCTGGGGCGGCACGGGGACGTGCTCCCGGAGCTGCGGGAGCTGACCGCCGCGCACCCGCTGAGGGAGCGGTTCTGGGCGCAGCGGATGCTGGCGCTGTGCCGGTCGGGACGCCAGGGCGAGGCCCTCCAGTGCTATCGCGCCGTCGGCGAGCTCCTCTCGGAGGAGCTGGGCATCGACCCCGGCGCGGAGCTGCGGGAGCTGCACCGGCGGCTGCTGGCCGCCGATCCCGCCCTCGCCGGCCCGGGTCCGACCGGCGGCGGCGCACTCCCCCTCCCGGGGGCGCGCGCCGGTGACGCGCGGCCGGCCGCCGGCCTTCCCGCCGAGCTGACGACGTTCGCCGGGCGCGAGCGGCAGCTCGCCGAGGCTCAGCGGCTGCTGACGCAGGCGCGGGACCGGTTCCGGCGGGGCGGCGAGATCGACGACGTCCACACGGCCACGACGATGCGGGCCATGGCCGCGGCCCTCCTCGGCGCCTGGGCCCACATGGCAGCCTTCGAGCACGGCGTCCGTACCGAGGACGTCATCGGCCTGGCCCCGGGCGGGAACCCGGTCAGCGGGGGACCGCCGGTTGGGAACCAGTAAAAACAGCTCCAACAGTTCACAAGCCAGACGGAACCACTCTTAGTCACGGGAACACCTCATAGTGTGATCAACCCACCGGACTGCAGCGTGGTCGTCATCACCTACAACGACGCCGTGCGGCTGCCCAGGGCCGTACGGTCCGTGCTGGGCCAGTCACTGCGGAACATCGAGGTGATCATCTCGGACGACGCGAGCACGGACGACACCGAACGGGTCGTGCGGGAGCTCCAGCGGGAGGACCCCCGGATCCGCTACCTGCGCGCCGACGTCAACAGCGGCGGCTGCGGCGGGCCGCGCAACAGCGGGGTGGCGGCGGCCCGCGCGCCGTACGTCATGTTCCTCGACAGCGACGACCGGCTGACCAGGCACGCCTGCAAGAGCATGGTGCTGGAGATCGAGCGGACCGGCGCCGACTTCGTCACCGGGCAGATCTCCCGGCTGTACGAGTGGAGCGGCAGGACCCAGCGCTACTACCCCGGCCTGTACGCCAGGCGCAGGACCGTCGAGGGGATCGCGCAGGAGCCCGAGCTGTTCCTCGACTCCTTCAGCACCAACAAGCTCTACCCGGCCGAGCTGCTGCGGCGGCTGCCCTTCCGGGAGGACCTGTACTACGAGGACCACGTCTTCACCACCGAGCTCCTCTGCGCCGCGCGGCGGTTCGCCGTGGTCCCGTGGGTCGTCTACCTCTGGCACCGGGCCCTGGAGAGGAGCGAGGAACGGCTGTCGATCTCGCTGAGCATCAAGGAGATGGACAACGTCCGGCACCGGATCAGGGCGGCCCGGCTGAGTGACGACATCCTGCGCGGCTACGGCCTCGCCCACCTGGTGCCCGCGCGCCAGCTCCGCTTCCTCCGCCAGGACCTGCGGGTCTACCTGAACCCGCTGCCCTCGCGTGATCCGGCGTGGGCCGAGGAGTTCTCCTCGCTGGTCCGGCCCTACCTGGCGGAGATCGACCCCGAGGCCTTCGGGCTGATCGAGCCGGTCGCCCGGGTCTGCTGCGGCCTGATCCTCGACGGCCGGACCGACGAGCTCGTGGTGGCCGCCCGGTCCCTGAACGGGCCGCACGCCGCCCCGCGACACACCGTACGGCAGGACGGCCGGACCTACTGGGGCACCGCCCCCGCCGAGAAGATGGACATCACCTCGCTCCGGATGGCCGAGCTGCCCTTCACCGCGGCCCGGCTCCGCCATGAGGCCGCCTTCACCGGCGAGGGCACCCGGGTCACGCTGACGATCAGGACCTACGACCCGTTCGGGGTGCTCGCCGCCAACCCGGGCTGGACCGCGTTCCTGCGGGTCAAGGACCACCAGGTGCCGCTGACGCCACGCGAGCAGGACGACGGCAGCCATCTGAGCGAGGTGACCGTCGACCTCGCCGCGTTCGGGCACGGCCCCCTGGGCTTCGGCGGCCACCACGACCCGCTGGTCGGGATCGTCCGCGCCGACGGCCGGGTCACCACCGACCGGCTGCTCGTCGACCCGTCCGCCGGGCCGTTCACCGCCGCCGTCCCCGGGCACCGGGTCACGGTCCGGGCGGAGGGGACTGCCGCGTTCCTCCGGGTGCAGTGGCGGCGCGGGGGCCTGCTCCGGCCGGTGCCCCGGTTGGGCCGGATCGCCCGCAAGGCGATCCGGCGGGCGGGCCGGGCGGACGTGAAGCTCCGCGTCTACAAGGGCCTGATCAAGGTCGTGCCGCCCCGCCGGGACCTGGCGCTGTTCGAGTCCGACGTCGGCGCCGGATACACCGGCAACCCGCGCTACGTCTACGAGGAGCTCAGGCGGCGGCAGGCGCCCCTCGACGTGGTCTGGTCCGTCACCAGGGCCAGGCGGAACTTCCCCGGGGACGCCAGGCTGGTGCGGCGGATGAGCTGGCGCCACCTGTGGACCATGGCCAGGGCGGGCTACTGGGTGGACAGCCACGGCATGCCGCTGGCCTACCCGAAACCGGCCCGGACCCGCTACCTGCAGACCTGGCACGGCCAGGGCATCAAGTCGGTCGGCTTCAACTCACCGGACCTGCGGGCCGACTTCCCCGGGCCGCGCGAGCAGTGGCGGGCGGCGGTGGCGCGCTGGGACGCGCTGGTCTCGCCGAGCGCCGAGTTCGAGCGGGTCTTCCTGCCCTCCCACGGATACGAGGGGCCGGTGCTGCGGTACGGCTCGCCCCGGTGCGACGTGCTCGTCCACGGCGACGACGAGGCGGTACGGCGGGCCAGGGACACCCTGGAGATCCCGCCGGCGCGCAGGGTGCTGCTGTACGCACCCACCTACCGGGACCGGGCAAGGTTCTCGGGGCGGTCGATCCGCGCCGATCTGGACATGATGGCCGAAGCGCTGGCCGACGAGTGGGTGGTGATCCTGCGCCCCCATCCGGTCGAGCGCTACCGGGTCCCCCAGCACCTGCGCCACTTCGTCCGCCCTGCCGGGAGCTACCCCGAGGTCAACGACCTGATGCTGGCTTCCGACGCGCTGTTGACCGACTACTCCTCGCTGATGTGCGACTACGCGATCACCGGCCGGCCGATGCTGTTCCTGATCGACGACTGGGAGGAGTACCGGCGTGTCGAGCGGGGCGTCTACCACGACCTGCCGTCGATCGCCCCCGGCCCCTGCCTGACCACCACGGAGGAACTGATCGGCGCGCTGCGCGACCTCGACGACGTGGCCGCGTCGTTCGCCGCCAGATACATCGAGTTCCGCAGGATGTGGTGCGCCGACGAGAAGGGCCACGCCTCGGCGAAGGTGGTGGACGCCTTCTTCGGCCCGGCGCCGCCCCGGGCCGGCGCGCCGGCCGTCCCGCCCTTCACCGCGCGGCGGCCGATCCGGCTGCCCCGGCCGGAGCGGTCACCGGTCCGGCTCTCCCTGCCGGGACGGCTGTTCCGGTTCTCCCTGCCGGGACGGCTCGTCCGGCTCTTCCCGCCGGGACGGCTCTTCCCGCCGGAAAGACCGAGGTGAGCGGCGGATGAGCTGCGTGATGTTCGCCTGCATGGACGCCGACACGCTCGGCGGGACGCAGCGGGTCACCCACACCGTGGCACAGGGCCTGGCCGAACGGGGGTACGACGTGCACGTGGTCGGGCTGCACCGGGCCGAGAGCCCGTTCCGCTACGTGGACCGGCCCGGCTACCGGCACCACGTGATCCACCGCACGCCGGTCGGCAGGCTCTCCCGGCTGGGCGTGCGCCGGGAGCGCCGCAGGCTCGCCGAGTTGTTCCGGGAGCTGGGGGCGGGCTTCGCCGTCCTCGCCTCGCCGGGCGTGGTGACCCGGATCGCGCCCCTGCTCCCGGAGCGCCTGCTCCCGATCGGGCAGTACCACGGGTCCTACGAGCACGCGCGGGGCTCCTGGCACCTCGGCTCGGTCCGGGGCCACTACGGCGAGCTGGAGAAGGCGGTGTTCCTCAGCGAGAACGACGCCTGGCTGTTCTCCGAGCACGCGCTGCTGCCCAACACCTGGGCCATCCCGAACCCGCTGCCCACCTGGCCGTCGCGGACCGCCGAGCTGACCGGCCACCGGATGCTCGGGGTCGGCAGGCTGGAGGGGGTCAAGCGGTTCGACCGGTTGATCTCGGCCTTCGCGGAGGCCGGCCGTACCGCGGGCGAGGACTGGGAGCTGCACCTGATCGGCGAGGGTGAGGAGCTGGAGCGGCTCCGCTCGCACGCGCGGGCGTGCGAGGTGGCGGACCGGGTGGTGTTCCGCGGCGCGGTACCCGCCGCCGAGATGGGCCGCGAGTACCTGTGCGGGTCGCTGCTGGGGCTGGCCAGCGAGCACGAGGGGCTGCCACTGGTGCTCGGCGAGGCCGCCTCCTACGGCGTGCCCTCGGTGGCCTTCGACGTGTCGGGCGGGGTGCGGTCGCTGATCCTCCACCGGGAGACCGGCCTGCTGGCGCCGCCGGCCGATGTGCCGGCCCTCGCCGCGGCCCTGGCCGGGCTGATGGCCTCCGTGGAGGAGCGGCGGCGGCTGGGCGCCGCCGCTCGCGCACACGTCGAGTCGTTCCGGCCGGAGCGGGTCGTGGACCGGTGGGAGGCTCTGTTCGAGCAGGTCAGCCGTTGACCGCCGGCCCGGGGAGAGTCCTTGCCCGGCCGGGCGGCCGTCGGGGAATCCGCGTCCGAGCGGGTCAGTTGTCGACCTTGACGGGCTCGTTGCGGGTCAGTTGTCGACCTTGACGGGCTCGTTGCGCGGCAGGGGCACCCCGGCCAGCACGAGCTGACCGGTGGTGAGCCGGGCGCCCAGCGGGTTCGGCTCGCGGAGCCGTGTCAGCCGGTCGAAGGCCACCCGCTTGAACCGGGCCAGCTTCCGCTTGGCCGCGGTCCGCTCGTAGGCGACCATCCGCGAGGTCTCCGTCTTCGGCGCGCCGCTGAGCTCGTAGCCGTAGGTCTCCAGCCGGTCGCCGAGGACGCTCTCGCACAGCGAGATCTCCCAGGGGTCGAGCCTCTTCGTCCACGAGCCCGACCGCGAGGTGGTCACGTCCTCGTGCGTACGCGAATGCCAGGACTTGTGCGCGGGGCAGGCGATGTCGGCCACCAGCTTCGGCTCGCACATGACCGGGTCGAAGTCCTCCCCGAGGAAATCGCACAGCCTGCGCAGGTGCGCCTCGGGGTCCGTCGTCAGATCCTCGTAGCGCAGTTCGTGGTAGCTGCCCTCGGGGAGCTTCGGCGCGCCGTGCCGGGCGAAGTCGATCGCCTCGGCCCAGGCGGCGACCGCGCTGTAGACGCTCCCGCTGTACCAGGGCATCTCCTTCAGCGACGCCACGCAGTCACGGCCGTCCCTGATCAGGTGGACGAACTGGGCGTCGGGGAAGAGCCGCAGCAGCACGTCGATGTGCTGGAAGTACGACGGCCGCTTGTCACCCCAGCGCGGCTTGCCGTGCCGGGCCGCGTAGGCGCGGAGCACGATGCCCAGCGCCGAGCCGAGCGTCGACGGCCCGGCGACGATCTGCTCGATGACCTCCTCGCCGTCCAGTCCCAGGTCGTGGAAGCGCGACTGGCGGCGGTTGACCACCCACTCCGCCAGCTCGCGCCTGTGTGCCGGATCGTTCAGATCGCCGAAATGCAGCCGTCGCTGGTAGGCGGCGACCATGAACCGGGTCTCCGGAGGAATCGCGATGCGGGGGTGGGCGTGCGTCATGAGCTGCAGCATCGTCGTCCCCGAGCGAGGACAGCCGACGATGAAGATCGGTCGATCCGATTGCATGGTCAGACCTTCGCCAGCTCGCCCAGCTGCCGGGTGGTGAGCTGCGCGGCCACCGGACTCGGCTCGCGGAACCGGTTCAGGCGGTCCCGGAACTCCTTGCGCCGGCGGGCCCAGCGCCGTTTGGACGCCGCGTTCTCGCACGCCTCGACGTGCTCCTTGGCCGCCTTGGGGGCGCCGCTCAGCTCGTAGCCGTTGGCGGTCAGCCGCTCGGCCAGCACGGTCTCGCAGACCGACACCTCCCACGGCTCCAGCCTGGACTTCCATGAGCCGGACCGGGCGGTGGTCACGTCGCCGTGGGTGTTCTGGTGCCAGACCTTGTGCTCCGGGATCGCCACCCGGGCCACGTGCTGCGGCTCGCTCATCGCCGGGTCGTAGTCCTCGCCGAGGAAGTCGCACAGCTTGCCGAGCTCGGTCTCCGGGTAGGCCGTCAGGTCCTCGTAGCGCAGCTCGTAGTAGCTGTCGGCCGGGAGGTTCTTGGCGTGCCGGCGGCCGTAGTCGATCGCCTCGGCCCAGTTGGTCACCGCGTGGAAGACGTCCTTGGTGTACCAGGGCATCTCCTTCAGCGACGCCACGCAGTCACGGCCGTCCCTGATCAGGTGGACGAACTGGGCGTCCGGGAAGAGCCGCAGCAGTAGGTCCACGTGGTGGAAGTAGCTCGGCCGCTTGTCGCCCCAGCGGGACTTGCTGTGCTGCTCGGCGTAGGAGCGGAAGGTGATGCCCATCGCCGAGCCCAGCGTCGGCGGCCCGGCGGCGATGTTCTCGATCAGCTCCTCCCCGTCGAGCTTGAGCTCCTTGAACTTGGTGTCCTTGTCGCTCACGATCCATCGGCCCAGCCTGCGCCGGTTCCCCTGCTCGCGCAGGTCGCCGAAGACGAACCTGCGGTAGTAGCCGGGCACCAGGAACCGTGTCTCCGGAGGCACCGCGATGCGCGGATGCGAATGCAACATGAGCTGCAACATGGTGGTGCCTGAGCGTGGGCAGCCGATCACAAAGATCGGTCGGTCGGACTGCATGACAACGAACCCCCGTAGAAGACGATCAAACAGGTACGCGCTGCGCGTTCTCCGAGCGCGGCGCGGCAGGCACGGCCCGGGTGAACAGCCACATTCGGTAGATCAGAAAGACCTCGTTGAGCAGGAGCAGCGCTCCTGCCGCGATCGAGACGGGCAGCAGCGCCGCCACCCCGATCAGCGGGGCGACCACGAACACCGCCGCGTGGAACTCGATGCCACTGATCAGGTGCGTCCGCACCCGGTGGCGGGTGAGGAACCGGCTGAGCCTGCGCCGCAGGGTGAGCGACCGGGGCGCCCTGGGCACCAGCGGATCCCTGGGCTCACGGGGCGGCACCGGCCCGATCTTCGCCGGGGGTTCCGGCCTGTTCTCTCTGACCACCTCGCGGACGCGCTTCATCTGCGGCGCGTTGACGTAGCGGAACAGGTCGAGGACGGCGACCCCGGCGCCGAGCATGATGTAGGCGACGTCCCCCGTCGCCATGTACTGCCCGAACGCCAGCCCGATCGCGCAGCAGACCACCCGGATCCGGTCGCCCACGTAGTCGAGCCACAGGCCGAACGCGGTCCCGGTCTCCTTCAGCCGTGCGATCTTCCCGTCCATGCAGTCGACCATGAAGCTCACGTAGAACAGCGCGGCCCCCGCCACGAGCTGTCCGAACGCGAAGCAGACCGCCGACACCATGCCGAGAACCAGCGACAGACGCGTGAGCCCGTTGGGCGTGATGGCTGTGTGGTTGGCGACGAGCAGTGTGAGCCTGCACGCCACCGGATCGACCACGAAAACCGTCCACCAGGAGTCTCTTCGTTTGCGGGTCGCGTGAACGTCGTTCAACGAATAGGCCCTCATGCCTTCCAGCATGACCACCCTGCGTGATCGAAGGTTGACACTCGGGAGCCAAGAGAGAATCTCCATACCGGTTCTTGACCAGCAGCGTCAGTCAGGGGTTTCCACACCCGTGAGGCTCCCGCCGGTACGCCCCGGCGATTGCCGTTATTTCCGGAGAAAACATGCGAGACCGTCCGGCAGCCGCTCAGAGAGGCCCCGGCCGTACGGCAGGCGCCACGGGCGGCGGCCCCGGTGGGCGTCGGGGAGCCGGTGCGGCTCAGCTCCCGAAGACGTGGTCGACGACGCGGGCGGCGGCCCTCCCGTCGTCCAGATGGCAGAAACGTTCCCTGAAGCCGCTGTATGCGGAGGCGTAGGCCGGGACGATGCCGTCGAGACCGGCCAGCGCGTCGATCACCTCGTCGGAGGTCGTCAGCAGGGGTCCCGGAGCGTGCCCGGCCGGATCGAGGTAGAAGCCGCGCACCCGGTCGCGGTAGTGCTCCAGATCGTAGGTAAAGAAGATCATCGGGCGGCCGGTGCCGGCATAGTCGAACATGAGCGACGAGTAGTCGGTGACGAGGACGTCGGCGACGAGCAGCAGGTCCGTGACGTCCGGATACCCGGTGACGTCGACGACCCCCCGGACCCGGCAGGCGGGCTTCGGCGCCTCGGACGTGTGCGGATGGCCCCGCAGGAGGAAGACGTGGTCGTCGCCGAGCGCCTGGAGCGCCCGGTCGAAGTCCAGCCGGATGTCCAGGTGGTACCTGCCTCCCGGAAGGACCTGGTCGTCCCGCCAGGTCGGCGCGTACAGCACCACCCGCCTGTCCGGGGAGAGTCCCAGGGCAGCTCGCACCCGCTCGGCCTCCTGCCGGCTCCCGGGCCGGTGCAGCAGGTCGTTCCGGGGACGTCCGGCCTCCAGGACGGGCCCGTTGTACCGGAACGCGCCCGGCAGGATCGAGGTGCCGAAGGAGCTGGGCGAGACCAGCAGATCCCACCTCGCCACCTCCCGCGCGAGCCGCCGCCGGTGGTCGGCTCCGCTGCCGAAACGGCCGTCGGCGATGTCGTGGCCGATCCGCTTGAGCGGGGTCCCCTGTCCCGTCTGCACGTAGAGCTGGCCCTCACGCCCGGTGAACCAGCCCGGCGCTCTCTCGTTGGAGAAGACGTGGCCGGCGCGGGCCAGCGCCTCGTAGTGGTCCCGGCTGTCGCGCAGCACGACCCGCGCGTCCCCGGGAGGCCGCAGCCGGCCGTCGGCGGAGACCCACACGCACTCCCGGCCGTCACCCCTGCGCCGCAGCTCCTCGTATATCGCCCGGGGGCCGTCGGAGTAGCGCCGTCCCTGCCAGGAATCGAACACCACGAGCTCCCGGAGCGGTTCCTCCATGAAGGCCGGGTAGTCCCGCTCCATGAGACGCCGCTGGGCGTGGGCCCCCCGGTCGGCGCCGAGCGCCGGCTGGACGTCGATGGCGACGCCGTTCGAGCGGTGGGCCCGCACCCGGAACGTCTGCATCCCGGCCGTCTGCACGGGGGGCGGATCGGCGAGCAGGCTCCTGGCCGCCCTGACGGGAGACAGGTCCGCCCCGGACTCGACCAGGACCTCCCACCGGCCGCCGGCGAGCGGCACGTGCTCGCCGTACAGCTCGAACCGGGTCAGTGGGAGCACGCAGGAGAACCGCTCCCCCTCCTGCTCCAGCGGCACGTGATGGACCTCGCCGCCGCCCGCCTTCCGCAGGACGAGCCGGGCCTGCGGGCCCGTCGCCCCGGCGCGCCGTCCCGCCAGGTGCAGGCTGCCGCCCACCCCCTGCCAGACGTCGGTCACCGTCGGCCGGACGGGGCGGACCACCGCGCCGAGAGGGCCGAGCCTGGTCGCGACCACACCGACCTCCCGGTCCTCCACGGTCACGTACTCCTCGACAGCCGCGAGGCCGGCCGTCAGCCTGCGGAGCTTGCCGCCGCCCACGACGACGAACAGGTCCCACCTGGGATCGGGGTCGATCTGCGGGCCGGTCGTGTCGCCGGTGGTGGCGCCGGCCGGCAGGTCGGCCGGGAGCAGTCCCGCGACGGGGAGGCGGGCGCTGAACCCGACCCGGCCGCCGCCGAGGGGCACGCAGGACGCGGGGAAGCTCAGTTCCCTGCCGCCCCGGCGCAGCCGGGCCAGCAGCGTCCCGCTCACGTCGGCCTGGTCGTCGGAGGCCGTCCAGCCCGACACCTCGATCATGTCCTCCCCGGCCGGCCGGGGCTCCGCCACGGTGTGGACCCGCTGGACCTTGAACAGGACCTCGTCGTCGGCGTTCACCTCCACGTACAGGCTGATCTGCGGGGTGACCGGGATGCCTGGGAGGCGGCGGACGTCACTGCCGGTGGTGGCGGTCAGCGGGCCGGACCGCCGCACGTCCTGCGCGACGACCTCGACCTCCAGCCGCCACCTGGCCTTCCGGCCGGCCCCGGCCAGCACGGCGAGATCGATGTCGACCTCGAAGCCCGACCAGTCGTAGCAGGTCGTGTCGCGGCCGGAGGCGGCGGTCACGTCCGGGCGGAGCAGCCGCCGGACCGGCAGCTCGACCACGCGCTGGGTCCGGGTGTTGCGCAGCGTCACCGTGATCTCCGACGAGTCCTCCGCCGGCAGGCCGATGCCCTTGATGTGGGCGCGACCGGTCACGCGGAGGCGGTCGCCGTCCTCCCAGTCGAGCTGGTCGACCCGGCAGACCAGGGTGAAGTCGCCGTCGCCCGCGCGGAAGACCTTCCGGGGCAGCACGCCCCCGTGCATCATCGGGTGGTCGGCGTACCAGCCGAACACCCGGCGCGTCAGACCGTGGAAGGCGCCCTCCCGCCGGTCGGCCAGCACCTCGATGAAGTCGTCCGCCTGCCGACGCCTCAGCAGCTCGAACACCAGGCGCTGCTCCCAGGGGAGTCCGGACAGGATGTCGGGGTCCATGCGCTCGACGAGCGAGCCGGCGTTGTCCACCAGGCGCCCCCGGTAGTCCTCGCCGGCGTCCAGCGCCGCGTTGACGTAGAGGGTGAGGTCGCTGCGGAGGACGAGTTCGTCGAACTGGCGCTGGAGCGCGGGAGACGCGTGAGCGGCCAGGAAGTCCCGGACCCGCGTGATCGACGCGATCCGGTCCTCCAGGTTGCCGGGCTCGGTCCGGCGCTGCGTGATCGACGGGTCCCCCGGCTCCCGCTGCCGCCAGTAATAGACCACGTCGCTGAGTACGTCGACCGAGCGCGCCAGCACATGGGCCGGGATGGTGACGGGCGCGTCCTCGTAAAGCCCCCCGGGAAAGCTGAGACCGTGCTCCCGGTAGAAATCATGGCGGAATACCTTGTTCCATGCCGTGCGGTCCATGAGCAGTTCGGGACGCGCGTTCACGTGGGTCCGCTGGACGGTCTCCCTGAAAGGCCGGGAGTGCAGGCCGGACCGCCAGGTCTCGGTCGAGTTGAGGTAGAGGACGTTACCGCACGCGAAATCGGAGCCCGATCCGGAGAGCGAGGAGACCAGCAGTTCATAGGCGTCGGCGGGCAGCACGTCGTCGCTGTCCATGAAGCACAGGTACTGGCCGGTCGCGTGGAGCGCACCGGCGTTCCTGGCCGCCCCCAGCCCGGCGTTCTCCTGGTGGACCACCCGGAAGCGGCTGTCCCTTCCGGCGAACTCCTTGGCGATGACAGCGCTGCCGTCGAGCGATCCGTCATCCACGCAGATGACCTCCAGATCGCGGAGCGTCTGCCTGGCGATCGACGCCAGGCAGCACTCGAAATAAGGTTCCACGTTGAAGAAAGGGACGATAACGCTCAGCAGCGGCGACAAAATGCCAGCCTCCAACATCGTCGAAATCCGGAATGACCGAAGTGACCTCACGAAGGGGTCCGGAGCGGTTCCGGAGACGCTCCATCTCGATGAGATCGAGAATGAGGAGAACGTCCGATAGACGCACGGGCCATGCGTTTAAATGACGCGGCTGTTGTCGAGCCTTGACCGCCTCGGACAGCCCGGCGGCTTGTCCGCGGGCACGGACCGCCCACGGTCGCCGTGACGCGCCGAGGCCCGCAGGCCGGCGGATCGGCCGGCCTGCGGGCCTCGGGTCGCGCCGGGTCGGCGCCGTGAGCGGGTCAGATCGGATCGCGGCTGAGGGCCGGATCCCGGCTGAGGGTCAGATCGCGGCTGAGGGCCGGATCCTGGTCAGGGGTCAGGTTCCGGCAGAGGGTCAGATCCCGGTTGGGGGTCAGGTTCCGGCTGAGGGTCAGATCAGGTCCCAGGTGAGCGGAGTGCCCCGGGGGGTGTCACGGTGAAAGGTCCGGCCGGTGACCGTCGTGATCGCGTCCGGCGGGAGCCCCCCGGCGGGGCGGATCGAGCGGACGTTGCTCTCCGACACCGCGTCACCGGCACGGACGTCGGCCACGACGTACAGGGACCGGCGGAAGCGCATCCCCTCGTCCTCCGCGGAGACGGGGCGGACCACGGCGCTGCCGAGCGCCTGCCACGCGCGGCCGCTCTCGACGACGAGCGCCGACAGCTCGTCCGGCTCCAGCGAGAACGCCGCGTCGACGCCCCCGCCCGCCCTGTCGAGGGTCACGTGCTTCTCGATCACGCATGCGCCGAGCGCCACCGCGGCCACCGCGGCGCCGATGCCCGGGGTGTGGTCCGACAGCCCGACCGGCAGCCCGAACGCCTCCGCCAGCACGGCAAGCCTGCGCAGGTTGCTGTCGGAGACCGCCGCGGGATAGGCCGCCGTGCAGCCCAGCAGGACCAGGTGCTCGCAGCCGGCCCCCCTGGCCGCCTGAACCGCGGCGTCCATCTCCCCCAGGCTCGCCATCCCGGTCGAGATGATCAGCGGTCTGCCCGTCCGCGCGACGCGGCGGATCAGCGGCAGGTCCACGATCTCCGACGACGCGATCTTGTAGGCGGGCGCCCCCAGGCTCTCCAGCAGGTCCACGGCCGTCGGGTCGAAGGGGCTGGAGAAGACGGTCAGCCCCGCCGACCGGGCCCGTTCGAAGATCGGCTCGTGCCACTCCCAGGGCGTGTGCGCGCGTTCGTAGAGGTCGTAGAGACGCTGACCGCCCCACAGATCGTGCCCTTCGGACAGCCGGAACGACGGCCCGTCCGCATCGATGGTGATCGTGTCCGCGCGGTAGGTCTGGAGTTTGAGCGCGTGCGCCCCCGACGCCGCCACCGCATCGACGATCTTCATCGCCCTGCCGAGGTCCCCGTCGTGGTTACCGGACATCTCCGCGATGACGTACGGCGGGGCATCGGCGCCGACGGGCCGCCCATTAATGATCATCTTCACTCCGTTGGACTCTCAGCGCCATGTTTCCGCGCGATGTGCGCGCCATCTGCGTCTCCCACCCGTCCAGCTCCCACCTGGGGAGCTCGTGCAGGGCCACGGGCATCCGCAGCGGCCTGCCGTCGGCCATCCCGGACAGGTACATGTTCCAGACGGCCGTCTCCCCCTCGGCCCGCAGGTCCTCGACGGGCACGTCCACGACGAACTCCCGCCGGCCGTCCCGCGCCGGAGCGGTCGTGACGGGGTAGGACCGCTCGGGACCGTCCGGGACGCCCATCACCAGGGTGAGGCCCGCGGCGCTCTCCTGCTCGGCGTGCCATCCGAGGATCCGCAGCCGGCCCTCGGACGCCTCGCACCCGGTCACCGCCGCCCGCGGGCGCTTGACGGCGATGACGGCGAACCCCTTGTCGTCCACGAGCGGCTGGATCCACATCCCGTCATCCGTCTCACCGGGACCGAGCGCCGGGGTGCTCCCCCTCAGCCGCGCCTCCCGGACGATGCCGTCCACGGTGAGCCTGACCCACACCTCCCACTTGGCGGCCCGTCCGGGAAGCGTGCCGGGATCGCAGACGAAGCCGAACTCCAGGTCGGAGCGCTCCACGGGCAGCTCCAGCACCGTGCCGGTCGCGCGCTCGCGCAGCCACAGGCTGATCGCGCAGGACGGAGCCGTCCCGACCATGACGCCCGGCAGCCGTACCCTGCCCTCGCCGTGCAGCCGGCCCTCGCGCCACTCCCAGCCTTCCAGCCGGCCGGCCATCGTGAGCTCCCGCGAGACGTCGAAGACCCAGCGGGGGATCCCGTAGCCGCGCCGGAAGGGATAGTCGGCATACCACTTGCGCCGCGACAGCAGGCCCCGCCGCAGGCGGGCCTCGTCCATGCTCTCCCGCTCGAACCGGACCGCCTCCGCCAGCTCCGCGACCATGCGCCGGTGCATCAGCTGGAGCTGCAACCTGCGGATCGCGGGCAGCTCCAGATGCGACCTCCGGTTCACCGTGTCGAGGTAGGAGCAGGCGGCGTCCAGCAGGCGATCGGGCTCGACGCCCGCCGCCAGCGCCTCGACCGCCACCCGCAGGTCGTTGTGGAGCGTGTCCCTCTCGTAGACGCGGCGCAGCCCGGGGGCGTGCTCCCCGAGGAACCTCGCGGTCTCCGCGACGGAGATCACGAGATCGGTGACGTTCTCGGCGCGGAAGCGGCGCTCGGTGATGGACCCCTCACGCAGGCGCCAGACGTAGACGACCTCGGAGAGCACGTCCACGGCCCGCGCGCGCACATGGGCGGGGAGGGTCACAGGCATGTCCTCGTACAGCCGGGCGGGGAACTCCATGCCCAGGTCGTCCCAGAACGAGCGCCGGAAGACCTTGTTCCACACCGACCGGTCGAACAGCAGGTGCACGTTCCGGGTGATGTGCGTGCCCACCTGGGTCTTCCTGAAGGCGTTGCGGTGCGCCCAGGACTGCACCAGCCCCTCGGAGGTGAGCCGCTGCACGTTGCCCGACGCGATGTCGGACCCGCTCCGCTCCAGGGAGTCCACCAGGAGCTCGTAGGCGCGCGGGGGGACGATGTCGTCGCTGTCGGCGAAGGCCAGGTAGCGTCCCGACGCGTGCATCACACCGGTGTTCCTCGCCGGGCCGAGGCCCTGGTTCTCCTGGACCACCACCCGGAAGCGCGGGTCTCGGGACGCGTACTCCTTGGCGATGACCGCACTCGCGTCCATCGATCCGTCATCCACGCAGATGACCTCAAGGTCGCCGAGCGTCTGGCCCTGGATCGAGGCCAGGCAGGCGTCGAAATACCGTTCGACGTTGTAGTACGGAACAACCACGCTGAGTCGTGGCATACGGATCACCCCCAGAGATGTCGAGCTAACGTGCGACGCTTCCGTTCGAGCCGGTCCCGAACATCCGCCGTACCGGCCGGAGAGCCGACGCCGGAGCCATGATCATGCGCCCCAGCCGGGAGCCCTCCGGGGGCCGGGGCTTCTCATCTCGCCGTTGTGCCTGCTTGGCGGCACGGACGGCCTTCGCCAGCTTGGCCTCGGAGGTCTCCAGATCGCGCTCAAGCATCGTGATCTTCTGCTGGGCCTCCTCCAGCCGCGCCCGGAGCCGCCCCCGGGCGGCGTACAGCTCCCGGTAGCTCTCCCGCCACTCCCCCGGCCCGCCCGCGCTCCCGTGCCGGGCCGGCCCGGCCCGGCCGGGCGCGTCCACGCGTGGACCGTCCTCATCCCACGCGTTTCCGGCCGACCCGTCCTCACCTGGCGCACCCCAGACCCGCACGTCGCCGTACGGCGCCTTCCCATCCGGCCCGTTCCCGGCCTGCGGCTCGCCGTACGGCGCGTGCCCGGCTTGCGCGTTCCCGGCCTGCGCGTTCCCGGCCTGCGGCTCGCCGTACGGCGCGTGCCCTTCCGGCGCGTCCCCGCGCGGGCCGCCGTCGCCGGCCGCCCCGTCCCGGGCGCCGTCCTCCAGGACGGCGTCCAGGTCGGCGCCGATCTCCGCGTCCAGCTCGGCGCCCCGCCGGACGGTCTGCCGGTCGGCCGTGCCGCCCGCCATCGCCAGCAGCGTCAGCGTCAGCCGGTCGGCCCCGACCTGCCAGGACCACGGATGCCACTGCCCCGAATCCAGCAGGCGCACGGCGAAGTGACGCAGGATCCGGGCCAGGGCCACGTCGAGGTCGAGCTCGCCGGGGAGCTGCCAGCTCGCGTCGAGCAACGCGAACCCGGTGCCGTCGAAGAGCACATTGTCGGCCGTGGCGAAGGCCGTCGACGCGGGCACCCGCCCGCCGGCGCCGTGCCCCTCCAGCCACCGCCGGAAGAGGACGAGGAGCTCACGGATCGCGACGACGTCGTTGCGCGCGCAGGCCGCCATGAGGATCTCGGCCAGGAAACGGCCCTCGGGGACCGGCCCGTCGAGCAGCTCGGGCGTCCGTGTCACCCGTCCCGACACGCGCAGCGTCCGGTCCCCTCGCGCCCTGCGGGCCCACCCGCCCTGCGCCGCCGGAGCCAGCTCGCAGGAGAGCCGCCAGTAGGGAGCGGCGTCGGCGTCGGCGGTCAGCGCCACCGGCGAGGTCACGGGGCGGCCGCCGGCGGCGTGCGCCATGACCACCCAGCGCGTCGCGATCCTGGCCCCGAGCCCGCCGGCTATCGCCATGCGCCCGAGATGCCGGGCGTCGTAGCCCGCCGCGGGCGTGCCGAAGACCCCGACGCAGGCGGCCACGGCGAGGGCCGTCGGCGCCGAGGCGGCTTCCAGGGCCAAGACGTCCAGCAGCAGGTGCGGCCCGGCCGCATGGCCGTACGCCGCGTAGCTCCTGCCCACCGTGAGGCCGGCGCCGTTCAGGAGGTCCGTGAGCCGCTCCAGGTTCACCGGCCGGGACTGGTCCAGCTCCACGGCGGCCCAGTCGTCGTCCGGGCGCTGATGGACCTCCGAGGGATCTCCGGCGAACCGGTGGACGCCCAGTGGGTTCTCCACTCCCAGCACGAGCGTCCCGCCGGGGGCGAGCATCGCGGTGAGCCGTCCCAGCGACTCCGCCCAGGAGCCGGCCGCGTGGTCGGAGGAGGTGAGGCGCTCGACCCCGTCGAGAGCGATCACCACGTCGAACGCCTCGGGGAACGCCGCCTTCTCCAGGCTGCCGCAGTAGACCGTGGCCTCGTGGTGCTCCGCCAGGCGGCAGGCGTCGGAATGGGAGCGCAGCAGCACGCTCAGCTCGCACGCCCCGGCGGCCGCCGCGTCGAGGAGCTCGGCGGGGTGCGGCCCCGCCACCAGGACCCGGCCGCCGGTGAGAAGGGGGCGCAACAGCTCGCCGAGCACCCCGGCTCCGGGAGATCCACCCGGTCCGTCGTCGGACCACTCAAGCATCTCTCCCCCCAGGAGGTGTATTCGGGCCGCCGCGTCGTCACAGATCATTGGTCTCCCCCGACCATCCGAAAACGGTTCTGATCTCCTCGGGGGACACCCGGTACCTGACCCCCAGCTCCTCTGCCGCGATCTGCCGCGCGGTGACGAGATCGACCTCCGCGCCGTGCAGCTCCGGCCACAGCCGCCGGACGCGGGCGACCCCGCCGTGCATCG
Source organism: Streptosporangium minutum (assembly GCF_002149035.1). Taxonomy (GTDB): domain Bacteria; phylum Actinomycetota; class Actinomycetes; order Streptosporangiales; family Streptosporangiaceae; genus Streptosporangium; species Streptosporangium minutum. The sequence continues at coordinate 28,997 of NZ_NGFP01000035.1, forward strand.
GGTCCTCCTCCGCCAGGACCATGGGGTCGCCGTAGACGGCGGGTTCGCATCCGGCCGCGATGCCGTGGAAGACGGCGGTGCTCAACCGGTTGGACGCCACCCGCCGGTGGCGGCGGAGCTCGGCGAGCTGCCTGTGCGGGAAGAGCGGATCGGTCCCCTTCTTCATCCAGCCCCGGGCTCCGTGGCTGATCACCCGGAAGCCGGCGTCCTCGTAGACGCTCCGGATCCCGGGCTCGCCGAACTCCAGCCAGTAGAGGCAGACGGTGACCGGTCCCCGCTCGACCTCGCGGATCTCGTCGATCAGCCGCTGATGGTCGCCGTTCACGTGCTGGCGCTCCCAGCCGTGGAAGGGGTACCAGATCGTGCCCTCCCGCTCCGCCTCCGGCACGGCGGGGGGCTCCATCTGCGTCAGGTAGAGCCACGGGGCGCCGATCGGGTAGTAGTCGCGGCGCCCGCGCGCCCAGCCCCGGCGGCGCATCGTGTCCGTCCAGACGAACTTCGGCGTCGCCGGGACGTATTTCTCGCGGGGGCCGAACCCGTCCAGGGCGTTCCATCCGTGCTGGAGGTAGCCGTTGATACGCGGCGGCCTCCGCCGGTCCAGCCCGCAGTACCGGGCGAAGATGTGGGCATGCCCGTAGAAGTGATTCGTGTGGTGCATCGTTTCTCCGCTCAGCCGAGAATGGCGTGGAGAGCTTCGATGACCCGGTCCTGGTCCGAGTCGGTGAGGTCGGGGAACAGTGGCAGCGACAGTTGCCGCGCGTAGAACTCCTCGGCCACGGGGCACATGCCGCGCCGGTAGCCCATGTCCGCGAAGACGGGGTGCCGGTAGGCGGGCAGGTAGTTCACCTGGACCCCGATGCCCGCCTGTCGCATCCGCTCGTAGACCTCGCGCCGCCGCCCGTCGAGGACCCCCACGGCGTACAGGTGCCAGGCGGGGTCCACGTGGGGGCGCCGGGCGGGCAGCCGCAGGCCGGCCAGGCCGGAGAGGGCCTCGTTGTAGCGCGCGACGAGCCGGGCCCGGCGCGCCTTGAACTCGCCCAGCCGCCGCACCTGGCTGATGCCGAGGGCGCAGAGCACGTCGGGCAGGCGGTAGTTCAGTCCGAACGTGTGGACCTCCTGGTGCCAGTCGCCCTCACCCGGCTCGCGCTGCTCCTCCGGGTCCCTGACCAGCCCGTGGTTCCTGAATCGCCGGGCACGCCGGAGAAGCTCCTCGTCGGCCGTGGCGACGGCGCCGCCCTCGGCCGTCGTGATCGTCTTGGTCGGGAAGAAGGAGAAGGTCGTCAGGTCAGCGAGCGCGCCGACCGGCCGGCCGTGATAGCGCGACCCGACGGAATGGGCCGCGTCGCCTACGACCACGGCCCCGGCGCGCGAGGCGATCTCGCGCAGCGCGTCGTACTCGGCCGGGTGGCCGGCGTAGTCGACGGCGGCGACGGCCCGCGTGCGCGGACCGGTCACCGCCTCCGCGGCCGCCGGGTCGAGATTGGCGGTGTCCTGCTCCACGTCGGCGAAGACGACGCGGGCGCCGAGCATCGCGGCCGTGGCCGCGGTGGCGACGAAGGTGATCGGCGAGGTGACCACCTCGTCCCCCGGGCCGATCCCGGCCGCCGCGTAGGCTGTGTGCAACGCCGCGGTGCCCGAGGTCACGGACACGCACGGCACCCCGCCGGTCCAGGCCGCGAGCTCCGCCTCGAACGCGCCGACGGCCGGGCCGGTGGTCAGCCAGTCTCCGGTCAGGACGCCCAGGACGCCTTCGATGTCGCGCTCGTCGATCGACTGCCTGCCGTACGGAAGCATCAGACCCTCGCCGCGAGCAGCTCGCGGATGCCCTCGACCGACAGCCACTGGTCGTTGCCGTCGGAGCGGTAGGAGAACCCCTCGGGGACGTTCTGGCCGCCGGGCGGAGGGACGTAGCCCCAGGTCGCGATGGTGGGCTGGACCACGTAGCGGGTGGCGAGCCGGATCGTCCTGCGGCTGTCGTCGGCGGCGATCATCTCTTCGTGGAGCTTCTCCCCCGGGCGGATGCCGACCTCGTGCGTCGAGGCGCCCGGCGCGACGGCCTCGGCCAGGTCCATGATCCGCATGCTGGGGATGCGCGGGACGTAGAGCTCGCCGCCCTGCATCAGGTCGAAGGAGTCGACCACGAACCGGACGGCCTGGTCCAGGGTGATCCAGAAGCGGGTCATCCGCTTGTCGGTGATCGGCAGGCTCTTGTCCTCGGCCGCCAGTTTCTGGAAGTAGGGGATCACCGAGCCGCGGCTGCCCATCACGTTGCCGTACCTGACCACGGCGAACCGGGTCACATGGTGTGAAGCGTAGTGATTGGCCGACACCAGCAGTTTGTCCGCTACCAGCTTGGTCGCCCCATAAAGATTGATAGGGCTGGAGGCTTTGTCCGTGGAAAGCGCGATGACTTTCCGGACACCGCAGTCGATGGCCGCCTCGACGACATTCTGTGAACCGCTGACATTCGTCAGGACGTATTCGAACGGATTGTATTCGGCTGTGTCGACCTGCTTGAGCGCGGCCGCGTGCACCACGTGGTCGACGCCGTGCATGGCACGGGTCAGACGGCTACGATCGCGCACGTCGCCGATGAACCAGCGCAACCTGGAGTCGTCGGCGAACAGCTGCCTGACCTCGTACTGCTTGAGCTCGTCCCGCGAGAAGACGACGACCCGCCGCGGGTCGTGATGGTCGAGCACATGCCGGATAAAAGCCTTTCCGAACGACCCCGTCCCCCCGGTGACAAGGATCGACGCCCCTTCAAGCTCCCCCACGTGAGCCCCCCATACAAGACTTTCGTAACTTACAGTAGTCATTCAGTGACAAGCTCGTAGCTTAACGCAGGGTCATCGTCACTCAACCGAGTTAGGAAATGTTTTGGCCGTTCACATCGCCGGAGTCATTCAGGCCCGCATGGGCTCCACCCGCCTGCCGGGAAAGGTCCTGCGGACGCTGGGCGGGCGCACCGTCCTCGAACGGGTCGTGCGCGCCGTCCCGCGCGGCGTCCTCGACGACCTCGTGGTGGCCACCACCACCGAGCCCGCCGACGACGCCGTCGTCGCGGAGTGCGAGCGGCTCGGCGTCGCCTGGCACCGCGGCCCGGTGGACGACGTGCTGACCCGCTTCCTGGGCGTTCTCGACCGGCTGGAGTGCGACGCGGTCATGCGCCTCACCGCCGACTGCCCGCTGCTCGATCCGGAGATCATCGCGATGGCGGCGGGCATGTGGCGGGCCGCCCCCGGGCTCGACTACCTGAGCACCAGCCCGCAGCCCAGGACCCTGCCCAGGGGGCTGGACGTCGAGATCATCTCCGCCGGGGCGCTCCGGAGCCTCGACGGTACGGCCACCGGCCACCACCGCACCCACGTGACGTCGTACGTCTACACGCACGCGGAGCGTTTCCGGATCATCGGTCTCACGTTCCCGCCGGGCGACGCCGATCTGCGCGTCACACTCGACACCGTGGAGGACTGGGAGCTGATCAGGGCCGTCGTCGACCACTTCGGGGACGGCCCGGTGCCGCTGCGGACCCTGGTCGGCTGGCTGAGGGAACGGCCCGAGGTCGTGGCGCTCAACGCCGCGGTGGAGCAGAAGGCCCTGGAGCTGGCGTGAGACGCGTCGGCATCCGCTGCGACGCGGGCGTCGGCCGCGGCGTCGGCCACCTGATGCGCTGCCTGGCCCTGGCCGAGGAGCTGCGGGAACGGCGGCTGGAGGTCGTCGTCCTCGGCGACATGGGCGGGCTGGAGTGGGCCGCGGAGCAGCTGGCCCGGCGCGGCCTGAGGCTGCTCCCCGGGCCGGGCGACGCGGCGGCCATGGTCCGGGCCGCCCGCCGCCTCGCGCTCGACGCCGTGGTCGTCGACTCCTACGATCTCGACCCCCGCTGCCCGGGAGCGCTCCGCCGGGCCGGGATACGGGTGCTGGCCGTCGTCGACGACGACGACCGCGGCCAGGACGCCGACATCTATCTGGACCAGAACCTCGGCGCCGAGCGCCGCCCCGGCCGCACTCCCGCCGGATCGGTCCGGCTCGCCGGGGTGCGCTACGCCCTTCTCCGCGACGACGTACGGCGCCTGCGCCGACGGGGGCCGACGGAGCCCGGGCAACCGGACAGCGCGCTGACAGATCACCTGCGGCCGGATCGGCGACCGGTGAAGCCTCAGCCTCCGGACGGGGTGCTGCCGGCTCAGGGACCGGTGAAGCCTCAACAGCCGGACGGGCGACCGGTGGAGCCCCGGCAGCCGGACGGGGTGCTGCCGGCTCACCGGCAGCCGGGTCAGGGACCGGTGGAGCACGGACGGCCGCCTCGGGTGCTGTGCTTCTTCGGCGGCACCGACGCGGCCGGGGCGGCTCCCACCGTGGTGGGAGAGCTCATCGCGACGGGCGTGCCGTTCCTGGCGACGGCCGTCACCCCGCGAGAGCGGGCGCTGGACCATCTCCGACCGGCCGGCGGCCAGACGGTCCGCCGGATCCCCCCCACCGACGACCTTCCCCGGCTGATCGCGGCGGCGGACCTCGTCGTCACGGCGGCGGGGAGCAGCATGTGGGATCTCCTCTACCTGGGGAAGGCCGCCGCGCTCGTCTGGGTGGCGGCCAACCAGCGGCCGGGTTACGAGGAGGTGGTCTCGCGCGGGCTGGCCGCCGGGCTCGGCCACCTCGACGCCGTGGCCGGTACGGCCGGCCCCGCCCGCGCGTGCCTGCGGGACCTGCTCACCTCCGCGCGGGCCCGCGAGGAGCTCGGCGCGCGGGGGCCCGCGCTGGTCGACGGCGAGGGCAGGACGAGAGTCGCCGACGCCCTGCTCTCGCCGTGATCACCCCAGCCGCCGACGCCCTGCTCTCGCCGTGATCACCCCAGCCGCCGACGCCCTGCTCTCGCGGTGATCATCCCAGCCGCCGACGCCGGCTTCCCCCAGGGATCACCCCGGCCGCCGACGCCGGTTTCCCCCAGGGATCACCCCGGCCGCCGATGTCGCGTCCTCCCGTGATCCCCGATCGCCGATGCCCCACCCCAGGCCGTGGTCGCCCGGGGTGGCGGCACGGCGGCCGTCCCGTGATCATCTCGTCAGCTCCATGACGACGACGGGCTCCCGGACACCGCCCACCTCGCGCGTGTAGGTGCCCACCTCGGCGAACCCGTGGCGGCGGTGCAGGGTCCTGACCGCCTCGTTACGGGCCAGCACCTCGCCGCGCAGCGTGCCGATCCCCAGCTCGGTGAAGGCGTACGCGATGGCCTCGGCCTCGATCCGCATCCAGGCGGCCAGCAGCTCGCCCCGCTCGCCGAGCCCGTCGACGTCGAGGTAGAAACCCCATCCGGCCCGCCGCGCGCGGGCGTCGTGGTCGAAGAGGTTCACCACTCCGCTCGGCACGCCGCCGTGCTCGTAGACGAGGATCCGGCGCGTGCCGTCCGCCACCGTCGCCCGCCACCACCTGCGGTGTTCGACCTCGCCGATCTCGTGGTCGGTGAAGCTGACCCCCCGCACGCGCGGGTGGTTGCGCCACCGCCGGATCATCTCGCACTCGCGCTCGACCGCTCCCCTGAGCACGGCGGTCAGCCGGTCCGTACCGTGAGGTACGCGGGAGGGTCCTGGATGCGGTCGAGGTCGGACTCCAGGATCCGGAGCTCGCCCCGGGTCTCCACCTCCTGGAAACCCGCGAAGCGGTAGGTCACGAACATCACCCGGTTGCGGTCGTTGGGCAGGAACTCCGCCCGGAGCCGCACTCCGGCGTCCCGCGCCAGGCGCATGACGTGGTTCAGCAGGACCGTCCCGACGCCCCGGGACATCACCCGGCAGGACATCAGCAGGAGCTTGAGCGTCCAGATCTCGGCTCCGCGCTCGACGAGAGCGAGGCCGATCCTCCCGTAGGAGCCGAACCGGTCCTCAAGGCCGGCCACCAGCAGCAGGTGGTCGGGGGACCGCGTGAACGCGCGCAGCTCCTCGTAGGAGTAGGTGACGCCGGTGGAGTTGAGCTGGTTGGTCCGGACGCTGAGCTCCTCGGCACGCCGGAGGTCGGCCTCCGCCGCCGCGGAGATCGAGAAGGTCATGTCGAGGGTGGCCAGGAAGTCGTCGCTCGTCCCGCCGAACTCGCGCTCGGCGGCGTCCCTGAGCTCGGACCCCATGTACATGGAGCGCCGGTTGCGGGAGTCTTCGGTGACGAACCTCGGCATGAAGACCGGCATCTCCGGAATCCTCGCCACCTCGTCGGCGTCCAGGCAGAGCACCTGGGGATGGCTGAAGGCGACCTCCTCCCGCTCGAAGGGCTGGTCGTCGATGAGGGCCAGCGCGTCGATCCCGATGTTCAGGGACTTCGCGATGGCCGCCACGGACTCGGACTTGGAGTTCCAGCCGATCTGCGGAGCGAGGAAGTAGTCGCGCAGGCCGAACCGCTCCAGCTGCTCGATGGCGGCCGGGCCGTGGTTCCTGCTGGCGATCGACTGCAGGATTCCCCGCTCGTCGAGCACCCTGACGACCTCCGCGACCCCGGGCCGGAGCGTGACCTCCCCGTCCTCCAGGAGGACGCCGTCCCACAGGGTGTTGTCCAGGTCCCAGACGACGCACTTGATCGGGCCGGTCCCCCGCCCCTCGACGCCCGTGGTCATGCGGGCACCGCCCCCGTCTTCGGGCCGGCGGAGATCCGCCGGACCAGCGCGGCCATGGAGCGGACGCTGCGGAAGTTGTCCATGTGGAGCTCGTCGTTGGGCACCGTCACCGCGAAGGCCCGCTCGACGAACATCACGACCTCCATCGCGAACATCGAGTCGACGAACCCCAGGGCGAAGATGTCGTCGTCGTCGGTCCAGCTCCGGCCGGGGAAGCGAGGTTCGATGAACGCCCTGATCTGCGTGTCGATATGATCTTGCACCGATTTCGCCCTTTCGGTCACGGCAGGCAGCGGAGTAGCTCACAGTATCGTCGCGACAGCGTAGTGTAGCGGCACGATGCGTGAGGGTCCGTACGGCCATGCGCCTGCCGGGCCGGCCCGCGGTCACCGGCCCGTCGGACGCGCTCGGCTCGCGGAGCGCGACCGTGACGAGGTCCTACGTGACGAGGTCCTAACGGTCCGGGCCGCCGTCAGCCTCGAAGAAGCGTTTGGCGTCGCCGAACAGGTCTCCCAGGTCGACGCCCAGGTCGACGCCCAGGCCGCCCATCAGCGTGGCCCGCGACTCGCTCGCGGCCTGCTCGGCCTTGTGGACCGCCTCGACCAGCGCGTCGCCGAGCGTCACACCGTCATGCCGCCGCTTGCTCAGCTGGCTGATGTCGAGGGCCAGCAGGTTTCCCGAGGCGTCCACGGTCGCCGTGATCCCACCCCTGTCGGCCTTGCCGGTGAACTCCCGCGTGGCCCACTGCTCCGCAGCCGCGCCGGTCTCGGCCAGAGCCGCCGACCGCCGCTCCAGCCGTTCCAGCCGCTCCGTGAGCATCCGCAGCCTGGCCGTCTCATCCATGCCCGTCCTCCCGCAGAAACGCGTCGAAGTAACGCGCGAACGGATCGTCCTCCGGGGCGGGCCGCGGCCGGCCACCGTCCAGCCCGCCCAGGATCTCGTCCAGCCCTTCCCCCGCGGCCCGGCGCGCCGCTCCGACCGCGTCCAGCACGGCCTGGCTCAGCGCCACATGGTCGAGGTCGCGCATCGCCCGAGGGTCGATGCGCACGTGCAGAAGCCGCGACGAGCCCGTCACCGTGGCCACCACCCGGCCACTGCTGTCGGCGCCGGTCACCTTGCGCTCGTCCAGCTCCCGCATCCCGTCCGCGAACGTGCCGGCCATGCGCTCGACCTCGCGGAACAACCGCGGGAGGTCCTCTTCGTCGCCCGCGCCGATGTACGTCACTAGTTTTCCTTGGTGACGGGCACCCAGAGATTGGGGTCGTAGCCCACCGGCTTCAGATGCAGTTTGTTGTCACCCACGTTGAAGAGCCCTCGGAGTTCGAACATCTTGTGGCCGAGAGTCTCCAGCTTGAGGTCGAGTGACTTGAGCTTGCCGATGAACTCCTTCACCAGCCCCCAGAGCAGTTTGAGGAACCCGAAGGCGGCCGCCACCAGGAGGGCCTTACCGGGCAAAGTCCCGGAGAACGGCACGAGCGCCATGAGGATGGGGCCGTAACTCGTCACCAGATCGACGAGGCTGGTGTTGTAATCAACGATGTCCCAGGCCAGGGTGGTCAGGGTGCCGCTTATCTCAGTGGCGATGCGTCCGAGCTCGTCGAACATGCCGATCAGCTCGAATCTGAGATAGCGCTGGACCGTTTCGGACGCGTGCCCCATCCAGTACGGTGCGACCTCGCTGAAGTAAGTGATCCATACATCCCAGGCGCTGACCTTGAGATCTTCCAGCATCTCGTTCCATGTACTCCGGTCATCGAAGTACTTGGTGGGATCAGCCACGTGCATAAGGGCGGTGACGACCAGCGGAACGCCTATCACGGCGAGGCCGCCTATGGTCATCGCCCTGACGATTCTCTGGCTACCGGGTTTGAGCTGGTTCCACATTCTGTCGAATAAATTCGAATCCACCTTGACCTGGGCGGCCTTGGCCCGGCCGGCCGTGTCCCACTCAGCTTGCCGGTCCGCCATGGACCACTGAGCCCGCTGAGCGATCCTGGCCTTCTCAGCAAGCCTGGCCTCCTCAGCGAGCTCAGCGGTCCTGGCCTGCTCGGTGGCAGCCCGAAGCCGTTCTGCCCGCCTGTACAGGTGAGCGTTCTGGCCCCCGTGGGGCGGATTGCCCGAGGCATTCGACATCTAGGGCATCCTTCACAGTCTGATCTGATCGACGGCTTTTTCAGCGTTCCCGTGGGCGTCGTCGTACCTCTGTGCCACGTCCCTCAGCTTCGGCGCGTCGTCCCCGAGCACCTTCTGCAGGGTTCCCGCGGCTTCGACCCACTCCTCGATGAAGCCGTTGAGCCTTCTGAGCTGACGACCGGGGATGGGGGGGACGCCGAGCACCGGATTCCAGTGGTCGGCTGTGGCGGCCCTGATCTTGAGCTTGCCGATGTTCGCCTCGGCCTCGAGCATCACGTTGGCGAATGTGATGATCTTGTCGGTCCGCGCCTCGTAGCCGTCCTTGTCATCCAGGGCAGGCTCGGCGGGTCGGCCCGGGGTGTGAACGTAGTCTCCCTGCCCGGAGAAAAGAGGGCCGGGAGAGCGGCCCAGTCTGTCTTCCGGCAGGCACGGGCGGATCCGGCACGGGGGATCGTGCGGGCATGAGGACTGATCCGACGGGGAGGAGCTCGATGACGGACTGGACGTCCCGGGGTCACTCGGCGACAGACCTGCGGATGAGTCCGGATATGTCGGGCTTGAAGGGACGCCGTCGGACACTCGATACACCTTCCATGCGCTCGGCGGGTTGAACGACAGCCCTCAGCGCAGGCGGCCGGCCGGCGGAGGATGTGGCGTCCGGGAGGCACCGGGACGAGTGCCTTCTCGCCGCCGGTGCGATCGGCAATGATCAAGTCTCAATGTAGGGGATGGAGTTCATTGGCGTCCACGAAAGCACATTCGCCATATATGCGACACACAGCCCGTGAACTACCGACATGTCCCCGTGACCGGTCGCGTGACACCGCGCGGACGGCACGGCGCTCAGGAGACGATCGAGTAGACGGCGAACGGGCCCTCCGCGTGGCGGAGCCGGGCGAACTCTCCGAGGTCCGGCGCGGCCGGGAGGCGCCTCCCGTCGACCATCAGCCAGCGCACGCCGTAGCGTCGCGCGAGCAGGTCGACCGCCCGCGCGGTGGGGGCGGTGAAGACGGCGTCGTTGGCCGCCAGCAGCTCCGCGTCCCAGAACGGGACCGAGGCCGCGGGTTCCCGGTCGACGTCGGTCAGCGACGCCAGCGCCCGCGCCGTGTATCCCCAGCCCTCGACCAGGACCCGTCTCTCGGTATAGCCAGATATCCAGAAATGCCGGTTGTCACAGGAACCGGGGACGACGAACCGGCAGTGGGCGTTGGTCGCGACGACGTCGTCCGCGCCCGAGTGGTCCCGCAGCCAGCGCGCGACCGCCACCCCCTCCGCCGGAATCTCCATCGTCTGAACCGGGACCCTGTAGGTCAGGCCGGCGACCACGGACTGGGCCACCGAGGGCGCCGAGAGTCCCGCGAGCAGCAGGAGTACGGCAGCCCGCCGCCACCGAAGCCGCCAGAGCAGGCAGAGCGCGGCGCCCACGACCGCGCACGGCACGATCACGGGCAGCACGAAGACAGTGACGAGAGCGGGACCGCCGAGCGCCGCCAGATCGGGCGGAGACTCCGGCCGCACCGCGGCGACCAGCAGTGCCACCGCGCCTCCGACCGCACCGCAGACGCACACCACCCGGACGCGCGACCGCCGGGGGACGGCCGCCAGGGCGGCCAGGATGCCGGCCGCGGCGGCGATCGACAGGTACGGCCTGGCCGCGGCGAGGAAGTACATCTGGCTCATGCCCGGGTGCCCGAGCACGGTCACCGCGGCGACGCCGCCCAGCCCGATCCCCAGGAACAGCGTCAGCGCCCGGTCCGGCCCGGAGCCGGGAGCGGCCCGGCCCCCGAAGGCTCCCGCCCAGAGGGCCGCCCACCCCAGAAGGAAGACCAGGGAGAGCACCACGGGCGCGAACTGGAGATCGCCGCCGCCACTGCCGGGGACGGACCGCATGACGAACCTGACGGCCGTGGAGAACGGCGAGACCCGCAGCCCCTGCGAGGCCCCGCCGAAGAGGACGAGCTGCGCGAACGCCAGCGTCACGAGGGTGAGGAGGCCGAGCGCCACCAGGGTGCGGTCCAGCCGCCTGGACCGCGTCCACTCCACCGCGGCGAGCAGGCAGAGACCGGCGGCCAGCAACGGGAGATAGGTGGCCTTCGCCCCCGCCAGCGCGGCGAGCAGCACGACCACCGGCACGAAGATCGATCTGCCCGGCGCCCGCCGTCCCAGCAGGGCGACCACCGGCAGGGTGAAAGCCGCGAAGAGCGCGGCTCCGAACGTCTGGGTGGGGCTCAGCCACGCCAGGGAGACGGTCGGCGGGCCTCCCGGGAAGTCCGTCCCCGTCCAGGGGTAGGGATCGAGCGGGCCGGCGAAGTAGGTGATGAGCAGCCCCAGGACGCCGGCCCGCCACGTCCCGGTGATCATGAAGGCCACGGCCGGGATGAGCACGACGGAGATCGCGATCATCGGAAGGACCGCGAGGCGGTACAGGAGCGTCTGGGCCTCGATCCCGGTCGCCCAGCTCGTGGCCGCCATGTCGGCGTAGACGAACCAGTGGTAGGAAAGCGGCTCGCCCAGCACGTGGGGGGTGGTCGGCGGCAGATGGTTGCGCAGCTCGCCGACGAGCCCCAGATGGAAGGGCATGTCGACGTACGGGTTCCCGTTCTCAGGCCATCGCAGGCCGTGGCCGCCGAAGAAGGTGAGGCCGCTGGAGACGACGAGGAAGCAGAAAACCGCGGCCATGGCGGCGGCGGGACGGACGGGGATCCGCAGCTCGGTCGCGGTCCGCCAGTGGCGGCGCAGGCGGGGGTGGGCGAGGAAGACCGCGATCACGGCCGGCGGGCCGAGCAGGATCAGTCCGGGATGGCCCACGGCGCGGGCCACCAGGTAGAGCAGGATCTCCAGCGCGTATCCCAGCGCCGTGCCCGCGGCGAGGTCGACGGCCGGCGGGGACGGCAGCCGGGCGAGAGCACGCCAGAGCAGGGTCCCGGGGAGGGTGAGGCCGAACGCCACGTAGACCGCGAAGAGCCCGATCGTCGCCGGCGGGGTGCCGTAGGCCAGCAACGTGCCGACGGTCACCGCCGCGGCGGCCGTACCCGGGACCACGGCGAGCAGCCGTGACCGTCGCCGCGGTCCCGGCGCCGCCTCACCGTGCTCCGCGCCCGCGGCCAGTGTCGCCGTATCCATGGATTCACCCGTCCCTCATGCACGACCCCGCGGACTCAGGTGGTGCGCGACCCGGATACGATGATCTTTCCGGGGATGGACCGGGCCCCCGCGATTCGCCTCCCGCACACCGTGCTCTTGCCGAGCTTTTAACGGTGTACGCAGGACGGCTCTCCCTGAGTGCGGGCTGGCAGAAGCCTGAACGTCGGCTGGCAGACGAGCGATCGCCCCACATTCAGGCAAAGTGTCCGGATAGGATGCTTTTTTCTGTCCCGCCCGCATCTCTCGTAACACCCGGAGCTCCCCTCATGAAGTCTCCTGCTCGAATGCTGCTGGCCGTCCCCTGCGCGCTGGCCTTGGTGGCCGCGCCGACCACCGCCTGGAGCGCGGACCAGCCCAAGCCCACTTCCACGGCCAAGCCCACCAGCACGGCCAAGACCACCACGGCCAAGACGACGGACAAGGCCAAGTCCGCCGCCAAGGTCGCGCCGGTGGACTGCGTGAAGGTCAAGTGCATCGCGCTGACCTTCGACGACGGTCCCGGCAAGTACGCCGACAAACTGCTCGACACCTTCAAGAAGTACAAGGCCAAGGGCACGTTCTTCCTTGAGGGCCAGTACGTGAAGTCCCGCCCGGCCTTCGCCAAGCGGATGGCCGCCGAGGGCCACGACCTCGGCAACCACAGCTACACCCACCCGCACCTGCGGGAGGTCTCCGAGGACAAGATCCGCGAGGAGCTGACCAAGACCCAGGACATCGTCAAGCAGGTCACCGGCAAGTCGCCGACCATGATCCGCCCGCCGTACGGCGAGATGGACGACCGGGTCAAGGCGATCGCGGCGGAGATGGGCATGCCGATCGTGCTGTGGAACGGCGGCTCACGTGACTGGGCGACCAAGAACGAGAAGGCCATCTACGACGAGGTGCTCAAGAACGCCAAGCGTGACGGCGTCATCCTCATGCACGACTGGGTCGAGCAGACCGTCAAGGTGATGCCCAAGCTGCTGACCGCGCTGCAGAAGCAGGGCTACCACGTCGTCGCGGTCTCCTCCCTGCGCGGCGTGAAGGACCTCAAGGCCGCCGACATCTACCCGGTCGGCAGCGAGAAGGACGAGGACTTGACGGGTGACACGCCCGCCGAGGGCGCCGAGAGCGCGGAGTCGCCCGCCGACGGCCAGTGAGCCACCCGCCTGCCCAGCCGCTGCATCGGCAGCTCGACGTAGCGGTAGGTCAGCCAGCTCAGGCCGACCACCGCCGCGACGAAGCCCGCCGACAGTGACACCTGCACCACCGGCTGCATGGACCGGACGTCTCCCAGGAGGGAGTTCGCCAGCCTCAGCAGCGGGTGGTGCAGCAGGTAGAGCGAGTAGCTGATCAGGCCGAGCCGGACGAGGAAGCCTGGCAGGCGCCGGTGGCGCAGGGCCATCGCGCCCGCGAACGTCGCCCCCGCGAGCGCCATCGTGGTGAACCACACGCCCGGCTGCACCCACCACCACCCGGCCTGGCCCGACCACACCGGGGCCAGGGCCACCAGAACGGTCGCCACGGCCACCGGCCGGAGCCCGCCCGTGCCCTGCTCCCACCGGCGGACGGCGGTCCCGATGAACATCACCGCGAGGATCGCCGCCCCGAGCCACGGTACGAAGCTGCCGAAGATCAGCAACACCACGGACATCCCGCCGAGGACGTAGGCGGCCGCGGTCCGGAACCTGCCGCTGATCAGGCACACCATGCCGACGAGGAAGAGCACGCCGGACACGTAGGCGGGCCAGGGGCCCTTGAGCAGCGGCGCGGACAGCACCAGCCCGGCGACGACCGCCACCGCGCCGAACCCCACCGCGAAGGTCCCGCTCCGGTGGTGCAGGCCGCGGACGAACAGCGCGGTGACCAGCAGGTAGAAGACCATCTCGTAGGAGAGCGTCCACATGGTGTCGGCCAGCCCGCCCAGGTGGACCACGTCCAGCAACATCGTGACGTGCGCGGACACGGCCGACAGGTCACGGGGGACCTGCTCGCGGACCGGCGTCCAGAAGGCCATGAGCAGGACGGAGGCCGCGACCAGCAGGTAGATCGGGTAGAGCCGGAAGACCCTGCTGATCCAGAAGGCGCGGACGTCGCCGCGCCTCTCCAGCGAGACCGGGATGATGTAGCCGCTGACCAGGAAGAAGACCAGGACGCCGTACATACCGAGGTTGAACCAGTACGGCCGGAGGGCGGGCATGAACCAGGGCAGCAGATGTTCCAGCAGCACCGCGACGGCACCGAGTCCGCGCAGGGCGTCCAGCCAGGCCAGCCGGCTGGCTGGAGTGGCCGTGGAAGATCCGGCATCGATGACTGTCGGGGGCACCCGCCCCAACTTACCTGGACAGACATAGTGAAACCGGCCTAACGACCATCTATCCCGATACGGACACTCTTCCCACCGCGCAGTGGACAGACCACAATTCCGGCGATCACGCGCGGAGTCCCCCTGCGGCGGCGACCGGCGGTGAGGACCGGAGCGCCCCAAGCCGACCTATAGCGGGTCCCAGAAGTACCGGTGGATGACTGATTCCCCGGCCCGCCGATCTCCGTAACTTTATGACCTGCAGGAACAACCGCAGGAAACAAGGAGACGAGCGACATGAACGACACCGCCAAGCTGGTCGAGCGCTACCTGGCCACCTGGAACATCACCGACGCCGCCGAGCGGCGTGCGGAGATCGACGCCATCTGGGCCGAGGACGCCCGCTATGTCGACCCCCTGGCCGACGCCACGGGCCGCGACGCGATCGACGCCACCATCGCCGCCGTCCAGCAGCAGTTCCCCGGCCTGGTGTTCACCCCGGGCGGCGAGGTCGACGCCCACCACAACCTGGCCCGCTTCACCTGGAACCTCGGCCCCGAGGGCGGCGAGGCCATCGTGGTCGGCTTCGACGTCGCGGTCCTGACCGAGGACGGCCGCATCCAGACCGTCCACGGCTTCCTCGACCAGGTCCCCGCCGCCCTCTGAGGGCCGGCCGTACCCCGTCCGCCCGTCCGGAAAGGCTTTTCGAGATGACCGCCGTCGCCGCCGTCCCCACCACCGACCCCTACCGGCTCGTGCGTCTGGCCCTGCGCCTGGACGCCGTCGTCACCGCCGTCAACGGCCTCGCTTACCTCGCCCTGACCGCTCCGATCAACGACCTGCTCGGGCTGCCGGCCGGCCTCCAGTACGGCATCGGCGCGTTCCTCACCGTGTACGGCGTCGCGGTCTGGCTGATCGCACGGCCTGCCGCGGTCAACCGGACCGCCGTCGTGGCGGCGGTCGCCCTCAACGCCCTGTGGACCGTGGTCAGCGTCGCCGAACTGGCGGCCGGCGGCTTGGAGGTCACCACTCTCGGCGCCGTCTGGGTCGTCATGCAGGCGGCCGTCGTCGGCGGGTTCGCCGCCCTGCAGTGGCTCGGCCTCCGCAAGGCCGGGTGAGGACGGAGAACGGCGCGGCCCCCGGGGATCGATCCCCGGGGGCCGCGCCGTCGGTCCTGCCTACTCCCACTCGATGGTGCCCGGGGGCTTGCTGGTCACGTCGAGCACCACGCGGTTGACCTCACGGACCTCGTTGGTGATCCGGGTGGAGATGCGGGCGAGCACGTCGTAGGGGACGCGGGACCAGTCGGCGGTCATGGCGTCCTCGCTGGAGACCGGGCGCAGGACGATCGGGTGGCCGTAGGTGCGGCCGTCGCCCTGGACGCCCACCGAGCGGACGTCGGCGAGCAGGACGACCGGGCACTGCCAGATGTCCCGGTCGAGACCGGCGCGGGAGAGCTCCTCACGGGCGATGGCGTCGGCCTCGCGGAGGATCTCCAGGCGGTCGTGGGTGACCGCGCCGACGATGCGGATGCCCAGGCCGGGACCGGGGAACGGCTGGCGCCAGACCATCGCGGCCGGCAGGCCGAGCTCCTCGCCCGCGCGGCGGACCTCGTCCTTGAACAGCGCGCGCAACGGCTCGACCAGGGAGAACCGCAGGTCGTCGGGGAGGCCGCCGACGTTGTGGTGCGACTTGATGTTGGCGGTGCCGGTGCCGCCGCCGGACTCGACCACGTCGGGGTAGAGCGTGCCCTGGACGAGGAAGTCGACCGGGCCGTCGGCGATGATGGCGCGCTGCTCGTCCTCGAAGACCCGGATGAACTCGCGGCCGATGATCTTACGCTTCTCCTCCGGGTCGGTGACCCCGTCGAGCGCCTTGAGGAAGCGCTCCTGGGCGTCCACCACGCGGAGCCGGACGCCGGTGACGGCGACGAAGTCACGCTCGACCTGCTCGGCCTCGCCCTTGCGCAGCAGCCCATGGTCGACGAACACGCAGGTCAGACGGTCACCGATGGCGCGCTGCACCATGGCGGCGGCGACCGCCGAGTCCACGCCGCCGGAGAGGGCGCAGATGGCGCGGCCCTCCGGGCCGATCTGGGCGCGGACCGCCTCGACGGCGTCCTCGACGATGTTGAGCATCGTCCAGGAGGGGCGGCAGCCCGCCGCGTCGAGGAAGTGCTTCAGCACGGTCTGGCCGTGCTCGGAGTGGAGGACCTCGGGGTGGAACTGCACGCCGTACAGGCCCTTGCCGGGGTGCTCGAAGGCGGCGACCGGCGTCTCGGAGGTCGCGGCGGTGACGAGGAAGTCCTCGGGGGCGGCGGCGACGCTGTCGCCGTGGGACATCCAGACCGACTGCTGGGCGGGCAGCCCCGAGAACAGGACGCCCTCCTGGGTCACCTCCAGCTGGGTCCCGCCGTACTCCGCGATGCCGGTCCTGGCCACCTGACCGCCGAGGGCCTGGGCCATGACCTGGAAGCCGTAGCAGATCCCGAAGGTCGGGACCCCGGTCTCGAACAGGCCGGCGGGCGCGGCCGGGGCGCCTTCGGCGTAGACCGACGAGGGGCCGCCGGACAGGATGATGGCCTTGGGCTTCCTGGCCAGCATCTCCTCCACCGGCATCGTCGACGGGACGATCTCGGAGTAGACGTGGCATTCACGCACCCGTCGCGCGATCAGCTGCGCGTACTGCGCACCGAAGTCGACGACCAGGACCGTGTCGAACTCAGACACCAAGACCCCCAAAGGAAACACAGCGGTGTATCCAGTCTATCTGCGCCTGTCAGCATCGTTACTCGTAGGTGCGAAACGTGGGCGAAACACCCGATCCGTCCCCCGCCCCGGGAGGCCTCGGCCGTACGGTTCCCGATGAGCGACGAGGTGTCCTCATCGCCGTGGGCCCACCCGGTCGGCGGAGGGGCGACGGCCGCCGGCCGTCGCCCCTCCCACCGTGACACCCCGTCCGGACCGGCGAGTACGGCTAGGCCCGGAGCGCGTGGCCGAGCAGGCCCAGGGGCGGGGAGCCGAGGTCGAGCATGGCCGTGTGGAAGCGCTTGAGGGTGAATCCGGCGCCCCACTCGGCCCTGGCCCGCTCGCGCAGGTCGAGGATCTCCAGCTTGCCCCAGGTGTAGCGGCCGTAGGTCGGGTCGAAGGTGGCCCGCGCCGCCTCCGACAGGGCCGCGGGGCCGGCGATGTGGGTGTCGGCCTCGAAGCGCCGGGCTCCCTCCTCAACGGTCATCGTCCCGGTGTGCACGCCGATGGCGCAGGCCAGGCGGGTCACCCGGATCAACGCCTCCAGCCACACGCCGATCTCGAAGCGCGGGTCGTCGGGCGCGAAGCCCTCCTCGACGCAGAGCTCCTCGGCGTAGTGCGCCCACCCCTCGGCGAACGCCATGGACATCAGCGTCCGCCGCACGTCGGAGGGGGCGTGGCGGAGGGCGCGGCCGTGGGAGAAGTGCCCGGGGGCGACCTCGTGCACGTTGATCGCGGGCAGGGTGGTCTCGCTGAAGACCTCCAGCCACTCCTCGATGTCGCGCTCCGGCCAGGAGGGATCGGGCGGGGTGATGTGATACCAGGACGGGCCGTCGGGCTCGCCGGGCGCCGACCAGCTCATCATCGCCATGGCCCACCGCCGCGACTCCGGCGCGAGACCGACCAGGCACTCGCCGTCGTGGTAGGGCACCAGGTCCTTCTCCCGGGTGAAGGCGATCGCCCTCTCGGTGCCGGTCCTGGCGGCGTCGATCACGCCGTCGATGCCGGGGTGCTGCCTGACCAGCTCGCGCGAGACCTCCAGCGGCGACCGGCCGGCCGAGCCCAGCCTGGCGCAGGCCTCGGTCAGCCGGGCCATGAGCCGGTCGCGTTCGGCGTCGGCCCGCTCGGCGAGCCGGCCCAGATCCACCGTGAGGCCCTCGCCCGCGCTCATCAACCGGGTCAGCCCTCCGGCGCCGAGGGCCGCCTCCGGGTCGCCGGTGCGCGCGGCCTCCTCGACGTGCTCCACCAGGCGGGCGTGGGCCTTGAGCGCCGCCTCGCGCACGGACTCCTCCGCGTCCGCCGGAACCCCGGCCGCCAGGCCGCGCACGGCTCCGAGCAGCGCGCTCGCGACGGGGGCGCTGAGGCGGTCGAGCGAGGCGATCGCGTTCTCCACGGCCTCCGGCCACCGGGCGAGATGGGCGTGCTTGGCGGCGGCCCGCTCGGCCTCGGGGGCGTAGTCACGGTCGTAGGTGGCGAGGTCGAGGTTGTTCGCGTGTTCGAGCGGGCTGCCGCGGTGCAGCTCCAGCTCGCCGAACCGGACCCGGGTGGCCTCCTCGAAGATCTGCAGGTGCGCCGCGTCGTAGGGGTCGGCGGGCGGCGTCCCCCCGCCCAGTGCGGCCAGTCCCGCGCGCACGCCCTCGGGCGAGAGGTCCTGGATCCGGCCGTCGTACTCGTGCCGTCCGGCCATCTCCCGGACATCGGCGACGGCCAGGTCACACACCGCGCGGAGGCGGCTGTCGAGTTCGGTCATGACCGCGACGCTATATCAGGACACGTCCGGGTGATCGGACCGGACGTGTCCCGGCGGAACGGCCCTTCCGGGCCGCCGCCGACCCCGGAGCCTCACGGGTCCCCTCGACGTCCTCAACCCCGGCCCGGCATCGGGACCCGCCGTTCTCACGGACTCCCCGGCCCGGGGTGGACCCGTCACCCGCCGGGGCCGCGCTCCTGCTCGCCGATCCGGTCGAGCAGCGCCTCCAGCGTCTTGTCGTCCGTGGCGGGGGCCATCACGGTGACCCGCAGGTGACGGACGCCGCCGATCTCGGCCGAGGTGAGCTGGAACGCGCCGTCCGCCATCAGCCGCTCGCGGATCTCCGCCTGGTCGGCGCCGCCGTACCGGAAGCAGACGATGTTGCTCTCCGGCTCGTAGGGGCACTCGAAGCCGGGCCGCTCCCGGGCCAGCTCCCAGAAGCGGCGCGCCGTGGCGTACTGCCGCGCGACGTGGTCGCCCAGCCCCCGCTCGCCCCGCCAGGCCAGGTTGAGGAAGACCTTCAGGCCCAGCTCGGCCTTGCTGCACTCCACGGTCCTGCCGATCAGGTCGAAGCCCTGGTCGCCGTAGAACAGGTAGCTCGCCCGCTGCTGGAAGGCCGCGTCCAGGTCGCCCTCCCTCCTGGTCAGGACCGCCGCCGCCAGGCTGGAGGTACGCAGCATCTTGTGCGCGTCCCAGATCAGGGAGTCGGCGAGCTCGATCCCGTCGAGCAGGTGCCGGTGCTCCTCGGCGAGCAGCGCCGACGCCCCGTGGGCGCCGTCCACGTGGAACCAGACGCCGTTGGCGGCACAGAACTCGCCGATGCCGCGCAGGTCGTCGTAGAGGCCGGTCCCCGTCGAGCAGGCACTGGCCACCAGGGCCATCGGCCGCCGTCCCGCCCGCCGTACCCGGCCCAGGGCCTCGGGCAGGCGCGCCACGTCGATCCTGCCCAGCCCGTCCACGTCCAGCGGCACGACGGCCCGCTCCCCCAGCCCCAGGATCGCGGCGGCGCGGGTGAGCGAGTAGTGCGCCGAGGCGGGGGCGAGCAGGGCGAGGTCGGCGGGGACCCCGTCGGTCCACGCCTCCGGCGCGACCGCCGCGCGCGCGGCCAGCAGCGCGGTGAGGTTGGCCAGCGAACCCCCGTGGGTGAGCACCCCTCCGCCGGTCTCCCCGAACCCCACCTTGCCCAGCATCCAGCGCAGGACCTCGAACTCGACCGTGGCCGCCGAGGCGCCCATCTCGTAGACCGCCATCGGGTTGTTGGTCGCGCCGTGGACGAAGTCGGCGAGCGCGGCGGGGAAGTCGGGGGCGGCGATCTGGTGGCCGAGGTAGGCGGGGTGGTGCAGCCGGGTCCCCTCGTCCAGGTAGGCCGCCAGGAACTCCGCGTAGCTGTCCGGCGTCATCCCGCCCTCGCGGATCCACCGCACGAGCCCGAGCCGTTCGGCCACCTCCCGCGGCGGTCGGCCGCGGATGACGGGCGGCAGGCCCCGCTGGCTCTCGTCCACGTAGGCGGCCAGCCCGTCGGCGGTCACCGCGGCGGCGCGTGCGAACTCTTCAACATTCCAGATCACACCGGGATACTGGTCGAATCCACGACATATCGCCAGTTACACCGACGTCCCGCGCTACGT
>NZ_NGFP01000350.1 GCF_002149035.1 Streptosporangium minutum
TCGCCAAGGAGTCGCCAAGGAGATTGTCGCGAAGGTGCGTGGCGAGTAAGTCCGGCATCCGTGTCGGTGCGGGAGGCGATGAGATCGTCGCCCCCGCCCCGAAACGGATGCCGGGCTTACTCGCCCCGCACCCCCTCGGTGGCGGGGCGACGATCTCCTCGCCTCCCGCACCGAAACGGATGCCGGACTTACTCGCCCCGCACCTTCGCGACGATCTCCTTGGCGATGTGCGCAGGCACTTCCGCATAGGAGTCGAACTGCATGCTGTAGCTCGCACGCCCCTGCGTCTTGCTACGGAGGTCACCCACGTAGCCGAACATCTCAGAGAGCGGCACGAGCGCCTTGACGATGCGGGCGCCGGAGCGCTCGTCCATCGCCTGGATCTGCCCGCGGCGACCGTTGAGGTCACCGATGACATCACCCATGTAGTCCTCGGGCGTGGTGACCTCGACGGCCATCATCGGCTCCAGGATTACGGCGTCCGCCTTGCGCGCGGCCTCCTTGAAGGCCATCGAGCCAGCGATCTTGAAGGCCATTTCGGACGAGTCCACCTCGTGGTAGGCACCGTCCTGCAGGGTGACCTTGACCCCGACCATGGGATAGCCGGCGAGAACACCGAACTCGGCGGCCTCCTGGGCACCCGCGTCGACCGACGGGATGTACTCCCGCGGGATGCGGCCACCGGAGACCTTGTTGGAGAACTCGTAGCCGTCGTTTCCGTCGCCCAGCGGCTCAATGTCAATGATGACCTTGGCGAACTGGCCGGAACCACCGGTCTGCTTCTTGTGGACGTAGTCGACCTTCTCCACCTTGCGGCGGATGGTCTCCCGGTAGGCCACCTGCGGACGACCGATGTTGGCCTCGACCTTGAACTCGCGGCGCATCCGGTCGACGAGGATCTCCAGGTGGAGCTCACCCATACCCCAGATGACCGTCTGCCCGGTCTCCTCGTCACGCCGGACCTGGAAGGACGGGTCCTCCTCGGCCAGACGCTGGATCGCGGTGCCCAGCTTCTCCTGGTCGCTCTTGGTCTTGGGCTCGATGGCGACGCTGATGACCGGCGCCGGGAAGTTCATCGACTCCAGGACCACGGGGTTGGCCGGGTCGGACAGGGTGTCACCGGTGGTGGTGTCCTTCAGACCCATGACGGCGACGATCTGACCAGCGACGGCCGACGGGCGCTCTTCGCGCTTGTTGGCGTGCATCTGGTAGATCTTGCCGATCCGCTCCTTGCGGCCCTTCACCGAGTTGACCACCGCGGTGCCGGTCTCGAGCGTGCCCGAGTAGATGCGGATGTAGGTGAGACGGCCCAGGTGCTGGTCGGCCGCGATCTTGAAGGCGAGCGCGGAGAACGGCTCGGTGACATCGGCGTGACGCTCGATGATCTCGTCTTCCTTGCCGACCGCGTGGCCCTTGAAGGCCGGAATGTCGATCGGGGCGGGAAGGTAGGCGACGATCGCGTCGAGCAGGGGCTGCACGCCCTTGTTCTTGAACGCGGTGCCGGTCAGGACCGGGTTGATGGCGCTGGCCAGCGTCGCGCGGCGGATGGCCGCGACCAGCTGCTCCTCGGTGGGCTCGACGCCCTCCAGGAAGAGCTCCATCAGCTCGTCGTCGTTCTCGGAGACGGTCTCGACGAGCTTGTCACGCCACTCGCGGGCGGTCTCGGCGTGCTCCGCCGGGATGTCCACGGTCTCGTACATCTCGCCCTTGGCCGCCTCGGCGCTCCAGAGCAGGCCCTTCATCTTCACCAGGTCGATGACGCCCTTGAAGTCAGCCTCGACGCCCCAGGGAAGCTGGATGACCGCGGGGGTCGCGTTCAGGCGGCTGATCATCATGTCGACGCAGCGGTGGAACTCCGCGCCGACCCGGTCCATCTTGTTGACGAAGCAGATCCGGGGAACCTCGTAGCGGTCGGCCTGACGCCACACCGTCTCGGACTGCGGCTCGACACCGGCGACGCCGTCGAACACGGCGACGGCACCGTCGAGGACGCGGAGCGAGCGCTCCACCTCGATCGTGAAGTCCACGTGACCCGGCGTGTCGATGATGTTGATCGTGTGGCCGAGCCACTCGCAGGTCGTAGCAGCGGAGGTGATGGTGATACCACGCTCCTGCTCCTGCTCCATCCAGTCCATCGTGGCTGCGCCCTCGTGGACTTCACCGATCTTGTAGTTGATACCGGTGTAGAACAGGATGCGCTCGGTCGTCGTGGTCTTGCCCGCGTCGATGTGGGCCATGATCCCGATGTTGCGGACCTTGGCCAGGTCAAGAGCGGTCGTGGTGGCCACTTCTCTCGCGTCCTCGTCGTCTCGTCGAACCCGCTGTTACCAGCGGTAGTGGGCGAAGGCCTTGTTGGACTCGGCCATCTTGTGGGTGTCCTCGCGCTTCTTGACACTGGCGCCGAGGCCGTTGCTGGCGTCGAGCAGTTCGTTCATGAGGCGCTCGGTCATGGTCTTCTCGCGGCGGGCGCGGGAGTACTGCACCAGCCAGCGCAGGGCCAGGGTGGTGCTGCGCGCGGCGCGCACCTCGACCGGGACCTGGTAGGTCGCGCCACCGACACGGCGGCTGCGGACCTCAAGGGTGGGCTTGACGTTGTCCAGCGCGCGCTTCAGGGTGACGACCGGGTCGTTGCCGGTCTTCTCCTTGGCGCCTTCGAGGGCGCCGTAGACGATGGACTGCGCGATGGAGCGCTTGCCGTCCAGGAGAACCTTGTTGATGAGCGCGGTGACCAGCGGCGAGTTGTGGACCGGGTCAGCCATGAGCTGACGACGGCCAGGAGAACCCTTGCGAGGCATTCTTACTTCTCCTTCTTCGCGCCGTAACGGCTACGGGCCTGCTTGCGGTTGCGGACACCCTGGGTGTCCAGCGAGCCGCGGATGATCTTGTAGCGAACACCCGGCAGGTCCTTCACACGACCGCCACGGACGAGCACGATGGAGTGCTCCTGAAGGTTGTGGCCGACACCCGGGATGTAGGCCGTGACCTCGATGCCGTTGGTGAGCCGGACACGCGCGACCTTGCGGAGGGCGGAGTTCGGCTTCTTGGGGGTCGTGGTGTAAACGCGCATGCAGGTGCCGCGTCGCTGGGGGCTGGCCTTGAGCGCCGGGGTCTTGGTCTTGGTGACCTTATCCTGGCGGCCCTTGCGGACCAGCTGCTGAATCGTAGGCACCGCGTCTCCGTTCGTGCTTGCCGGTGATTCGAATGTTGTGCTTTTTGCAGGCACTGCCGGTGTCATGACCTGCGAGTTTTCCGTCCACTCCGACCCACGCGCTCGGGCGTGTCGCGCATGTATCGCGCCACATCCTCGGCCAGGCCAGTGGAGGAGGCCATACGGCGCCTCTGCCGACTCCCCGTGGGAAACCTGTCGACGCGCACGCATGAGAGCCCATGAAGCCACGGGCACGAAGGGAAAGACTACCTAGTCCAACGCAACACGTCAAAACGGCTGCGCCCATCGGGCACCGTTACAAGTGCCCGCGTGCGTGTCGTGACTCCCACGATCGGTTTCCGGCCGACCGCTGCTGGGTCCATAACGAGTTTACCGGCAGTAGGGGACTTCTCTGGCCGTTCTCTTCATCAAGGCGCGGCTTTCCCCGCAACGTTCCGGTCAAGAAAGATCAACGGACCTCGGGCCGGACACGCGACGGCGCCCGGCCCCTCTGAAGGGGGCCGGGCGCCGGCTTCGATCACTCAGCGGTCGTACCGACCAGGTGTCTAGCGGTTGTACTGACCGAAGTCGTACTCCTCCAGCGGCACGGCCTCACCGGAGCCCGAACCGAAGGTGTAGTCCGCCGCGGAGCCGTCGTAGCCGCCGACCGTGTACATCGCGGCCTTGGCCTCCTCGGTGGGCTCGACCCGGATGTTGCGGTACTGCGGCATGCCGGTACCGGCCGGGATGAGCTTTCCGATGATGACGTTCTCCTTGAGACCGAGCAGCGAGTCCGACTTGGCGTGGATCGCCGCGTCGGTGAGCACTCGGGTGGTCTCCTGGAAGGACGCCGCCGACAGCCAGGACTCGGTGGCGAGCGAGGCCTTCGTGATGCCCATCAGCACCGGACGGCCCGAGGCCGGCGTACCGCCCTCGGCCACGCACTCGCGGTTGATCCGCTCGAAGCGCGGCCGCTCGACCAGCTCACCGGGGAGCATGTCGGCGTCACCCGACTCCAGCACGTTCACGCGCTTGAGCATCTGCCGGACGATGATCTCGATGTGCTTGTCGTGGATCGACACACCCTGCGAGCGGTAGACCTGCTGAACCTCGGCCACCAGGTGCAGCTGCACGGCCCGGGGGCCGAGGATGCGCAGCACCTCGTTGGGGTTGACGGCACCGGCGATCAGCTGCTGACCGACCGTGACGCGCTGCCCGTCGGAGACCAGCATGCGCGACCGCATGGAGACCGGGTAGGCGACCTCCTCCGAACCGTCGTCCGGGACGATCACGATCTTGCGGGACTTGTCCGTCTCGTCGATCCGGACCCGGCCCTCGGCCTCGCTGATCGGGGCGACGCCCTTGGGGACGCGCGCCTCGAAGAGCTCCTGCACACGGGGCAGACCGTGGGTGATGTCCGCGCCCGCCACACCACCGGTGTGGAAGGTACGCATCGTCAGCTGGGTGCCCGGCTCGCCGATCGATTGGGCGGCGATGATGCCGACCGCCTCGCCGACGTCCACGAGCTTGCCGGTCGCGAGCGAACGGCCGTAGCAGGTGGCGCAGACACCGATCTTGGCCTCGCAGACGAGAGCGCTGCGGGTCCTGACGGTCTCCACTCCGGCCTCGACCAGCGCGGTGACGTGGATGTCGTTGATGTCGACTCCCGCGGACACGATGACCTTGCCGTCCACCTCGACGTCCTCGGCCAGGATGCGGCCGTGCACGTTGCTCTCGGCGTTCTCCGCCTTGACCAGGTTGCCCTGGGAGTCGCGCTCGCCGACGTGCAGCGGGACCCCGCGGTCGGTGCCGCAGTCGATCTCACGGACGATGACGTCCTGCGCGACGTCCACCAGACGACGGGTCAGGTAACCCGAGTCGGCGGTCCGCAGCGCGGTGTCCGCCAGACCCTTCCGCTGGCCGTGGGTGGAGATGAAGTATTCCAGCACCGACAGGCCCTCGCGGAACGAGGCCTTGATCGGACGCGGGATCGTCTCACCCTTGGTGTTGGACACCAGACCGCGGATACCGGAGATCTGCCGGACCTGCATCAGGTTTCCTCGGGCGCCCGACTGGACCATCATCCAGACCGGGTTGGTCTTCGGGAACGCCTTCTGCATGTCGTCGGTCACGTCACTGGTCGCGTGCGTCCAGATCTCGATGAGCTCCTGACGGCGCTCCTCGTCCGTGATGAGACCCCGCTCGTACTCGCGCTGGACCTTGTCGGCCCTGCGCTCGTACGTCTCCATGATCGTGGCCTTGTTGGGCGGCGAGATGACGTCCTCGATGGAGATCGTCACACCGGCCCGGGTGGCCCAGTAGAAGCCGGCGTCCTTGAGCGCGTCGAGCGCGGCCGCCACTTCCACCTTGGGGTACTTCTCGGCCAGCTCGTTGACGATCGCCGAGAGCTGCTTCTTGCCGACCTGGGAGTTCACGTACGGGTAGTTCGCCGGCAGCGTCTGGTTGAACAGGCAGCGGCCGAGCGTGGTCTCCAGGCGGTAGCTGTCGCCCGGCTCCCAGCCCTCGGGAGCCGTCCAGCCGCGGGGCGGCGGGACCTCGCCCTTCAACCGGATCTGGATCTTGGCCTGGATGTCCAGCTCGCGCCGGTCATAGGCCATGAGCGCCTCGGACACCGAGCCGAAGACCCTGCCCTGGCCGGGAGCGTCCTCGTCGTCGTCCTTGAGGGTGGTCAGGGAGTACAGGCCGATGATCATGTCCTGGGTGGGCATGGTCACGGGCTTGCCGTCGGCCGGCTTCAGGATGTTGTTGGTCGACAGCATCAGGATGCGGGCCTCGGCCTGCGCCTCGGCCGACAGCGGCAGGTGCACGGCCATCTGGTCACCGTCGAAGTCCGCGTTGAACGCGGTGCAGACGAGCGGGTGGATCTGGATGGCCTTGCCCTCGACCAGCTGCGGCTCGAAGGCCTGGATACCCAGGCGGTGCAGCGTGGGCGCACGGTTGAGCAGCACCGGGTGCTCGGTGATGACCTCTTCGAGGACATCCCAGACGACCGGGCGGGCACGCTCGACCATCCGCTTGGCCGACTTGATGTTCTGCGCGTGGTTGAGATCGACCAGGCGCTTCATCACGAACGGCTTGAAGAGCTCCAGCGCCATCTGCTTGGGCAGACCGCACTGGTGCAGCTTCAGCTGCGGGCCGACGACGATGACCGAACGGCCGGAGTAGTCGACTCGCTTGCCCAGCAGGTTCTGGCGGAACCGGCCCTGCTTGCCCTTCAGCATGTCGCTGAGGGACTTCAGCGGGCGGTTGCCGGGACCCGTGACCGGACGGCCGCGGCGGCCGTTGTCGAACAGCGCGTCAACGGCCTCCTGGAGCATCCGCTTCTCGTTGTT
Organism: Streptosporangium minutum; assembly: GCF_002149035.1. Taxonomy (GTDB): domain Bacteria; phylum Actinomycetota; class Actinomycetes; order Streptosporangiales; family Streptosporangiaceae; genus Streptosporangium; species Streptosporangium minutum. The sequence goes on from NZ_NGFP01000350.1 coordinate 6,502, forward strand.
CACGATGATCTCGGGGGCTCCGAGGTCGAGAAGACGCTTGAGGCGGTTGTTCCGGTTGATCACACGCCGGTACAGGTCGTTCAGGTCCGAGGTCGCGAACCGGCCACCGTCGAGCTGCACCATCGGGCGCAGGTCCGGCGGGATGACCGGGATGCAGTCCAGGACCATGCCGTTGGGCGAGTTGCGGGTGTTCAGGAACGCGGACACGACCTTGAGACGCTTGAGCGCGCGGGCCTTCTTCTGGCCCTTGCCGCTGCGGATCGTCTCGCGCAGGTTCTCGGCCTCGAGGTCGAGGTCGAAGTTGGTCAGACGCTCCTGGATGGCCTGGGCGCCCATGCCACCGCGGAAGTAGCGGCCGAAGCGGTCGCGCATCTCGCGGTAGAGCAGCTCGTCGCCCTCAAGGTCCTGGACCTTGAGGTTCTTGAAGCGGCTCCAGACCTCGTCCAGACGGTCCAGCTCGCGCTGGGCCCGGTCGCGGAGCTGGCGCATCTCGCGCTCAGCGCCCTCACGGACCTTACGGCGCTGGTCGCCCTTGGCGCCGGCGGCCTCCAGCTCGGTCAGGTCGTTCTCGAGCTTCTTCTGCCGGGCCTCGATGTCGGCGTCGCGCCGCTGCTCGACGTGCTGCCGCTCGACCGAGATCTTCGCCTCGAGCGAGGGCAGGTCACGCTCACGCATTTCCTTGTCGACATGCGTGATCATGTAGGCCGCGAAGTAGATGACCTTCTCAAGGTCCTTCGGGGCCAGGTCGAGCAGGTATCCCAGACGGGACGGGACACCCTTGAAGTACCAGATGTGCGTGACGGGCGCGGCCAGCTCGATGTGGCCCATCCGCTCACGACGCACCTTGGCGCGGGTCACCTCGACGCCACAGCGCTCACAGATGATGCCCTTGAAGCGGACGCGCTTGTACTTACCGCAGTAGCACTCCCAGTCCCGGGTCGGACCGAAGATCTTCTCGCAGAAGAGTCCGTCCTTCTCGGGCTTGAGGGTCCGGTAGTTGATGGTCTCGGGCTTCTTCACCTCGCCGTGCGACCACTGGCGGATATCGTCAGCCGTCGCGAGGCCGATTCGAAGCTCGTCGAAGAAGTTGACGTCCAGCACTTGTATTCCCCTCCTCAGCTTCTAGATCAGACCTCTTCGACGCTGCTCGGCTCACGCCGGGACAGGTCGATGCCGAGCTCTTCCGCGGCGCGGAAGACGTCCTCGTCGGTGTCGCGCATCTCGATGGACATGCCGTCGCTGGAGAGCACCTCGACGTTCAGGCACAGCGACTGCATTTCCTTGATGAGGACCTTGAACGACTCCGGAATGCCCGGCTCGGGGATGTTCTCGCCCTTGACGATCGCCTCGTAGACCTTCACCCGGCCCAGCACGTCGTCGGACTTGATGGTCAGCAGCTCCTGCAGGGCGTAGGC
>NZ_NGFP01000351.1 GCF_002149035.1 Streptosporangium minutum
GGGCGGGCGGGCCGAGGCGTACCGCAGGAGCCGGCCGCTCACGCCCATCGCAACGCCCCCTCGCGCCAGGCGTACAGGACTCCGACCATGAGCAGGCCGAGGAAGGCGAACATCTCCACCAGCGCCCCGGCTCCGACCTCGGCGACCACCACGGCCCACGGGTACATGAAGACCATCTCCATGTCGAAGGCCAGGAAGAGCAGCGTCACCGCGTACCAGCGGACATGGAAGCGGGACAGGGCGTGCTCCCGAGGCCGGGCGCCCGACAGGAACGGGCCCGCCTCAAGGGATCCCCGTGGCGCGAGCAGGAGCGAGGCGGCGTACACGCCGATGATCCCTCCGGCGAGCACGCCCAGCAGGCCCAGAACGGCCGCCCAGGGTCCCATGAATCTCTCCCCATGCTTTACTAAGATCCATAGTCCCCTGTGGCGCGGACGCCAACCGTCCCGAGCCGCCCTTTCAATGCACTGACCTGCGTATATCCTGCTGGGCACATCACTGCAAAAGGGTGGGCAATTCTCTCCTGGCAAATCCTGCTACGAGAAGTAGTAGCCGATGCGCGCCTGTCGCCGGATCAGATCGGGGCGGCCCGCCCGCGGACGCGGCCTCATAGGTGTTCCGGGACCTGAAGCCGCTGCCGTTCGGGCTTCGGACGTCCCCGGTGCCGGCCGACTGCCCGCCGTAGAGCGTGACCGATGCGTACTCCGCGTTGGCGCCGGTCCTCGCCGCCGGGCTCTTGAGCCATCCTTGCCAGTGCTGATCGCCGATGGTCCTTTCACGCCGCGGCCGGCAGGCGGGCTGACCGCGGCGTCATCGAAACTCGTCCCGGGATCGCGTCAGGCGATGCTCCACTGCTGGACCGCGCTGTTGTTGCAGGTCCACTGCCGTACTTCGGCGCCGGGCGTCGTGGCCCAGTTGTAGTCGTCGAGGCATAGGCCGCTGTGTCTGTTGGTAAGGGTGGAGTGGCCGTCGCCGGTGGAGGTGAGCCGCCACTGCTGGACGGCGAGGTTGTTGCAGGTCCACTGCTGGACCGGTGAGCCGGCCGTGGTGGCCCAGTCGGTGTCGTCCAGGCACAGGCCGCTGTGCCGGTTCCTGATCGTGTGGTAGCCGTCGGCGGCGGGGATGAGTTCCCAGTCCTGGACGGCGGCGCCGTTGCAGGTCCACTGCCGGACTTCTGCGCCGGGGGCGGTCACCCAGTTGTAGTCGTCCAGGCACAGACCGCTGTGCCGGTTGCGGATCCGCACCGTGGCGGACGCGGTCTCGCCTGAGGGGCCGGGCAGCACGGTGGAGGTGGAGACCGGGGTGCCGAGGTTGGGGGTGCCGTCGGCGTTCCAGGAGATCTTCTGCACCCGGGTGGTGCGGGTGGTGCCGCAGCCCTGGCCGGCTGAGGAGTTGGCGTGGTAGGCGATCCAGGTCTCGGTGCCGTCGGGAGAGGTGAAGAAGGAGTGGTGGCCGGGGCCGTAGACGCCGTTGACGTCGTTGCGCTGGAAGATCGGATTGGCGAACTTGGTCCAGGAGCCGGCCGCCAGGGGGTCGCCGCCGCGGTACTCCAGCATGCCGAGCTTGTAGTTGGGGCCGTTGCAGTGGCTGGCGGAGTAGGTCAGGAAGGTACGGCCGCCCCGCTGCAGCGGGAAGGAACCCTCGTTGACCGCGCCGTCCTGGCGCTCCCACGCCAGGGTGGGGGTCGAGATCCGCCTTCCGAAGGCGCCGGCCGTCGTGGGGTTCGACATCGGCGCGATGTACAGCGACTGCAGGTTGTCCTCAGGCGCGAACGCCGAGAACGTCATGTACAGGTTGCCGTTGAGTTTGAGCAGGCTGGCGTCGATCGCCCATCCGTTGTTGGGCATCAGGTTGACGATCCCGCGGATGGTGTAGGGACCCATCGGGTCGGAACCGGCACTCTCGGCGACATGCGTGCGGCGCGGTCCACCGGCCTGTTCCACCGAGTAGTACAGGTACCAGCGATTGTCGACCATCTCCAGGTGCGGGGCCCACATCGTGTCTCCGCCGGTCCGCACGACGACTTGTTCGGGGGCGTTGCGCAGGCCGGCGATCGTCGCCGAGCGGCGCATGACGACATCCGCGGACCAGGTGGTGGCCACGTAGTAGTAGAAGCCGTTGTGGAAGACCAGCGTCGGGTCGGCACTGTTGGGCGCGGGGACGACCGGGTTGGTGAACGACGGGCCCGGCGCCGCCTCGGCACGGCCAGGAGAGACGGCGGATACGACGGCGGACATGGCGAGCGCCACGATGACGGTGACGGCGAGCACGAGGGCGTGCCGTACCGCGCCTCGCCCATGAGCAAGTGACACGGGTGATCCTCTTTCCGGGTTGAGGGGTATGTTCGCGAATCGATCGGAAGGTGGCGTCCTGTTCGTGCGGACGCGCGGAGGTGACCACCGAGCTGTTCCGCATTGAGCGAGGCCCATGATGGAGAGGCCGGGGCAGGAGCGACGGTGTGGTGGCGAGGCCACCGGCACCGACAGGTGATTGCCGCCATTGGTGTACGGATGGGTCCACGGAGAGGGACGCCTTTTTGAAAGGCCGGGATCCGGGCCGGGCAATCATGATTGCCTCCGCTTTCCGGGGGATTCCACAAATGCTCGGAGAATTGCGGCATGGGTCATCGGCCGAGAGGTGTGAGCGGCCGCCGTGCGACAGCATGGCCAGCTGACCTGTGACATCGCGACAGGAATGGAGAGAGGCCAGTGTGTTAGCGTTAACATTTTTGCGTGCCAGGACCTCCGTATATGTGGTGCTTCATAGGAACGGGCTCACTATGGAACGAGAGCGCACGTTGCGTCAAGGTTTCCGGGAAGTTATGCGGGCACTGCGGGTTCCGGGAGGCGCGCGGAAACCCGCGTCGTCGGTCCGGGGGCGAGACATTCTCGGTCGGCCGATGATCTATGAGACGGCCGGCCTCATCGGCTGCGCAGGTCACGCACCGGCATCAACGGTTCGATCACCGCCCACACCATGTCGGGCAGGTTGGATGGACAGCATGTGCGGGCATCCCCGCTGATCTCGTTCTCGCACACGCAGAACGACCTTGGCGGGGATGCTCCGTTTCTTCCGCATCCACGCCGGTCGTGATCAACATGTGACAGCGCTACGCGGTGAGTCGGTTACCCGACAGTCTCTTGGTCTTGATGCCTCTCTTCGATGAATTCGCAACCGGCCAGTTCCATGGCTTCACGGATGAGTCCCTCGTCCACCGGCCCATCGGTCAGGACGCTGACCTTTCTGTCGCTGGGCTTGATGTCCACGCCGACGATCCCCGGTACTCGGATGAGTTCGGCTTTGAGGCTGGTGAGACAGTGGTCGCAACTCTCTGAGGACAGCCCACTGACCCGGTAGGTGACAAGACTGTAAGCAACGGTGATCATCCTGCGTCTCCTTGGCTCGATCCGTGCGAAGGTCCGCCGCGCGACTGGATTTGCCTTCGCTCACAGCCTGGCGCAGGCAGAGCGGGAAATGTGGAGCCATCGACGGCCGACGTCCGCCATGGCGTGAACCGGACAGATGGCCATCATGTTGCATGAATGGTGGCACCTATGCCATGTTGGCCGCGTTCTTGATCTGCACGAGAGGAACCCGGATCGCTGGTGTCCGATGCCACCCCGACAGTAGAAGACCGTCTGGCTCAGGCCCTCTACGAACGAATGCATGCCCGAGGTGAAGACCTGCCTGACGCCGCGGAGGGGCTCGGGCTGGCTGCTGAGGAGATCGAGGCGGCCCGGGACCGGCTGGTACGACTCCGTCTCCTGAACCCGGACACCCACACCACGGTGGACGCGGCCGCAGCTCTGGCCCGTAGCCTCGCGAGCAGCCATCGTGCTCTGGACAACCTGGTCGAGCAGCATGTCATGACGGCCTCTCTGGCACGGAACTACATAGGGCTCGGCTACGTCGACTCGTCCGACACCCGCATCGAGTTTCACGAACGCAAGGACGGCGCGACCGTTCTCCAGCAGCGGATCGACGAGCTCGCCGAGCTGTCCAGGTATGAGGTCATGGGGATGCATCCGCCCACCGCCTGGTCACGCGAGAACATGATCGACGCTGACGCGCGAAGTGCCCGGGCGATCAGCAGAGGCGTACGGGTACGTTCATTGAACGCGCAGAGCATGCTGACCGATCCGGGCATGCGCGAACACCTGCGCGCACGCGCGGCCATCGGCGTCGAAGTCAGGGCGGCGCCGGTGATCCCCGCTCGAATGCTGATCTATGACCGGCGTATCGCGATCATTCAGGCCGACCCCGGCGATCTGTCGCGAGGAGCCGTGCTGATCCACGGCCACAACATCGTGCTCACGCTCGCGGCTCTCTACGACTACTGCTGGCTCCTCGCTTCCGAGCCAGAGGACGTACCGGGTTCGGCGGACCGGACGACCCTCACCGCCCAGCAACGCGCTGTTCTCCGGCTGCTGGCGACAGGCGCCAAGGACGACGCCATCGCCCGCGGTCTGGGCGTATCCACTCGTACGGTGACCCGCCTGGTCGGCGAGCTCACGACGATGCTGGGAGCGGGAAGCCGCTTCCAGGCGGGAGTCCGCGCCGCACGCCTGGGCTGGCTCGACTGAACGAAGGGCTGGCACTCAGGCCGAACGGGTGACGCCGGTCCGTGGCATGGCGTGGCTCCCGCTCGCCGGCTCCGGAAAAGCAGCGTGACGGCCTCCGGCGCGATGCCGGAGGCCGTCACGGTGCCCGCTCGGAGCCGGGTGCTCCTCAGTGCGGCCGGTCTTACTTGAAGCCGCGCAGCCGCAGGCTGTTGCTGACCACGAAGACCGAGGAGAACGCCATCGCGGCTCCGGCGATCATCGGGTTGAGCAGGCCGAGCGCGGCCAGCGGCAGGGCGGCCACGTTGTAGGCGAAGGCCCAGAACAGGTTGCCCTTGATGGTGCGCAGGGTGCGGCGGGACAGGCGGATGGCGTCGGCGGCCACCCGCAGGTCGCCGCGGACCAGGGTGAGGTCGGAGGCCTCGATGGCCGCGTCCGTCCCGGTGCCCATGGCCAGGCCCAGATCGGCCTGGGCGAGCGCGGCGGCGTCGTTGACGCCGTCACCGACCATGGCGACCGACCGGCCCTCGGCCTGCAGGCGCTTGACCACGTCGACCTTGTCGGCGGGCAGCACCTCGGCGATCACCTCGTCGATGCCCACCTCGGCGGCCACGGACCGGGCGACGGCCTCGTTGTCGCCGGTGAGCAGCACCGGGGTCAGTCCCAGGGCGCGCAGCTGCCTGATCGCCTCGGCCGAGGTCGGCTTGACGGTGTCGGCCACGACGAGGACCGCGCGGGCCCTGCCGTCCCAGCCGACCGCGACAGCCGTACGGCCGGCCGTCTGAGCCTCGGCCAGCTTGCGCTCCAGCTCGACGGGCAGGTGCTGCGACCACTCGGCCAGCAGCCGGGGACGGCCCACCAGCACGGCGTGCCCGTCCACGACGCCCTGCACGCCGAGACCTTCGACGTTGGCGAAGTCCTCGGGGGCGGGCAGCTCGCCGACCCGCTCGGCCGCGCCCCGGGCGATCGCCTGGGCGATGGGGTGCTCGGAGGCGTGCTCCAGGGCGCCGGCCAGGCGCAGCACCTCGTCGCGGTCCTCGCCGTCGGCGAGGTGCACATCGGTGAGGGTCATCCTGCCCTCGGTGACGGTGCCGGTCTTGTCGAGCACGACGGTGTCGATGGCGCGGGTGGACTCCAGCACCTCGGGGCCCTTGATCAGGATGCCGAGCTGGGCGCCCCGGCCGGTGCCGACGAGCAGTGCGGTCGGGGTGGCCAGGCCCAGGGCGCAGGGGCAGGCGATGATCAGCACGGCCACCGCGGCGGTGAAGGCCGCGCCGGCGCCGTCGCCGGTGCCCAGCCAGAAGCCGAGCGTGCCGACGGCCAGCGCGATCACGATCGGGACGAAGATCCCGGAGATGCGGTCGGCCAGCCGCTGCACCTGCGCCTTGCCGGTCTGCGCGTCCTCGACGAGCTTGGCCATCTGGGCGAGCTGGGTGTCGGAGCCGACGCGGGTGGCGCGGACGACCAGGCGGCCTCCCGCGTTGACGGTCGCGCCGGTCACGGTGTCGCCGGGCCGTACCTCCACCGGCACCGACTCGCCGGTGAGCATCGAGGCGTCGACCGCGGAGGAGCCCTCCTCGACCACGCCGTCGGTGGCGATCTTCTCACCCGGCCGGACCACGAACCGGTCGCCGGCCTTGAGCTGGTCGGACGGGATCCGGACCTCGCGGCCGTCGCGCAGCACGGCGACGTCCTTGGCGCCGAGCTCCAGCAGGGCGCGCAGGGCCGCCCCCGCACGGCGCTTGGAGCGGGCCTCGAAGTAACGCCCGGCCAGGATGAAGGCCGTCACGCCCGCGGCGGCCTCCAGATAGATGTTGCCCGAGCCGTCGGTGCGCTCGATGGTGAAGGCGAACGGGTGCGTCATGCCCGGGGTGCCCGCGCTGCCGAAGAACAGCGCCCACAGCGACCAGCCCAGCGCCGCGATCGTGCCGAGCGAGACCAGGGTGTCCATGGTGGCGGCGCCGTGGCGCAGGTTGGTCCAGGCGGCCTTGTGGAACGGCCAGCCCGCGTAGACCACGACCGGCGCGGCGAGGGTCAGCGACAGCCACTGCCAGTGGGTGAACTGCAGGGGCGGGATCATCGCCATCGCGATCACCGGCACGGCGAGCACCACGGAGGTGATCAGCCGGTCGCGCAGCGACCGGAGTTCGTCCTGTGGCTCGCTCGGTGATTCATCCTGCTCTGCGCTGCTCTTGGGCTTCGGGGGGAGTGCGGCGGTGTAACCGGTCTTCTCCACCTCGGCGATGAGGTCGTGCAGGTCGATGCCCTCGGCGAAGGTGACCTTGGCCTTCTCGGTGGCGTAGTTCACGGTCGCGGTGACGCCGTCGAGCTTGTTCAGCTTGCGTTCGATCCGGTTGGCGCAGGACGCGCAGGTCATGCCACCGATCGAGAGTTCGACCGCGCCTGAGGGCCTGTCGTCGGTGAGGGAGGACATCACCTGCTCCTTTCGCTCTTCATGCCTGCGTCAGTGGTTGTGGGTGCCGTGCGAGCCGGACGCGGACGGCGTGGCCGTCGGTTCCGGGCCCGTGGTGGCGGCCGGTGCCGGGAGCTCACCGGCGCGGGCGGTGAAGTCCGCGGTGCGTACGGTCCCCTCGTGCTGGAAGTCCAGGAAGAGACGGTAGTCGCCCCGGCTGGGCACCTCGGCGTAGAAGGTGATCTCCGGTCCGGCGGGAGTCTTCCCGTCGCCCGGCTCCCCGTCGGGGTGCACGTGCAGGTAGGCCAGGTCTCCGGCGCGCAGCGCGACCAGGTGGCCGTAGGCGCCCAGGTAGGGCTGCAGGTCGGTGACAGGCTTGCCGTCCCTGCTCACCTTGAGGGTGAGCTTACTGGAGGCGCCGGGGGTCAGGTCGCCGTCCAGGGTGACGGTGTAGCCGTCGACCGTGGACGTACGGCCGGCGGCGGGCAGCGCCTTGGGCGTGTAGTCGCCCTCCGCGTGCAGGTCGGCGCCGAGGGTCAGGCCGGTGCCGCCCTCGGGGGCGAAGTCGGCGAACGCCCGGTAGGCGCCCGCTCCGGGCAGTGTCAGCTTCACCGACCACACGCCGCCCCCGGCCTCTTCGGGGTGCAGGTGCTGGAAGCTGCCCAGGTCGCGGGAGACCACGATGAAGTGCAGCTTCTTGTCGTGCTGCACCTGGTAGCCGGTGACCGGCCTGCCGTCGGGGCCGGTCACGGTGAACCGGAAGTCGGTCGCCTCGCCGGGCTTGACCGTCGTGGTCTCGGGGGTCAGGGTGTAGCCGTCCTGGGACATTTGAAGCCCTCCGGGGATGGATGTCTTGGTGGCGGCCTGGCTCGGGGCCGGCTCCGTGTGGGCTCCGTGGCCGTCGGCCGCCTGGCCGGGGGAGGGGGCCGTGGAGG
>NZ_NGFP01000352.1 GCF_002149035.1 Streptosporangium minutum
GGCGGGGCGGGCCGTACGCCGGGACCGCTCCCGGCCGGCTGGCCCCGTTCGGCACGGAGCAGGTCGAGCAGCCGGCCACGCCGGACCAGGAGCTCCGCCTCCCGTGCCCGCAGCCCGGTCAGTGCCCTGTCGAGCTGCCAGAGTTCGGCGGCCACAGGCCCCCGCAGAGGTAGCGCGCAGTGCGGGCAGCGGTCATGGGCCCTGACGATGGCCACGCCGCACTCCGGGCAGTTCACTTCCGGCGGGAGCCCCGAGCCGGAAGGAGGACTCTGATCGCGCATGACCTGAAGGATGCCGGGCGCGGGTCGCCGTTGGGTTACGGGGTGCTACCCAGGTCGCCCTACGGGTACCGCACTGGCCGGATGCGGCACGGACCGGCTACGACGGATGCGGCACAGGCCGGGGTCACACAGGCCACAGGCCACACGGGCCGGGACCGCACAGGACAGGGCCGCACAAGCCAGGGCCGCCCAGGCCAGAGGCCACACGGGCCGAGGGCCGTACAGACCAGGGGCCRCACGGGCCGAGGGCCGCACGGGCCGAGGGCCGCACGGGCCGAGGGCCGCACGGGCCGAGGGCCGCACGGGCCGAGGGCCGCACGGGCCGAGGGCCGCACGGGCCGGTACCGCACAGACCAGAGGCCGCGTGGGTCGGGGGCGGCTAACGGGTGCGGCGGGCGATGAAGGTGATCACACCGGTGGCTCCCGCCGCGACCGCCAGCCAGGCGGCCACGACCGAGCTCGGCACCCCGGCGTCCTCGTCCGCCTTCGTGTCGGCCACCAGCGTGGTGGCTCCCTCGGCGCGCCGGCCGGCCGTCGGCGTGGGGGCGGGCTTCGGGGTCGTCTCCCGGAGGACCTCCGGCGGCAGCGGCACCCGGTAGACCGGGCTGCCGGCCCCTTCGCTGCCGGTCAGCAGCGCTCTGCCGTCGGCCGTGTAGGCGATCGACTCGGCCTGCTCCAGGGGCGGCATCGACACCCGGGCGATCTGGTCGCCCGGAGCCCGGTAGACGGTGGCGGAGAAGTAGGTGCGGATCACGAAACTCGACCCGTCGGGGGCGTAGGCGGCGTCGGTGGCCATGATGGGCGCGGAGCCGACCTTGCGGAGGACGTTGACCTTGTCGGTGCGCAGCCGCTTGGGCGCCGCGTAGACCGAGCCGGAGAACTCCTTGCTCACGATGTAGAGCCGCCCAGTGCGGGGATGCACCATGACACCCTCGGCGTTGTGCCCGCCGTCCTCGTATCGGAACCGGTAGCGCACGGCGGGCAGGACGGCGTCGCGCAGCGTGGTGGGCTCCGCCACCTTGTAGACCGAGATGTCGGGCCAGGCCCCGTCGAAGTTGTCACCGATGTCGGCGAACCAGAGCACCCCCGCCCCGGTCTCCAGGTCCCGGGACGCGGCCATCCCCTCCCAGTCTCGGGCCGCCGCCCCCTGGAGGGTGAACGTCGCGCGGGTCCGCCCGTTGGAGCCGACGGCGAAGAAGACCGGCCCGGCCGAGCTGTCGTTGTGGGTGTAGTAGACGTTCTTGCGCGTCGGCGAGACCGCCAGCCCGCTCGACTCGGTGATCCGCCTGTCCTTGAAGGTGAAGAAGGGCGAATCGCCGTCCGCCCACGCTCCGCCCCCCGCGAACACCGCTGCACCGGCCAGCACGGCCACCGCGATCACGCGGATCATGACGTTCCCCGGTCTACTCCCCATTCGGCCATCATGCCCTGAGCGCGGGAGCGGGGGGCGCCGTGGAAGCCCCTTGTCCGCATCAAGGTCACTCCTGCATTGCCGAAAGCGGACCTCCGGAGGCGGAGGCGAGGAGGTCACGGAGAGCGGGACGCCGGGGAGAGGAACTCCGCCCGGGTGCACACTTCGGCCACATCAGGACAGGCCGGTGCCGATCAATGGACGTCCGGCGGGAGACGCCTGAAGGCGATGCTCGCCTGGAGTGCGCTCCAGGTCCATAGGGTGGACGCATGGATTACACACAGCTTGGCCGTACCGGCCTGAAGGTCAGCCGCCTCTGCCTGGGCACGATGAACTTCGGCCCCGTGACCTCGGAAGACGACTCCTTCGCGATCATGGATCACGCCCATGAGGTGGGAATCAACTTCTTCGACACAGCCAACGTGTACGGCTGGAAGAAGGGCGAGGGCATCACCGAGAACATCATCGGCCGATGGTTCGCCCAGGGCGGAGGCCGCCGTGAGAAGACGGTCATCGCCACGAAGCTCTACGGCGACATGGGCGACTGGCCCAACGACGGCCGCCTGTCCGCGCTCAACATCCGCCGCGCCGCCGACGCGTCGCTGAAGCGGATGCAGACCGACTACATCGACCTGTACCAGGCCCACCACGTCGACCGGAGCACTCCGTTCGAGGAGTTCTGGGAGGCCATGGACATCCTCAAGCAGCAGGGCAAGATCCTCTATGTCGGGTCGTCCAACTTCGCGGGCTGGCACATCGCCAAGGCCCAGGAGGTCGCGGCGCGGCGCAACAGCCTCGGCCTGGTCTCCGAGCAGTCCCACTACAACCTGATCGTCCGGGCGCCCGAGCTTGAGGTCATCCCGGCGGCCGAGGACTACGGCCTGGGCCTGATCCCGTGGAGCCCGCTCGCGGGCGGCCTGCTCGGCGGCATCCTCCGGAAGATCGACAAGGGCCGCTCCGCCTCGGAGAACATGGTCAAGGAGCTGGACAGGCACCGCGACAAGATCGAGCAGTACGAGGCGTTCTGCGACGAGCTCGGCGAGGACCCGGCGAACGTGGGCCTGGCCTGGCTGCTCCACCAGAAGGTCGTCACCGCGCCGATCATCGGTCCGCGCACGCTCGACCAGCTCGACGGCACCACCAGGGCTCTGGAGATCAAGCTGGACGAGAAGGCCCTCACCCGCCTCGACGAGATCTTCCCCGGGTTCAAGACGGCTCCCGAGGAGTACGCCTGGTAGCAGGCTAGGAGATCAGGGCGCCGATCACCACGAGCAGCACGAGCAGTGCGAGCACCGTGGGCAGCAGCCAGCGTCGGGGACGATCCACGCCCTGGAGCTTAGCTCCGTCCACCGGGTGCCGGGGCCACCAGGGGGTATTCCGCGACCGTCTCGTAGCGGACCGCGGCTCCCAGATGGCTTCTCACCAGGTGGACGGCGCCGGCCTCCCAGCCGGTCCCGGCGAACGATCCGAAGTCCTCGACCAGGCGCTGCAGGTCGGCGTCGGCGCGGGACCTGGCCAGGGTCAGGTGCGGCCGGAGCCGCCGCCGGTCGGCGTGTACGGCTCCCGCACGGAGCGCCCCCGCCCCCAGGGAGTCGGCCAGCCGGACGAGCTGGGGGCGGCAGCCGTACACGCCGGTCCAGAAGACGCGGGCCCGGCGCGCCGAGGGGAAGGCGCCCGCGCCGATGAGCGACAGCGTCATCGGCGCGTAGCGAGACGCGGCTCGGGCGAGCCGCGTCTCCAGGTCGGGCAGCACCGTCTCCGGCACCTCTCCCAGGAACGACAGCGTCACGTGCCAGGTCTCCGGGTCCGGCCAGCGGAGATTGGGCCACGCGGCGCGGTGGGGGTCGAGGGCGCGGCCGAGCTCGTCACGCACCCGCTGCGGCAGCGGTAACCCCACGAACAGCCGCACGCGACCTCCTGCCGATCACCCTGGTCAGCATTATCGCCGCCCCGGTGCCCACGATGGTGAGCACCCCGCCGATCATGACCCCCGTGCGGGGGCCGCCCATTTCGGAGATCCAGCCGAGCAGCGGCGCGCCGATCGGGGCGCCACCGGTGAACACCAGCACGTAGATGCCCATCACCCGGCCGCGCATCTCCGGCGAGGACGCGAGCTGCACGCTGGTGTTGGCGGCCGTGTTGATGGAGATCAGCGCGACCCCGGCGGGGATGAGGAGGAGCAGGTAGAGCGGGTACCACGGCGCCAGGCCGGTGGCGATCTGGAACAGTCCGAACGACACCGCGCCGCCGATCAGCAGCTTCCGGCTGGGCCGTACCCGCCGGGCCGCCATGAGCGCACCGCCCAGCGCGCCCACCGCGAACATGCTGGAGGCCAGGCCGAAGGAGGACGCGCCCGCGCCGAAGACCCCGCGGGCCATCAGCGCGATGGACATCGAGAACGACTGCGTGAACAGCGAGACGAAGGCGACCAGCAGTATCGGCAGCAGCAGGTCCGGACGGTCCAGCACGTAGCGCAGCCCCTCGCGGAGCTGCCCCTTGGCTCTGGGCAGCGGATCGGGTGCGGTCAGCTCCGAGGTGCGCATCAGCGCCAGGCCGCTCAGCACGGCGACGAACGACAGCCCGTTGACCAGGAACATCGGGCCGGTGCCGCCGAGGGCGGAGATCAGCACGCCCGCGACGGCCGGACCGACCACGCGGGCCAGGTTGAAGCTGGAGGCGTTCAGCGCGACGGCGTTGGCCAGGTCCTTGCGGCCGACCATCTCCACGACGAAGGACTGGCGGGTGGGCACCTCGACGCAGGAGATGAGGCCGAGGACGAAGGCCATCACGTAGACGTGCCAGAACTGCGCGTTGCCGGTCACGACGAGCAGACCCATGGTCAGCGCCAGCACGCCCATGAGCGACTGGGCGACCATCAGCAGTTGCCGCTTGGGATAGCGGTCGGCGAGCATGCCGCCCCAGAGGCCGAACAGCATCAGCGGCAGGAACTGCAGCGCGGTGGTCACTCCCAGGGCGACGGCGCTGCCGTTCGTCAGGTCCAGCACCAGCAGGTCCTGCGCGGTGCGCTGCATCCAGCCGCCGACGTTGGAGACCACCCCGCCGATCGCGAACAGCCGGTAGTTGTGGTTGCGCAGTGACCGGAACATCCCGCCCCGCGCCTCGGGCACGGCCTGTGGCGTGCCCGTCTCGACGGCCTGCAGCTCGCTGGCGGCCGCGGCCCGCGCGACCCGTCGCCGCCGTGCCCTCGCCCGCCATCCCAGCGTCTTGCCTGGCAGGGCGCGCACGGCACGCAGCCGTCGCAGTTCTGCCCGCCACCCCGGCCCCGTGCTCGGTGCGGCGTGCGCCTCGGCGTCCTGCGGGACCGCCGAGGCCCCGGGTTCCTCAGGTTCGGCTAGATCCGGCTGAGCTTCTCCAGGATCGGTGCCGCCTGCCGGAGCACCGCCCTCTCCTCGGCTGTCAGCTCCTTCAACCGCTGCGTCAGCCACGCCTCCTTGCGGCGGCGCTCCTCCTTCAACAGGGTTGATCCCTGCTCGGTCACGCTCACGGTCACCTGACGCCGGTCGGTCGGGTGCGGCGTACGTGACACCAGCTCCCGCTCTTCCAGCCCGGCGATCACGCGGGTCATCGAGGGCGGTTGCACCTTCTCGAGCTCGGCCAATTCGCCGGGGGTTATCCCTGAATGCCGTTCCACGGCGGCGAGCGTCGCGAGCTGAGTGGGGGTCAGCGAGTGTCCCGCGGCCTGCCTGCGCAGGCGTCTGTTCAGTCGTGCCAGTGACACGCGCAGTGCCGATGCCAGACCGGCGTCGCTGCGCAGGTTCGCGACGGGGTCCTTCTTGGGGGTTTTCGTTAGCATAAGTCATTACCTTTGCTAACTATATACGAACTCACAGGATTCCCTCCGGGCAGAGCTTTTCGGGTGGGCCGTACAGCGTGGCAGACCGGACGGGGATCCCCAACCTCACCGTGACGTCCCCGCAGGCAGGACCCCATGGCGATGTCACTGCCGGGGGTGGTCGGTTCACCGAGCCCGGCTGGGCGACCCACTCGATCTCGACGTCCGCGGCCTTCGCGATCGTCGCGAAGTCCCGGTCGTAGTGGAGCACCTTGAGCCCGTGGTGCCGCGCCTTGACCGCGATGGGAAGGTCCACGACGCTCGGGCCCTGATGGCCGGAGGTGACCGCCGGCGTCTCCTCGTCCACGTCTACCAGGATCTACGTCACGGGGGCCTCCATGCATACGGCCGGCTACCAGTCCGTCCACTCCCCCCATCACTCAGCGTAAATGAAGAAAGGCCCCGGGTAGGGGCCTTTCCTCGGCAAAAACTCAGGACAGGCCCAGGAGGGACTTGACGGGGCCGAGGGCGAAGTAGAGGACGAACAGCACCGCGACCACCCACATCAGGGTGTGGACCTCGCGGGACTTGCCCTTGACCACCTTGATCAGCACGAAGCTGATGAACCCGGCGCCGATGCCGTTGGCGATGGAGTAGCTGAACGGCATGAGCACGATCGTGAGGAACGCCGGGATGGCGATCTCGTAGTCGGTGAAGTCGATGTCGCGGATCGCGGTCATCATCAGGAAGCCGACGATGACCAGCGCGGGGGCGGCGGCCTCGTAGGGGACGACGGCGACCAGCGGCGAGACGAAGATGGCCAGCAGGAAGAGCACACCGGTGACCACACTGGCCAGACCGGTGCGCGCGCCCTCCCCGACGCCCGCCGCCGACTCGACGTAGGTCGTGTTGGAGGAGACCGAGGCCGCGCCGCCGACCGCCGCGCCGATGGAGTCGACGAGCAGGATCTCGCGGGTCCTGTCCATCGTGCCGTCCTCCTTGACCAGGCCTGCCTGGCCGCCGACGCCCACGACCGTGCCCATGGTGTCGAAGAAGTCGGTGATCAGCAGGGTGAAGACGAGCAGCAGGGCCAGGATGACCGAGACGGAGCCGAAGGCGCCGAGCGGGTCGAACTCCTTGAACAGCACGAACGGGTTGCTGAACCCGAAGATCTCCTTGGGCATCTCCGGCACGACGAGCCGCCAGCCCGCGGGGTTCGGGCTGTCGGGCGTCCCCGAGCCGCCGACCTTGGCGACGGCCTCGACGATGACGGCGAGGACCGTGGTCGCGACGATGCCGATCAGGATGGCGCCCTTCACCTTCCGGGCCACCAGCAGGGCGATCGTCAGCACGCCGACAACGAAAACGAAGATCGGCCAGCTCGTCAGGTTGCCGCCGATGCCGAGCTCCAGCGGTACGGCGGGCGCCTTGCGGACGAAGCCGGCGTCGACGAAGCCGATCAGGGCGATGAACAGGCCGATGCCGACGCTGATCGCGGTCTTCAGCTGGGGCGGGATGGCGTTGAAAACCGCCGTGCGGAACCCGGTCAGCACCAGGAGCGCGATGATCACGCCCTCCAGGAAGACCAGGCCCATGGCCGACTCCCACGACATCTGCGAGGCGATGCCGTAGGTGACGAAGGCGTTGAGGCCCAGGCCGGCGGCCATCGCGAACGGCACCTTGCCGATGACGCCCATCAGGATGCTCAGCAGACCGGCGACCAGCGCGGTGCCGGCCGCGACCAGCGGCACGTTGGGGACGAGCCCGTCACCGATGAACTGGCCGTCCGCGTCCTTGACGGTGGCGATGATCAGGGGGTTGAGCACGACGATGTAGGCCATCGTGAAGAAGGTGGCGAGACCGCCGCGGACTTCCCTGCCGACCGACGAGCCACGGTCAGAGATATGGAAGAAACGGTCAAGTGCGCTTATTTGGGAGGTTTTGGTGTCACTCACGGACGCAGGGTGGCAGCGAGCGTCCCCTACCGGAAGGCCCAGGTCACGATGGTGATGCTTTCGAGATCGATTCGCGCTCTCACAGGGGGCGTTTTGCGGGTAGTGAGGGTCCGTCGCCTACGCTGGAACCCGTGAACCAGCCTCACCGTCCGGAGCTCCGGCCGTTGCAGACCAACGACACGGCCACGATCCTCGTGGGCACGGCCCTGTGGGCGATCGCCCTGCTCGTGCTCCTGATCGCGCAACCGGATGCCGGGCACCGCTGGTGGATCTGGACCTGCGTGTCGGGCATCTGCGGCGGCCTGTTCGGACTGTGGTTCGTCCGGCGCCGCGACCGCCGGGGCCCGGCGACCGCCTCCGAGGAGGCGGTCGAGCCCGCGACGGCGATCCCGCCCGTCTCCCCCGCCCCGCCGACCCCCTGACGGAGGGCCGCGCCCTCCGCACAGT
>NZ_NGFP01000353.1 GCF_002149035.1 Streptosporangium minutum
ATCGAGGAGGAGCACGTCACGCATTACGAGTCGCTGGTCGACCCGGGTGAGACGTGGTGGGAGATGCTGCTCAACCACGAGTACAACGAGTGCTACCTCTACCACTCGTTCATGGAGACCGAGTCCGACCCGAAGGTCAAGGCGATCTGGGAGCTGCACCTGAACATGGAGCTGGAGCATCTGCGCCTGGCGGTGGAGCTGTTCAAGCGTCATGACGGCCGTGATCCGCAGGAGGTCCTCGCGCCCGCGCTGCCCGCGCCGGTGACCTTCGAGCCGAACAAGGACTACCTGCGTGAGCTGATCGCCACCCAGATCGACTTCACCACGCTGGGCACCGGTTACGTGCAGGACATGCACGAGCGGTTCGAGCGGATGCAGGAGAACATCCACGGCGGGGAGAAGCCGCCGAGCGAGCAGGTCATCGACGACAACCGGGCCAAGTCCGGGGAGGAGTACCGGCTGGAGACCGAGGGCCCGCACCCGGTGCCCAGCCTGCGCACCGACCGCTAGCCGCCAGGCGGTGACCGGGTGCCGACCGGCACCCGGTCCAGGGGCGGACCTCGAAACCGCGGAACGTGACCGCAGGGCGTGACCGCGACCAGGGCCGCGGGACGTGACCGCGACCAGGAGCGCGGCACGTGACCGCGGGCAGGACCGCGGGACGTGACCATGAGCAGGACCGCGGGACGTGACCGCAGGCAGCAGGACCGCGGCACGTGACCGCAGGCAGCAGGACCGCGGCACGTGACCGCGAGCCGCGCGGAGGTGTCAGCCGGTCTTGCCCATCGCCTGCCGGATCACGTCGCGGGCCCGGTCCATCATCGCGACCGGCGTGCCCACCAGCAGGTTCTTGGTCGCCGACTCCACCCCGGCGTGCGGATGGGTCGGAGCGAGCGCCTCGGCCGCCTTCACCCCGGCGGCCAGCGCCCGGCGTTCGGCCTCGCTCGTCTGGGCGCGCAGCTGGGTGAACTCGTAGCGCTCCTCGCTACGGGCGTGGGCCATCACGGCCGCCCTCAGCACCGCGAGGTCCGTCAGGAACTGCGGATCCTCCACCCCCGCCTTGTCCATCCGCATGAGCAGCTGCTTGGCCTCGTTCTCCTCGGCCAGCCGGTCGTCCACCACTCCCTCACCACCGTCGATCTTGCGGCGGGCATAGGGGTGCACGACCTCCTCCTCGGCCGTCTCGTGTACGGCGAGCAGCCGCACCAGCCGCTGGAAGGCCTCCGCACGCGCCTCGGCGGGCGCCTTCTCGACCTCGTCGAACAGATCCCTGATCAGCGAGTGCTGAGCCAGCAGCAGATCCACGACGTCCTTCTCGCCCATCGACTCGGGCTTCTTCTGACGGTCACTCATGGCGCTCTCCCTTCGAGAACTCGTGTCCATACCCCCGCCTTGCTCCCGAAACTCGGGCCATGAAAGTGCCGAGCGCGATCAGGACCACGCCGGAGAGCAGGAAACCGAGGTCGTAGAGGAGCTCCCCGGGGCCGTGCCGGACATGGTGGACGCCGAGGATCTGGTGGTCGATCAGCCCTTCGAGGAGGTTGAACGCACCCCAGCCGGCGATCATCCAGCCGATGATCTCCGCGATCGGCACCGGCCGCACCCGGGAGAGCATCAGCACCCCGGCGACGACGACGATGAGGCAGCCGAGGTGGAACAGGCCGTCGCCGATCATGTTGACGCGCTCGTCGTTCGGGTACCAGCCGCTCAGCATGTGATGCCAGCCCATGAGCTGGTGCAGGACGATCCCATCGATGAAACCTCCCACCCCGAAGCCGAGCACCAACCCCGCGGACCGTGGGGAGACGCCGGCTCGGCGGTCAGCGGCGGATGCGTCGTGCCGATGCGATTCAGTCATGTGCGGCTGGTTCCCGCAGGGAGGACGGCCACGCCCGGGACGCGGGATTGTTTACCTCCGGGCAGCCGGGGGACCCGTCATGGACGGCCGGCGGGCGATGCCCCGCTCGTCCGCTCGCGACTCCCGGGCGTTTATCGCCGCCCCCTCGGCAGGGAGGGTATTTAACTCTGTTTCAGCCATTTTGTGAATGTGTGGGTTCCAGCAGGGTAGCGCCGGTCCCATGCGAAGAAGCACATCCCCGGAGCCACCGGTGCGCGGACGCCAGCCGGACCGGGAAGTGCCCGACGCACGGCGGAGCCCCGCAGGCGATCGGATCGGACCATCCCGCCTCCAGCTTCCAGCGGTTGTAAGCGACACCGCCACCCTCGTCACGGGGAGGCGGCTCCATTCAGAGACGGTGCACCCATGTCACATCACGACGTCGAACGGCCGGCGGGCGACAGGCCCCCGACAGGCGGGCCCGACCTGCGGCCGGAGAGCGAGACCGCGCCCGGCAGCCCGACGGAGCTGCCCAAGAGGTCGTGGTGGGGCGTCCTCAAACGCACCGTCAAGGAGTTCCAGGAGGACAACCTCACCGACTGGGCCGCCGCGCTCACCTACTACGCGGTGCTGTCGATCTTCCCCGCGCTGCTGGCCGTGATATCCGTCCTCGGGCTGTTCGGCCAGTCGGCCACCCAGTCGCTCGTCGACAACCTGGGCGCCCTGGCCCCCGGCCCCGCCCGGCAGACCATCGACACCGTGCTCCAGGCCCTGCAGAGCAGCCAGCGCGCCGCCGGGATCGCCGCGATCATGGGTATCGCCGTCGCGCTCTGGTCCGCCTCAAGCTATGTGGGGGCGTTCATGCGGGCCGCCAACGTCATGTACGAGATGCCCGAGGGCCGGCCCGTCTGGAAGACCCTGCCGCTGCGCCTGGGCATCACCGCCGTCCTGGTGATCCTGATGGCGGTCGGCTCGGTCGCGGTCGTCTTCACCGGCGGGCTCGCCGAACAGGCCGGAAAGGTCCTCGGGATCGGCGAGACCGGGCTCACGATCTGGGGCGTCGCCAAGTGGCCGATCCTGGTGATCATCGTGGCGCTGGTCCTGGCCCTGCTGTACTGGGCCGCGCCCAACGTCCAGCACCCCGGGTTCCGCTGGATCACCCCCGGCAGCATGATCGCCGTCGTGCTGTGGATCGCCGCGTCCGCCGCGTTCGGGTTCTACGTGGCCAACTTCGGCTCCTACAGCAAGACCTACGCCGCCCTCGCCGGCGTCATCGTCTTCCTGATCTGGCTGTGGATCACCAACGTCGCCGTGCTGCTCGGCGTCGAGTTCGACGCCGAACTCGCCCGTGAACGCGCCATCGAGGCGGGCATGCCCGCCGACGAGGAGCCCTACACCGAGCCCCGCGACACCCGGAAGTTCGACGACGAGTGACCGGCGGGCTCCCGGCGTGGCCGGGAGCGGATACGGGCTCGGCGGCAACCACCGGCGCGGCCGGGGGCGGATACGGGCTCGGCGGCAACCACCGGCGCGGCCGGGATCTCAGCGGAAGTCGTCGGCGTGGTCGGCCGCCCACTGCCGGAACGTGCGGGCCGGCACCCCGGTGATCTCCTCCACCGTGGACGTGATCCGCTCCGGCTCCGTCACCATCCCCGCGTGGGCGTCGAAGATCCCGTCCACGACCGAGGCCGGCCAGCCCGAGGCGAGCATCTGCCGGCGCGCCTCCTCGACCGGGACCTCCTCGAAGCGCGCCGGGCGGCCGGCGGCCTCGCCGACGGCGCGCACCTGCTCGACCGTCGACAGCAGCTCGGGCCCGGTCAGGTGATGCTTCGCCCCGCCGTGCCCGTCGCCGGTCAGCACGCGGACCGCCACGGCCGCGATGTCCCGCTCGTGGATCAGCGACCTGGTCGCCGCGCCGAAGGGAGCGCGGACGACGCCGCCGTCGCGGATCTCCGGCGCCCACGCCAGGGCGTTGGTCGCGAACCCGCCGGCCCGCAGGAAGGTCCACTCCAGCCCGGACCGCTCGATCAGCCGCTCGACGTCGGCGTGGAACTGGTTGATCGGATCACCCTGCCGCTCGACGTCCTCGCGCACGCCCGCCGAGGAGAGGTAGACGATGCGGCGCGCGTGCCGCCCGACCGCGTCCAGGACCGCGGGGGCGCCGTCGGCGGTGAAGAACGGCCACACCAGGAACACGGACTCGACCCCGTCCAGCGCCGCCTCCAGCGTGTCCGGCGCGGACAGGTCGCCGCGCACGACGTCGACCTCCTCGGGCAGTCCGGCGGAGGAGGGGTCGCGGACCAGCGCCCGGACGGCGGCGCCCGCGTCCCGGAGCTGGGACACGACCTGCCGGCCGACATTGCCGGTCGCCCCGGTCACAAGAATCATCAGACATCCCTTTCGTCGCCGATGGAGATCCCCCGGCCCGTCACCGGCGGGGATCTGCGACCAGCCTGCGACTTGAACCTTGGTTTAAGTCAAGCCGCCGCCGATCCCGCACGGCCGTACGGAATCGGAGGCGGGCGCAGCCGTACGGAGAAGCCGCGGGCGCAGCCGTACGGAGAAGGGGCGTCGACGTACGGAGAGGGTGGGGGCACCAAGGAGGTACGCCCCCGGATGACCGATTCGATAAAGGGGGTAGGACGAGAGCGTACGAGCGACAACCGGAGCAAGGACGCACCGGCCGCCGGCGCCATGGAGGAAGACCAGCATGACCGAGGACAGGGAGCAGATCGCCACGGATTTTCACCAGGCGGTCAACATGACGGCCGGCGAGCTGGAGAGCTGGCTGGACACGCGGGACTCCAAGGCCGTCGGGGACAAGTCCGGCCGTAGTGAGTCGATAGGCCACGAGTCCGGCCGCCGGATCGTGGGGATTCTCCGGAAGGGCGAGGACGGCCTGTCCGACGAGGACTACGCCCACATGCGGGAGGTGACCGGTTACGTCCGCCGCCACCTCGCGCAGCGCCCGTCAGGCGACGTCCATGACACCCCGTGGAGATACTCCCTGATGAACTGGGGCCACGACCCGCTCAAGTAGGCGTCAATGATCTTCGGGGCGTCTCGATCTTCTCCGTCCGCGGGTGCCGGCCGGGCCGCTCGTCGGCGGGCTCGCCGGCCGGCGGCCGGGGGCCGCCGGAGCGGGGGCCTGGCGCGTCAGGCGATGGCCGTCGCCGCCAGAGCGAGGATCGAGGCGCCGAACACCACGGCGTGCCGTACGTTCTGAAGGGTCCACGTCCAGGAGGGGAAGCCGTCCTCTGCCGCCTTGAGCAGGGCCGGCACGTCGACGCGGGCCAGCATCGGGTCGCCCTTGCGGGCGAAGGCGGCCCGCACGGACTCCGTGGCGGTCAGCTGGCTGTAGAGGATCACGCAGTTGACGAGCAGCACGATGGACTGGAAGACCCAGGTCAGGGGCTCGGCCCAGGAGCCGTCGGACAGGTTCACCGCGGCTGTCGCCGCCATCACCGCGGCGATCGAGACCGGAGCCCACGTCTCGTGGCCGCCGGCGTCGAACCTCATCCCGTTCTCGGCAAGAACGGTGGTCCGTACGCCCTGGCGCGTCAGCTCGGCCTGGGCGCCGGCCATCGCGCTGGTTCCGTAGCGGTGGCGCACCAGCGGGATGCTCACGAAGGCGGTGGCGACGAGCAGCTGCATGACGGCGGCGAAAGCGTTCATGGTCGATCTCCTTCATTGGACGCTCTCTGGCGCCTCAGCGACTTGCACTAAGTTCAAGGGAACCGTAGACCCCTACTTGAACTAAGTGCAAGTCATGTCTTGAACTTTGTGCAATTCAGGCCGGGTGACCTATCGTGAGCGCATGCCGCGCGACACACTGACCAAGGAACAGATCCTCCGGACCGCTGTCGAGCTGCTCGACGACGAAGGCCTGGACGGCCTGAACATGCGCAGTCTGGGCAAGCGGCTCGGCACCGTCGCGACGGCGGTCTACTGGCACGTCAAGAACAAGGACGACCTGATCCTGCTCGTCGGCGACCGGCTCTGGGACGAGGTCGAACTACCCGACCTCGACACGGTCGGCTGGCGCGCCGCGGCCACCGCGATGGCCACCAGCCTGCACGCGATGTTCAGCCGGCACCCGTGGCTCGTCCAGGCCTTCGGCTCCCACCTCTTCTACGGCCCGGGCAAGGCACGCCACGACGACCACAACCTCGCCGTCTACGAAAGGGCCGGCTTCGTCGGCACGCAGGCCGACCGCGCCGCGGCGACCGTCTTCACATTCGTGCTGGGAAACGTCCTCGGCGTGTCGGCGACGGCCTCCCTGACCAGGCGGCTGAGCCGGGACGGCGCGGACGCCGAAGCACTGTTCCAGGACACGATGGCCAAGGCGAGCGAAGTGGCCATGCGGTTCCCCCGGCTGCGCGCCCGCCTCGGCACACCGGCGGCCGCGGCCTACGCCACCGCCCCCGACCAGACCTTCGAGTTCGGCCTCCAGGCCCTTCTCGACGGCCTTGAGGACCAGATCACCGGCCCGCGCGCACCGGCCGGCCCGGATCCGCGCCAACGACCCGTCACGACGCCCGGCGGATCCGGAGACCCCTCAAGCTGAGCGGGCTCGCGCATACCGGCGGCGTCGGCGATCCGCCTGCCGCGCCCCCCACCTCATCGGCCGCCCCCGGGAATCCCCCGGACACGCCGCGTCGCCACCGGCGGGTCAGAGCCTGCCGAACCAGTCGCGCACAGCCCGCGGCCCGCCCGTCCCGAGGGCGACCATCAGTGCGGCGCGCGCCTTCGAGGGCGCGAGACCGCGGGCGCCGATCGCCCCCACCTTCCCGGCGAGGCCCGTTCCGAGGGGCAGGTCCTCCAGGGGGACCTGACGGGTGCGGCACCGTGAGGCGACGACCACCGGGATGCCCCACTCCGTCAGCTCGCTGATCGTCGTGAAGAGGCTGACCGGTACGTTGGCCATGCCGGTCCCCTCCAGCACGATGCCCCGGGCCCCGGCGTCCACGACCGCGGTCAGCAGCACGGGATCCATCCCCGGGTAGGTCTTGATCAGGGCGACGTCCGTCTCCGGCTCCCCCGCCGCCGCGGGCGGCCGGGGCGGCGGCTCGGCGAGCGTCTCGACCCGCCCGCCGGCCACGCGGCCCAGGACGGGGAAGGGGGCCGAGGAGAAGGCGGCCACGCTCGTGGCGTCGGTCATGGTGACCCAGCGAGCGGCGTGCAGCTCGTCGTTGAGGCAGACGACGGCCCCGGCGCCGCGCAGCGCGGGATCGGCGGCGGCGGTGACGGAGGAGGCCAGGTTGCGCGGGCCGTCGGCGGACAGGTCGTCCAGGTACCGCATGGCGCCGGTCAGGACGATGCCCCCGTGCTCCGCCGCCCGGCCCGCGAGCAGGTCGGCGAGGAAGGCGCAGTCCTCCAGCGTGTCGGTGCCGTGAGTGATCACGACCCCGTCGAATCCCCGCTCAAGGATGGCCGAACGTGCCCGGCGGGCCAGTCCCAGCATGGTCGAGGGCGACGTGTCCCAGCTGGGCTCCGCCATCACGTCCTCCACCACCACGTCCGCCGCGAGCGCGTCTGGGGGGATGGTCTCCAGGAGTCCGGCCCCGGAGGCGACGCCCGCGGGACGGCGGGAGTAGGCGATGGTGTCACCGGTCGCCAGCAGCAGCACACGCTTCACCACATGATCCCTTCGACGGTCACTACGGGGGCCGGCCCTGCGGGCGTCCCGTGATCCGGCGGGCCGGCCGTCCCGGACCTGTCGTGGCGACCGCGGCGGCCGATGGTTCACACCCGATCACCGTGGCCGGCGCGGGGCCGCCCACAGCACGCGCCTCTATTTATAACCCATCCATACCCCCAATGGGGTTACTTATCGAGGATCGTCACTGCCCGGCACGGCTCGGACGGAGCCGAGCAGCGGGAACGTGGCGACCACGCTCCAGCTCCGGCCCTCCAGTGGCCCGTAGACCAGGGTGCCGCCGAACGTCTCCACGTCCCGGGCCAGGCTGCGCAGCCCGTAGCCC
>NZ_NGFP01000354.1 GCF_002149035.1 Streptosporangium minutum
CCGGTACTAATAGGCCGAGGACTTGACCACAAAGCATTTTTGCTCGCGTCCACTATGCGATTCTGAAACAGCAAGCACCGTGTGTGTTTGACAGTTTCATAGTGTTACGGCGGTTATGGCGAAGGGGAAACACCCGGTTACATTCCGAACCCGGAAGTTAAGCTCTTCAGCGCCGATGGTACTGCACCGGGGACGGTGTGGGAGAGTAGGTCGCCGCCGGACAATCTTTATAGGAAAGGCCACCCTTCGGGGTGGCCTTTTCTGTTTTCCGGAACCCTTTCTGTTCCCCTGCCCTGTTCCCTGCCCCCTTTCAGTCGGTGTTTTTCCTGCGGACCCTTTTTCCACCGCCCCTTTTCCGGGGACTTGCCTTCCCACGCCGGACGGATGCCTGCCACCGGATTCCGTCCCTCTGTGCGGCCGGCAGGAACTCTACACCCGGTCGGCTACGTTCTTCAGACGTGGAGTTTTCCGGAGAGCACAGTCACCGCACGCCCGCTCAGCTCGACCCGGTCACCCCGCACCGTCGTGTGGATCACACCGCCCCGCTGGGAGAGCTGGGCACCGACCAGGGAGGCCGAGCCGAGCTTGCCCGTCCAGTAGGGGGCCAGGGCGCAGTGGGCGGAACCGGTCACGGGGTCCTCGTTGACACCGACTCTGGGAGCGAAGAATCGGGAGACGTAGTCGGCACCGGGGCTCGACGCGGGAGCCGTCACGATGACTCCTCGGGCGTCCACCTTCTCCAGCGCGAGGAAGTCAGGGGAGACGGCGCGAACGGTCTCCTCGGAGTCGACCTCCACCAGATAGTCCCAGACGTTCTTGCCGACCCAGAGAGGCTCGACCCCCAGTGCCGCCGCCAGACCGTCCGGCGCGCTCACCGCCTCCAGCGCCTTCGCCGGGAAGTCCATGCTGATTAGACCCGTTCCGTCCCTGGTCACGGACAGAATCCCGCTCTTCGTTGAGAACTCAAGGGTTTCCGGGGGTGATCCTGTGGAATACAGGACATGTGCCGCGGCCAAGGTGGCGTGTCCGCACAGGGCCACCTCGACCACCGGTGTGAACCAACGGAGTGAATACGGCTCGCCGTCTTCCCCTTCAAGCACGAAGGCCGTCTCGGAGTGCCTCATCTCCGCTGCGATGGACTGCATCCAGACATCCGGAACCGGATTGTCGAGCAAGCAGACCCCCGCAGGGTTACCCTTGGAAAATTGGTCGGTAAATGAATCGACCGTATAGATACGCATGAAGTAATTTTAACTGAACGACAATATTCGGCTGAAAGCGGGTATGAGGGCCAGGCAAACCAGTGCGCTAGCCGTACAAAGTGGTAATAAGCGTTGGGCGTGTCGCGCGGCGAACTTCTGGTCGTCGGTTACCGTCCAAGGTGTAGGACAAGCCGGCTGCGGCGTGGTCCTGAGGAAAGGACGAGCCGATGGGGGCAGTGCGCAAGGTGGCGACCTACCTTGGCCTGGGTGGAGCAGAGGATTACGACGAGTCCTATGACTACGAGGACGAAGTCGAGGGTGAGGGCGAGGACTGGCAGCCCGCTTCGGAGCGTGCGGCCAAGCGCTGGCGTTCGATGAGCGAGCCCTCTCGGATCGTGATGCTGACGCCCAGGAAGTACAACGACGCTCCGATCATCGGACGGCACTTCCGTGACGGCCAGACGGTCATCATGGACGTCAACGTCATGAGCACGGCTGAGGCCACCCGCATGGTCGACTTCGCCGCAGGTCTGGCCTACGGCTGCGAGGGCCGCATCGAGCGCATCGCGGAGAAGGTCTTCCTGCTGGCTCCGGCCGAGGTGGAGATCACCACCGGCTGATCCCACGGTGACCGGAACGACAGGAATGATTGGAACGTGCCTTCCGGCGTTCTCGTCCTTCCCGGACCCGGGGTCCCCGTGTCCTCCAGTCTCGGTGTTCCCTTACTTCCTGAGCCCGAGGCCCCCGTGGGGGGCCCTCACCTCCTGGGCTCGGTGTTTCCCTGCCTCCCGGGCCCGGGGTCACCGTGTCCTCCGGAGCTGGGATTCCCCTGCTTCCCAGACCCCGGCGTCCCCTCTTCCCCGGCCTGGTGTCCCCGCGTTGCCCGGTCACGAGGTTTCCGTGCTTCCCGGGCCCGGCAGCCTCCAGCTACCCCGCGCGGGGGCCCCGGCGGAGCACGCGGACCAGTTCGGCCAGGTCTGAGGTGGCGGTCTGGGCGCGCTTCTCGCTCTCCCGCGCGTATTCGTGCAGGGCCCACACGGCACCCTCAGCCAGCTCGCGCAGCTCGGAGAGCTGTGCTGTGACGTATTCGGCGTCTGCCTGCTCGCGTCTGCGGCGGCGCCAGAGCTGGTGGCCCCCCGCTGCGAGCAGGGCCACCGCGAGTGCTGTGAGCGGCAGCGTCACCGGGGTGACGAGCGCGGCCACCAGAGCCGCCACGCCGAGGGCGAGCAGCGCGTAGGCGGGCCAGGGCCGGCCGCGGACGGGCACCCCTTCGACGGTGATGCGCTTTTCGGCGGCGGCCAGCGATTCGGCGTCCGGGCCATCCGGCCGGAGCACCACGTGGTGCCCCAGCAGCGGCATGGTGACCGACTGCGGCGGATCGACCTGGGTGGCCTGGACGAGGCGCTCGGCGGCGGTCCGCACGATCGGCGCGGCCATGTGCAGCGCGATGGCGGCGAGATGCGGGTCGGAGCCGGGCTGCAGGTCGCCGAGCAGGTGCCCGGCGAGTGAGTTCATCGGCCCCTCGGGGCCACCTGAGCCGATCAGATGGCGCAGCACCGTCAGCGGCTCGCCCTCGGTCCACACGGCGGCGGGCTTGCTCGCGCGGTTGGCCAGCTTTCCGCCGGTCCCCTCCCGGGTCGAGGTGATCTCGATGCAGCGGCCGAGCAGGCGGGTCAGCTGGTCGGCGGCCTGGACGGGCTCGGCCAGCTCGGGGAGCTCGGCGAGCTGGGGGAAGTCGACCAGGGACGGCGGCACCACCATCGACGGCTCGTGCGGGGTCAGCGCGCTCAGCCAGCGGTCGGGCTCGACCTCCGAGGGGGTGGCCACCGCGTCGAGCTTGCGGAGCACGAAGATCTTGCCCGCGGGGCCGTACGCTCCCCTGGCGGCGGCGAGCCAGAGCGCACGCTGGCCGTGGGTCACCGGACGGTCAACGGCCATCTCGCCGAAGGCGATGCCCAGCCAGGAGGCATGGATCTGGTCGCCCTGACCGGAGACGGCCAGAGCCAGGCAGAGGAAGAGCGCGGTCCGCTGCCCGTCGAGCTGGGCGGCGCGGCCGAGGGGTTCGAGTGCGTCTTCGCCGCGCATGAGCAGGACGAGAGCCTCGACTGCCGGGGCCAGCCAGTGGTCGGTCGTGTCCGGGAATCGCGGCGGCGTCATGGAGAGGGCCGCGTCGGCGGCCAGATTCGCCAGGAGTGCCTCGGCGTAGCGGTGCAGCTCCGTCCCGACGTGGGAACTCGCGGTCAGGTCGGTGCTCAAGGCAGAGAACTCTCCGAAGTTGTGACCGGTGACCGCGCCAGCGTAGTGCGCCTCGGTCATCCCCGTCGGGAGGCGCGCCGAACCCAACTTTGCCGGATGATCGCCTCAATTTGGTGAATCAAGGCGATCATCCGGTGGATGACTCACATGCGCTCGGGAACCGGGACGCCGAGTAGGTCCAGGCCGGTCTCCAGGACGCGCAGGGTGAGCGCGCACAGGGCGAGCCGCGAGGCGCGCGTGGCCGGGTCGACGTCGTCCTTCAGGACGGGGCAGTTCTCGTAGAAGGTGGTGAAGATGCTCGCGGTCTCGAACAGGTAGGCGGCGAGCTTGTGCGGCGCGGAGCCTTCGGCCACCTCGTTCACGACGGAGCCGAACCCGAGCACCTGCAGGGCCAGGGCGCGCTCGGCCGGGTGGCCGAGCAGGATCGGGCCGGTCGCCGTGGCCGGGGCCATGCCTGCCTTGCGGAAGATGGAGCGGATCCGGGCCGTGGCGTACTGGAGGTAGGGGCCGGTGTTGCCGGTCAGGGCGAGCATGCGGTCGAAGTCGAAGACGTATTCGCTGTCGTGGCTGACCGACAGGTCGGCGTACTTGACCGCGCCCATGCCGACGGCATGCCCGATCTCGGCGCGCGCGGCGTCGTCGTAGTCGCGGCCGGCGAGCACGGCGGCGGCGCGGGTCTCCGCCTCGTCCAGCAGGTCCAGCAGCTTGATGGACTCGCCGCTGCGGGTCTTGAACATCTTGCCGTCGCTGCCCAGCACGCTGCCGATCTGGACGTGCTCGGCCCTGACGTGGTCGGGCAGCCAGCCGGCCATCCTGGCGGAGGCGAACAGCATCGACATGTGCAGGGCCTGGGTCGCCCCGATCACGTAGAGGATCCGGTCGACCTTGAGGTCCTGGACGCGGTAGTGGATGGTAGCCATGTCGGTGGTGGCGTAGCCGTACCCGCCGTCGCTCTTGCGGATCATGAACGGCAGCGGCTGGTCCTCGCGGCCGGTGAAACCGGGCGGGAAGATGCAGAGCGCGCCGTCGCTGACGACGGCGACGCCGCGTTCCTGGAGCTCGTCGCAGACCCGGGCGAGCATGTGGTTGTACATGCTCTCACCGGCGATGTCGTCGTCGGTGAGCGTCACGCCGAGCTGGCTGTAGACCTTGTTGAAATAGCGGACCGTGGCGTCCATGAAGATGTGCCACAGGCGCATGGTCTCCGGCTCTTCGGCCTGGAGGGTCACCACCCGCGTGCGGGCGCGCTGGTTGAACTCCGGGTCGGAGTCGAACTTGGCGCGGGCCGCCTGGTAGTAGGCGTTGCCCTCGCCGGCCTCGAGCTGGGCGACGGCGGTCGCCTCGCCGATGTCCAGCAGGTGCTCGATGAGCATGCCGAACGGGGTGCCCCAGTCGCCCAGGTGGTTCTGCCGGATGACCTTGTTGCCCAGGTGCTCGTGCACGCGGGCCAGGGCGTCGCCGACGATGGTCGTGCGCAGGTGGCCGACGTGCATCTCCTTGGCCGCGTTGGGCGCGGAGTAGTCGATCACGATGGTCTGCGGCGGGGTGGTCTGGGCGACGCCGCTGCGCGGGTCGGCCATGATCTCGGCGGTCTGCTCGGCGATCCAGTCGTCGGAGAGCGTGATGTTCAGGAAACCGGGACCGCTGACCTCGACGGTGCCGGGGAAGGCGTCGCCCTGCGCGCCTTCGGCGCGGCCGGAGAGGCGATCGGCGATCTTTTGGGCGACTTCCCGCGGGGCTCGTCGCAGTCGCTTGCTCAGGCTCATCGCCACGTTCGCCTGGTAGTCGGCGAACTGGGAGGGACGGATCAGCGGGTCTGCGTCGGCGTAATCCGTACCGAAGGCGGCGGCCAGCGCCTGCTGGACGCGCTCGGTGAGGATGAGCTGCGGGTCGGTCATGACTCAAGGGTATCGTTTGACCGGCCCTGACCCGGCGATATATCGGGTGATCGCATGATCTTGAAAACGATCGTCAGTGCGACCGCGCCGGCCACGCCGAACCCGGCCGCGACGAGGTCGTTGCTCAGGTCGCCGAGGGCGAGCGCGAAGAAGTCCCGGGTGAACGGTGTGGCGAGGGCGAGCGCGAACAGTACGGCCATGGAGGTCACCAGCACGACGCGCCACCATACGTACGGTCCGGCGATCAGGACCAGCACCCACCACGTGGTCATGAACAACGTGATCACCGCTGAGGTGCGGTTCTCCTCCAGGGTGGAGGAGCCGGCTTGGGCGGCCCAGTACGACAGGTAGACGGCGACCGCGCAGATGACTCCGGCGGGGATCGCCAGCCGGAGCACGCGGGGCACGAAGCCGGTCCTGGCCCGCTCGTTGCTCGGTGCGAGTGCGAGAAAGAACGCCGGGATGCCGATCGTCAGCGCGTTGACCAGGGTGGAGTGCCGGGGGGCGAACGGGAAGGCGAGCCCGACGACCCCGGTGAGCAGGGACAGGACGATGGCGTAGAAGGTCTTGGTGAGGAAGAGACTGGAGACGCGCTCGATGTTGGCCAGGACCCGGCGGCCCTCCGCCACCACCGAGGGCAGGCCGGTGAAGTTGTCGTCCATCAGCACGATCTGGGCGACCGATCGGGCGGCGCCGCTGCCCGAGCCCATCGCCACGCCGAGGTCGGCGTCCTTGAGCGCGAGCACGTCGTTGACGCCGTCGCCAGTCATCGCGACCGTGTGACCGCGTGACTGGAGGGCGCCGACGAACGAGCGTTTCTGGTGCGGGGTGACCCGGCCGAAGACGGTGTTGGCGTCCAGGATCTCCGCCAGCTTCTCGGGATCGTTCTCCGGCAGGGTGCGGGCGTCCACCGCGTGTTCCCCGCCGGGTACGCCGAGGGAGAGGGCGATGGCCGAGACCGACTCGGGGTTGTCGCCAGAGATGATCTTTATGGTGACGCCCTGCTCGGCGAAGTATCCGAGGGTGGCGGCCGCCTCGGGGCGGATCCGCTGCTTGAGGGCGATGACGGCCGCCGCCTCGACGGGGCCGAGGTCGTCGGGGTCGCGCAGTGACGCGACCCGGACCAGGGCGAGCACGCGGAGGCCGGTGGCGGCCGTCTCCTCGGCCTCGCCGTACTCCGGGGTGTCCGGGGTGAGCAGGACGTCGGCGGCGCCGAGCACCCAGGCGCCCTGCCCGGCGAACTCCGCCCCGCTCCATTTGCGGGCCGAGGAGAAGGGCACCTTGAGGTCGGGGCGCCAGCCGGGAGGGTCGGGGTATGCGGACTGGACGGTCCGGGCGGTGGGGTTGGGGTCCGGGTCCAGGTGGGCCAGCGCGCCGAGGGCCTCGTCGACGGGCAGGTCGTCGCGGAGCGGGCGTACCCGGTCGAGGCTCATGCCGCCCGCGGTGAGCGTGCCGGTCTTGTCCAGGCAGAGCACGTCCACCCGGGCCAGCACCTCGATGGCGGGCAGCTCCTGGACCAGGCAGCGGCGCTTGCCCAGCCGGATCACCCCGACGGCGAAGGCGATGCTGGTCATCAGGACCAGGCCTTCGGGGATCATGGTGACGATGCCCGCCACCGCGCCGGTGATGGCCTGGCCGAAGTCGCTCGTCCTGCTGACCTGGCTCCAGATGAGCAGCGTGCCGATCGGCACGATCAACCAGGTGATGTATTTGATGAACCGGTTGATGCCGGCGCGCAGCTCCGAGTGGGACAGGTTGAACTTGCTGGCCTCGTCGGCGAGCCTGGCCGCGTAGGCGGCGCCGCCCACCCTGGTCGCGACGTACGAACCGGCGCCGGCGACGACGAAGCTGCCGGAGAGCACCTGGTCGCCGGGGCGCTTGTGGACGGGGTCGGCCTCGCCGGTGAGCAGGGACTCGTCCACCTCCAGCCCGTCGGCGTCCGCCACCCGGCCGTCGACCTGGAGCTGGTCGCCGGAGGCGAGCAGGATGAGGTCGCCGAGCACGATCTGTCTGGGCGGGATCGGGGTGTCGGCGCCGTCCCGGCGGACCTTGACGGGGGCCTCGTTGACGACGGCGAGGTGGTCCAGGGTGCGTTTGGCGCGGAGCTCCTGGACGATGCCGATCGCCGAGTTGGCCACGATCACCGCGCCGAAGAGCCCGTCCTGCCACTGCCCGAAGACCATGATCAGAATCCACAGGACGGCGATCACCGCGTTGAACAGGGTGAGGACGTTGGCCCGGATGATCGCCGGAAGCGATCTGCTCGACCTGCGCCGGACCACGTTGACCTGGTCGCGCGCCACCCGTTCGGCGACCTCCGCAGTGGTCAGCCCCCGCTCCGCCGGCTGCTCCACGCGGCCCCCCGAGATTCGTGTGGGTCCTCCCCACATTACGCGGGCGGCCGCCGGGGGCGGTGGGCC
>NZ_NGFP01000355.1 GCF_002149035.1 Streptosporangium minutum
TGCGGAGACTGGAGCAGAGGGCGGCGGCGCTCCGCCCCCGCCAGCTCGACGGGGCCTCCCCCGCCCTGGCCCAGCTGATCGCCTCCATCGGCGCCTGTGAGGCCGCGCACGCCGTGGCCCTGTCGAGGTTGCTGTGAGTGCCGACCAGGGGCTCGGCACGGCCCTGGCGGCCGAGCACGCGGCCGTCTACGCCTACGGGATCATCGGCGCCAGGTCCACGGGGAACCTCCGCGCCGTCGCGACGGACGCCTTCGACGCCCACCGCGCCCGCCGCGACCGGCTCCGCACGCTGATCGTCTCGCGCGGCGGCACCCCGGTCGAGCCGAACGCGAGCTACGAGCTGCCGGTCACTCCGTCCACCGCGGCCCAGGCCGTGGAGCTGGCCGTGCTGGTCGAGCGGGGGGTGACCAGCGCCTACCTGGAGCTGACCGCGTCCGGCGACCCGGCGCTGCGGAAGATGGCCGCGCTGGCCATGCAGGAGTGCGTGGTCCGCGCGTACGGCCTGCGCCCGGAGATCGACGCCTTCCCCGGCATGCCCGCGCCGCCCGCTCCCAGCCCCACTCCCACTCCCACGGCGACGACCCCGTCGCCGTAGCCATGCGAACCATCCCTGTTTGCTCACGTTTGGACCGGCGCTGACGGGTAGCTGAACCTCCGCTGACACGTCAAGGGAGGAAGCAATGGGCTGGGGATACAGGAAGTCTCTGAAGTTCGGTCCGTTCCGTCTCAACCTGTCACGGAGTGGAGTCGGCCACAGCTGGGGCAACCGCGCCTTCCGGGTCACCAAGACCGCCGACGGCCGCCGCACCCTGAGCGTGAACCTGCCGGGCGGCTTCCACTGGCGCAAGACCCTCGGCAGCGGCTCCCGGTAGCCGGCGGGCGGCGGGCGGCGTTTCTCGCCCGCGACACCGGGCACAGTCTTCACATGCGACACAAAGCGGACAATCCGGTCACAGTGACCCCATGTGAAGACGGGCCGTTGTTGCTGCGGGGCCCGTTCACGCTGACGACTCAGGACGGGGCCGTCATCGACCCCGGCAGGGCCACGGTGGCGCTGTGCCGCTGCGGGCGCTCGTCGTCCAAGCCGTTCTGCGACGGCTCACACAGGCCGGCCGGGTTCCAGGCCCGGAGCGAGCCCGACGACCCGCCCTGACGGCGCGCCCTGAGCCGCCGGACCGGATGCGCGGAGACGCGCATCCGGCGTCCGGCGTAGGGCACCCCGCCGCGCAGGAACCGGGCCCCCAGCGCCAGCCAGCTGCAGGTGGCCCGCTCCAGCAGCCACACCGGGGCGAACAGCGCGGTGACGGCGGGGAAGACCCGCCGGCCGCCCGCCCTGCGGCGGCCGATCTCGGCCAGCCCCACCGACAGCCCCGCACAGGCGAGGATCGTCCCGTGCCGCCGCCGTAGCAACCCGGCGGCCAGCGCGGGCAGGACTGCCAGGAAGACCGCCATCCGGGCGGGCTGCGCCAGGTCGTCGTAGGCCTGCCGTACGCGCTGGGACCAGAACCTCGCCGGATCGGGCGGAAGGCGGCGGACGTAGAGCCCGCGCGGGCGGCGTTCGCGCCCGCCGTGGGCGCGGACCGTGCGGATGAGCTCCAGGTTCTCGAACAGCACGTCCCCGTCGTAGCCCCCCATCTCCAGGAAGGTCGACCGGCGCACCCCGAACGTGCCCGGGTAGTCCGCGCCGAAGCTGCGGTTGAGCAGCGCCCGGGCGGTGTCCCAGCGGGCGTGCCAGGGCAGCGGGTCGAAGTAGTTCTGCGGCCGGACCAGGTCGGCCGCGCACAGCAGGGCGTCGATCCCGGCCAGCTCGGCCTCGCCGTAGCGGACGTCGTCGTCGGCGATGACCACGTGTTCCGCGCGGGCCCGGCGCATTCCGGTGATCACCCCGTTGACCTTGCCGTTGGCGTAGGCGAGGTCGGCGTCGGGCCTCACATGCCGGACCGAACCGCTCCAGAGGGCGGCGTGCCGGTCGAAGAGCTCGGCCGGGGAGCCGTCGACCACGATGACCCGCACGCTCCGGCGGAGCCGGCGCAGGTAACCGGTCAGCTCCTCCAGGCCCGAGTCGTCGTCCCAGCGCAGCGGCAGCACGTAGTCGAGGTCCATCATCGGTCGCCCACCGCCAGACCGGCCTCGCGCAGCGAGGTGGTCCCGCGCGTCCAGCGGTCCAGGAGGCGCTCGGCGAAGATCCGGTCGAGCGCGAGGGCGCAGGCCGCCCCGTACAGGACGTCGCCGGCCAGGGCGGGGTGCTCGGCGGCGAACCCGCCGCACATGTCGTGCGCGGCGATCTGCTCGTGGACGGCGTCGGCCTGCACGTGCTCGTCGTAGAAGCGGCAGGCCGTCGCGCCGCCGCCCAGCCGCCTCAGGCCCCGGCCGTACTTGAGGTTGGGGAGCGAGGAGGTCATCTCCAGGGCCGCGAGATGCCCCAGCAGGGCGCCGCGGTGCCGCCGGTGCAGGCCGAACAGCGACATGACGTTGCCGATCGCCAGGGTGATCGCCGGAACCCGGTCGAGGTGGGCGCCGTAGGAATCGTCCAGGTCCAGCTCGCGCATCGTGGCCCGGAACAGCTCCGAGTGCATCCGTTCGAGCCGGCCCCCGCCGTACTCGTCGGCCTGGATCTCCACGAGGGCGGCTTTGGCGCGGCCCCGTAACCGGGGGATCGCCCACGTGTGCGGGTCGGCCTCCTTCAGATGGTAGATCGACCGGTGGGTGACGAACTCACGGAACTGGCCGAGGTCGGCCTTTCTCTCCAGGAACGCCGCCAGGCAGGGCCCGTCGCCGTCGGCGGCCACCAGCCCGGCCAGGGCCCGGCGCATGTGCACGGGCAGCGCGTGCGGCACCGGGAACGGGCGCGGCACGGCCTCCGCGAGGCCCTCCTCGAACCGCCGCTCCAGCTCCTGCCTGGCCCCCAGCAGCGACGGCTCCCACTCCCATCCGTCGTCGACCCCGTCGAAGCCCTGGTAGTGCAGCTCGTAGCAGGCGAAGAGCGCGAGCTGCAGATCCTCGTCCTCCACGGCCCGTCCCCCCGCGGGTCCGGGCAGCGGGCCGATCTCGTGCGGCGGGCCCGCCAGCGCTTCGAAGAGCAGGGCGGTGACGGGGCCTCGGGGCGCGGGTAGCTGCATCGCG
The DNA here is from genome assembly GCF_002149035.1 of Streptosporangium minutum. Taxonomy (GTDB): domain Bacteria; phylum Actinomycetota; class Actinomycetes; order Streptosporangiales; family Streptosporangiaceae; genus Streptosporangium; species Streptosporangium minutum. Next base: position 3,124 of record NZ_NGFP01000355.1, read on the forward strand.
TTCTCCTCGTACGGCGTAGGGCTCGGCGGACGGGGCCGGGGCGTCGGCGGAGAGGATCGACGGCCGGGTCGTCGGCGAAAGGCGCGGCGGGCAGGACCGGAGACGCGGGCGGCAAGGCCCGGCGTGACGGGTCAGCGGCGGTAGACCGACACGTGCGCCCGGCTGTCGTCGGTGAAGGGGGCGCCGCGCCAGTCGGCCCATCGGTGTTCGCGCTCCATGCCCGCCAGGCGCGCCATCAGGTCGAGCTCGGCGGGCCAGGCGTACCGGTGGTTGGCGGGCAGCAGCCGCAGACCGCCAGAGGTCAGGTTGACCTTGGTCGTGTACATCATCTGGTCGGCCGGGGACAGCCGTGCCGCCTCCGCGAAGACCCTGTCCTCGCTCAACGACAGCAGGCGCAGCGCCGTCCCGTTCCGGAACGCCGCCAGATCGGGTATCCACGCCTCGACCACGAACCGGCCACCCGGCCGCAGATGGGCCGCCGCGTTGCGGAAGCAGGCGACCTGGGCGTCCTGCGAGGGCAGCGCGAAGATCGTGTTGATGGCCAGCACGACGAGGGCGAACTCGCCCTCGACCCGGGTCTGGGCGAAGTCGCCCACCGTCACCGGGATGCGGTCGCCTCCGGGCTTGGCGCGCAGGACCTCCACCATCTCCGCGGAGCCCTCGACGCCCGCGACGGTCAGCCCCCGTGCCGCCAGGGGCAGTGCCAGCCGGCCGGTGCCGATGCCGAACTCCAGGACGGGCCCTCCCCCGGCCAGCTTGTGCAGCCGGTCCACCGCGGACTCCGTGGAGGTGTCCGCCATGGTCGTGTCGTAGATGTCGTCGTAGACGTCAGCGATGGCCCGCCCGTACGCGGACGCGTCGAACACCTGTGCCATGAGACCCCCGTTCCCTCGTCCCCACTGGCTGACCTGCCCGTACGGCAGCCGGCGGAAACGCGGGCGGGGCCCGGCGGCCCGCGGCGCGTACGGCCGCGGGCCGGCGGATCAGGCGCGGCAGGCGGCCACGACCCGGTCGGCGGCCTCGCCGATCGGGATCTCCTCCTTCACGCCGGTGACGCGGTCGCGCAGCTCGACGACGCCCTGGGCGAGCCCCCTGCCGATGATCAGGATCGTGGGCATGCCGAGCAGCTCGGCGTCCTTGAACTTCACCCCCGGGGAGACCCCGGCGCGGTCGTCCACCAGGACGCGCAGGCCGCGGGCCTGGAGGTCTTCGGCCAGCCGGGTCGCGGCCTCGATCTGGCCGTCCTTGCCGGTGCCCACGACGTGGACGTCCACCGGGGCGACCTCACGGGGCCAGACCAGGCCGAGCTCGTCGTGCCGCTGCTCGGCCAGCACGGCCACGGCGCGGGAGACGCCGACGCCGTAGGAGCCCATGGTGACGCGGATCGGCTTGCCGTCGGGGCCGAGGGCGTCCAGCTTCGCGGCGTCGGCGTACTTGCGGCCGAGCTGGAAGATGTGGCCGATCTCGATGCCCCGGTCGATGGACAGGCCGGAGCCGCAGACCGGGCAGGCGTCGCCCGCACGGACCTCGGCGGCCTCGATCGTGCCGTCGGCGGTGAAGTCGCGGCCGGCGACCACGCCGGCGGCGTGCTTGCCCGGCTCGTTGGCGCCCGTGACCCAGGCGCTGCCGTCGACCACGCGGGGGTCGACGAGGTAGCGGATGCCGAGGTCCTTGAGCACCTGCGGGCCGATGTAGCCGCGGACCAGGCCGGGGTGCCTGGCGAAGTCCTCGGCCTCGAAGATGGCGGGCTCGCCGGGGGCCAGGGAGGCCTCCAGCCGCTTGAAGTCGACCTCGCGGTCGCCCGGCACGCCGACGATCAGCGTCTCGGACTTGCCGGTGCCGGGGGTGGTGACCTTGACCACGATGTTCTTGAGCGTCTCGGCGGCGGTGATGCCCAGGCCGTGATGCTCGTTGACGTGGTCGACCAGCGACTCGATGGTCGGGGTGTCGGGGGTGTCGAGGACCCGCAGGGCCGGCCGCTCACCGGTGATCGCGGCGGGGGCGGGGGTGGTGACCGCCTCCGCGTTGGCCGCGTAGCCGCACTGGTGGCAGGCGACGAAGGTGTCCTCGCCCGTCGCGGCGGGCGCCAGGAACTCCTCGGAGGCGGAACCGCCCATCGCGCCGGAGGTGGCGAAGCAGATCTTGTAGCCGATGCCGAGGCGGTCGAAGATCCTGATGTAGGTCTCGCGGTGCTGCTCGTAGGAGCGCTTGAGACCGTCGTCGTCCAGGTCGAAGGAGTAGGAGTCCTTCATGACGAACTCGCGGCCGCGCAGGATGCCGGCCCGGGGGCGGGCCTCGTCGCGGTACTTCGTCTGGATCTGGTAGAGCGTCACCGGGTAGTCCTTGTAGGAGGAGTACTCCCCCTTGACCATGTCGGTGAACATCTCCTCGTGGGTGGGGCCGAGGAGGTAGTCGGAGCCCTTGCGGTCCTTGAGGCGGAAGAGCAGGTCGCCGTACTCCGCCCAGCGGCCGGTGGCCTCGTAGTACTCCCGGGGCAGGAGGGCGGGGAAGAGCACCTCCTGCCCGCCCATGCGGTCCATCTCCTCACGCACGACGCGCGCGACGTTCTCCAGAACCATCTTGCCGAGCGGCAGCCAGGAGTAGACGCCGGGTGCGACACGACGGACATAACCGGCGCGGACGAGCAACTTGTGGCTCGGGACTTCCGCGTCTGCCGGGTCGTCCCTCAGCGTTCGAAGAAACAAGGACGACATGCGCAGCAGCACGGCTACTCCTAGCTAGCAGGGATCGATGGCTACAGGCTATCGACTCGCGCAAGCCGGTTGTCTGTCATTAGATGCCGACGGCGAACACGAAGTAGGAGCAAGCGATGATCAGCGCCACCAGCGCCGAGCGGAACCGGCCCCTCCCCCGCCGCAGCGAGCACAGCACCGCCACCGCGAGAGCGGTCACGACCAGCACGCTCCCCGGCCAGAATCCGGAGACGTGCTCCGCGCCGGCGGGCAGCGCCTTGTCCATGCCGTCGATGGCGACGAGCCCGACGAGCACACCGCCCGAGACGTCGCCCCAGAGGTCGTCGCGCTTGGTGAAGTAGGCCAGCAGGCCGAAGGAGGCGAGGGTGAAGAGCGTGAAGTTCAGCGTCGCGCCGTTGCTGCCGAGGCTCAGGAACTCGCCGCCCGACTTGAAGATCGAGGCGGCCAGCAGCGAGATTATCGGGCCGAGGGTGGCCAGCAGGCTGGTCAGCGCCGCCCAGCCGAGGCCGGCGGCGGTGCGTCCCACGATGACGACGAACAGCACGTAGACGTAGGGCTCGTAGATCGCGTACAGCAGGTCCGGCCCGTCGGCGAGCGCGGCCCCGAGGGCGCCGAGCAGCATCCCGCCGACGAATGAGAGCACCAGGTGGAGCACGATCGCCCGCTCCTGGCGGTCGTCGGCGAGAAAAGTAGCCGTGTAGTTCTGGTCCAACGTGTAGTTCTGGTCAACAGGAGCCACTGATCCCTCCGATCTGCATTCGCTTGTGGCCATGTGAAGCATATGTGACCTGCAAGGATGCACAAAATGTGCCAAATATAGTCTAACAAGCAATCGCTTGGTTATGCTGTCCGGGTGAGCCTGACCGAAGAGCAGCGCGAACTCCGCGAGGCCGTCCGCTCCTTCCTCGTCGAGCGCCCCGGAGCACCCTGGAGTCGCTTCGCCGCCGAGCTGGGCGTGGCGGGCCTGGCCATCCCCGAGGAGTACGGCGGGGCCGGGTGCGGGACGGCGGAGGTCGCCGTCGTCTGTGAGGAGCTGGGCCGCGCGCTCTCGCCCTACCCCTATCTGTCAACCGTCGTGCTGGCCTCAGAGGCGATCAAGGCCGCCGGGGACCCGTCAGCCATGGCCAGGCTGCTGCCCGGCATCGCCGACGGTTCCATCACCGCAACCGTGCTCTTCCCCGACGACGCCGATCTAACCTTGAGTGACGGAAAGCTCACGGGGACCGCCTGCTACGCGCTGGACGCCGAGGTGGTGCTGGCCTTCGTCGACGGCGAGCTGGTGGAGGCCGTCCCCTCGTCCCGTACCCCGCACACGTCCCTGGACCAGACCCGCCCGCTCGCCGCGTTCGCCTTCGACGCCGTCCCGGTCGTGCGGGTGGGCGACGGCACGGCCTGCGCCCGGGTCCGGGACCTGGGCGTCACCGGCCTCGCCGCCGAGCAGGCCGGCGGCGCCGCCGACTGCCTGGAGACGGCCGTGGCCCACGCGAGGCGACGCCACCAGTTCGGCCGCCCGATCGGCTCCTTCCAGGCCGTCAAGCACAAGCTCGCCGACCTGCTCCTGCTGGCCGAGTCGGCCCGCTCCGCCGCGCTGGCGGCCGCCCGCGCCCCGGCGGAGGACCTCCCCGTGCAGGCGGCCATCGCCGGCTCCTACTGCACCGAGGCCTACCTGACCGCCGCGGGCGAGAACATCCAGATCCACGGCGGCACCGGCGTCACCTGGGAGCACTCCGCCCACCGCCATTTCAAGCGCGCCACCGCCGACGCCCAGCTCTTCGGCCCCCCGCACGCGCACC
>NZ_NGFP01000356.1 GCF_002149035.1 Streptosporangium minutum
CCTCGACATCGTGATGGTCTTCAGCCCAGTCATCACCAACGAACAGCAACCCGACCTCCCCGACGATCGACAACAGCGGTCAGCAGCCTGCAGGAGCCGGCCCGCGAACTAATGGACCAGTGCTCACCCCAGACCCTCGAGGGGCACGACATCCCATCAGCGATCAAGACCCCTGACCACCGGTGAGGGCACGATCTGACCCCAGGACTCCAAGGTCCGGCCGACGAGGGTGCTCACTCACCAGCGGCTACAGACACCGAGTCTGCCCGAACAGCCGACCCGGTAGCTCCCATTAGCCGTGACGGAGGTGCTCGCGGCTGAGGTCGAGAAGCATCCGCACGTGGACGTCGGCGAGACGGTAGTAGATCATCCGTCCGGCCCGGCGGCTGGCCACGATGCCCGCCGTCCGCAGCAGCCTGAGCGCGTGCGACACGGCGGTGTCGCTGACCTCCACCGTCTCGGTGAGGTCGCAGACGCACAGCTCACCGGCTTCGAGCAGGGCGTACAGAAGCTGCGCCCGGGTCGGGTCTCCCAGCAGGCGGAACAGCTCGGCGAGCTGGGTCGCCTCCTCCGGGGTGACGAGCCGGTCCCGTGCCGCCGCCACCCTGCCCTCATCCGGCTCCATGGTCGTGCATGCGTCCAGCCCGGCGAGGACATCCATGGGACAAACTCCTGAACAGGTGCTCAAATGATAATGACTATCGTATCAAGCTACCCGTTCCGGTGGCGTATCTCACGAATCGCGCCATCGCGACGGCGATCGACCGCGGGCAGGCTCCGGCGTACGGCATGAGCGCGGTGAGGCCCGCGCCCAGGGTGAGCACCACCACGAAGGCGGCGGGGGCGGGCCGTCCGGCACCAGTGGGAAGCGGTGTCTCCCTGTCCGAACAGCGGCCGTGACCCTGCCCGGACAGTGGCCATGGTCCTGTCGGCACCCCCGCCCGGAGCCCTCAGGTCGACGCGGCGCTCAGTGGTTCGGCGATGTCCTCCAGGCTCTTGCCTTCGGCCTTGACCCCGAGGAACATCTCCACCAGCCCGGCCGCGATCATGAGAATCGCGCCGATGGAGAAGGCCAGCGCGGTGTCGCCCGGCCTGCCGCTCTCCACCAGGTTGGCGAAGACCAGCGGGCCGGCGATGCCGCCGACGAAGGTGCCGATCGCGTAGAAGAACGCGATGGCCATGGCCCGGGTCTCCATCGGGAAGATCTCACTGACGGTCAGGTAGGCCGCGCTTGCCCCGGCCGAGGCGAAGAAGAGCACGACGCACCAGCAGGCGGTCAGCGTGACCGCGGTCAGCACCCCCTGGTTGAACAGCCAGGCCGTGCCGAGCAGCAGCACCCCGGATCCGATGTAGGTGCCGGAGATCATGGGCACCCGGCCGACGGTGTCGAACAGCCGCCCGAGCAGCAGCGGGCCGAGGAAGTTGCCCACGGCGATGACGGCGAAGAAGTAGCCCGTGCTGGTGTCGATCTTGAAGAAGGTCGACAGGATCTGGGCGTACCCGAAGGTGATGGCGTTGTAGAGGAACGCCTGCCCGATGAAGAGCGAGAAACCGAGGATCGTGCGCTTGGGGTAACGGGCGACCATGGTGTGCGCGATCTGGCCGAAACCGATCGACCTGCGCTGGTGGATGGTCATGGACTGCGGGGGCTCCTCCAGCCGGACGCCCTTCTCCCGCTCGACCTCCTCCTCGATGCCGTCGACCAGCTCCTCGGCCTCCCGGTCCCGGCCGTGGATGAACAGCCAGCGCGGGCTCTCGGGCACGTGCCGCCGGACGATGAGGATGCCCAGGCCCAGAACCACACCCAGGCCGAACGCGATGCGCCAGCCCACGTTCACCGCGAAGTTGTTCAGCAGCGGGACGGTCAGCAGCGCGCCGCCGGCGGCGCCGAGCCAGTAGCTGCCGTTGATGATGATGTCGATCCGGCCCCGGTGGCGGCTCGGGATCAGCTCGTCGATGGCGGAGTTGATCGCGGCGTACTCCCCGCCGATGCCGAACCCGGTCAGGAAGCGGAACAGGAAGAACCACCACGCGGAGAACGACAGGGCGGTCGCCGCGGTGGCGACCAGGTAGACGATCATCGTGATGATGAAGAGCTTCTTGCGGCCGAACCTGTCGGTGAGCCAGCCGAAGAACAGCGCGCCGAGGCACGCCCCGGCCACGTAGAGGGCCGCCGCCGTACCGGCCACCTGGGTCTGGGTGATCTCCAGCCCGCTGCCGTCCTTGGCCAGCTGGGCCGAGAGGTTGCCGATGATCGTTACTTCGAGGCCGTCGAGGATCCACACGGTCCCGAGGCCGATGATGATCATCCAGTGCCACCGTGACCATGGCAGCCGGTCCAACCGCGCGGGGACCCTCGTGGTCACCGTCCCCGTCCGAACGTCGCTCATGGCGGCACCGGCTACCCATCGGAGATCAGCTCATACCAGGGAATCCCCGCCTCGCAGGTCAGCCCGTGGAGGGAGTCCGGCCCGGCGCCGCCCCCTGCTGCGCGAGACGCTCCTGGAGCATCCGGAGGCGGTGCTCCCCCGGTCCGCGGTCGACGCCGGGCCGCCGATGCGCCTGGCCGTCGCGCGACCACCGATCTGGACGATCCCGTAGAACTACGCCGTTACCTCTACACCCTGATGCGCATCGGCCTCATTCCGCTGTCACGACCAGGACAATTGCCGGTCTTTTCGATACATTGCGCGGACATGGGGAGAATTGACCATATATAGGGGGAGCGATGAGAGCCCGGATCACGGGCGTCGCGACGTATCTGCCGGAACGGACGCTGACCAGCGCGGAGGTGGAGCGGCGGATCGAGGGATACGTGCCCTACCGGGGTGTCGTCGAGCGGTTGACGGGAATCCGTTCACGGCACGTCGCCCGCGACGATCAGCAGGCATCCGACCTGGCGGTGGAGGCCGCACGCAAACTCGATCACGCCGACGCCGATCTGCTGATCTTCGCCTCCGCCTCACAGGACATGGTCGAGCCCGCCACCGCGCACATCGTGGCGGCCAAGCTCGGCCTGTCCTGCCCGGTGTTCGACGTCAAGAACGCCTGCAACAGCATGCTCAACGGGATCCAGATCGCCGAGGCGCTGATCCTGTCCGGCGCGCACCGCAAGGCGCTGGTCTGCTCGGGTGAGGTCCCCTCGCGGGCGATCCGGTGGCAGGTCAGGGACCGGGCGCAGTTCGTGGACTCCTTCGCCGGATACACGCTGTCGGATACCGGGGCCGCGGTGCTGGTCAGCGCGGATTTGGAACGTGGCATTTTCTACCGCGACTTCTCGGCCGACTCCACCGCGTGGGCGATCGGGACCCTGCCGGGAGGCGGCTCGGCGCATCCGCGCGATCCCGAGTACTCCTACTTCCGGGGCGACGGGCGGCGGCTGAAGGAGGCGTTCGAGCGGATCGGCCCGGACATCTTCCTCAACGCGCTCAAGCGCACCGGCCTGAGCTGGGACGACTTCGCCGTCGTGGCGGTGCACCAGGTGGCGCTGCCGTACCTGCGCTTCCTCGCGCAGGTGCTGGACATCCCCGAGGAGAAGCTCGTGGTCAGCCTGCCCGAGCACGGCAACTGCGCCTCGACCACGCTGCCGCTCCAGCTCGCGCTGGGCGGGTGGGAGCCGGGTGACCGGGTCGCCCTGCTCGGCCTCGGTGGCGGGATCAGCACGGGCGTGATGCTGGCGGAGATGTGATGGACCTCTGGGTGATCGTTCCGGCCTACAACGAGGCCGCGGGCATCGAGGCGACGCTCCGGGCGCTGGCCGGGCAGGACGACCGTGACTTCACGCTGGTCGTGGTGGACAACGCGAGCACCGACGGCACCGCCGAGATCGTCCGGCGGCACGGCGTCACGGTGGTCACCGAGACCCGGAAGGGCACCGGCGCCGCCTCCGACACCGGGATGCGCCACGCCATCGCACACGGCGCGACCCATCTGGCCAGGACCGACGCCGACTGCCTGCCCCGCCCCGACTGGGTGCGCAACATCCGGCGCGCGTTCGGCGACGGGCTGGAGATGGTCGGCGGCCGGCTCGTGCCCCGGACCGACGAGTTCCCGCTGAAGTTCTGGGAGCGGCGGTTCATCCCGTTCGTGGTGGACGTGGCCGCGACGTTCGGCCGCTACCGGCCGGGCAACCGGTCGCCGGAGTATCTCGGCCCGTACGTGATGATGCCCGGCGCGACCCTGGCCATCACCTCCGCGCTCTACGAGCGGGCGGGGGGTTTCCCGAGGACCGCGATCGAGGAGGTCCACGAGGACCGCGCCCTGGTCAACCGGGTCCGCAAGCTCACCTCCGCCTACGGCTCGCGCCGCGACGTGGTCGTCTTCGGCTCGGTCCGGCGCCTGCGGGCGTACGGCCTGGCGGGCACCCTGGCCTGGTACGCCGACCATCGCTACCAGCCCGAAGTGATCGATATCCGGTGAACCACGAGGCACGGCTCTACCTGGCCGCGCACCCCTTCGTCTACCCGCTCATGCGGCTGCTGGCCCGCCTCGGCCCGGTGGTCCGCGTCCCCGGGCTGGGGGTCGTGGTCAACGACGCCGTCACCGCGCGCGCCGTACTGACCGACGAGCGCTTCCGCAAGGACGGCCCCGGATCGCCCGGCGACCTGTGGACGCCGGTGCTCGGCCCGTCGGTGCTGCTCAACATGGAGGGTCCCGGTCACCTCGCGCTGCGCCGGAAGCTGATGCCGCTGTTCACCTCCGCGTATGTCTCGGCGCTGGTCGCCGACGTGCTGCGGGAGCCGTTGGAGGACCTCTCCGCACGGCTGGGGCGCGGTGAGACGGTCGACCTGGTCGACGCCATGCGGGTGATGGCCGGCGCGGTGATCTGCCGGGTGATCGGGCTGGGCGAGGTCTCCGAGGCCCGTGCCCGCGAGCTGTTCGCGGACGGGGAGCGGGTCGTCTCGATGGTCTCGCTGAGGTCCCGGCGGCTGCGGGACCGGCAGGTGGTGATCGCCCGGCAGGTGCTGGACAAGATCGGGGACATCGCCCAGGCCACCTACGAGGCCGGGGACGAGTCCACCGTGATGGGCCGGATGCGGGCGCAGGGGCTGTCGGCGGCCGAGGCCAGGGGCGCGGCCGGCGCGTTCTTCCTGACCGGCACCGAGACCGTCGCCACCTTCGTGCCCCGGCTGATCGCCCTCCTGCACGACCATCGGACGCGGGTCGACGATCTGGACCAGGTGATCGAGGAGGCCATGCGGATCACCACGCCGACGCCGATGATGCTGCGCTCGGTGGGCTCCGCCGCGCGGATCGGCCGGGTGGCGGTGCGGCCCGGCGACAGGGTGCTGATCGTGACCCACAACTGCGCCCGGGCATACGGCCCGTTCGACCCTTCCCGCCGGCACCCGCCCGAGCTGCGCCGGCTCTGGTTCGGCGCCGGCCCGCACTTCTGCATCGGCTACCCGCTGGCGCTGGCCGAGATCCGGGCGGTCGCCTCGGTCCTGCTCTCCCACCACGTGCGCGTCGTACGGCGGCGCGCGGCAAGAGGAGTCCTCATCCCCACCTACGAACACCTGTGGATCACTGCGGCATGAGCGACGACATCATCGGCGGCATCATGGCCACCGCCGGCCGGGAGCCCGGCCGGACCGCCATCATCGACGGCCGTGGCCGCGAGATCTCCTACGGCGAGCTGGCCCGCCGGGTGGAGGCGGTCCGCACCGCCATGACCGGACGGCCACGGTCCGGACCCGCCCCCCGGTACGGCTCCGTCCCGGATGAGGATTCCCGATCCCGCCAGAAGGACCGGGGCCCCGTCGACGGCCAGACCGGTACGGAGAGCCTGGGCGGTCCTGGAGACCGGTCCCACGCCAGTGGCCAGGGCGACAGGGGAGGCCGGGGCGGCACGGACGGCGGGCTGCGGCCCGGGGACGGGGTGCTGTTCGCGGTGCGGCCGGGGGTGGACGCGGTGGTGCTCGCGCTGGGGGCGGTGGCCGCGGGCGGGACGCTCGTGCTCGCCGACCCCGGGTTGGCCCCCGAGGTCCTCGGCGCCCGCATGACCGCCACCCGCCCCAGGTGGGTGGTCGCCGAGTCCCTGCTCTACACCCTGAGCGGCCCCCTCAAGGGCCTGGCCCGCCGCCGCGGCCTGCTCCTGCCGAACCTCCGCGACCCCCTTCCCGGCCGGCCCGTCCGCCACCTCTACACGGGGCCCTGGCTGCCCGGCGTCCCCCGAGGGGCCCTGCGGCTGTCACGGATCCTCCGGTCGCCCGGTGACAGCGCCCCGGAGAGACCCGCCACCGCCCCGGACACTCCGGCCCCCACCGGCCCGGACACTCCGGCCTTCACCACCCCGGACACTCCGGACCCCACCGSCCCRGACACTCCGGACCCGGGCAGGCCGGACGGGCACGACGCCACCGCCCCGGATATGTCCAGCGGTGGTCCAGATATGTCCGGCGCTGGCGCGCCGGACATATCCGAAATTTCAGCAGATCAGCCAGCAGCAGTGATCTTCACTTCGGGGACCACCGCGCGACCGCGAGGCGTGGTGCACACCCGCGGGTCCCTGGCTGCGGGGCTGGCGCTTTTCCGGAGCGCGTTCCCGCTGGGCCCCGGCGACGTCGTGCACACCGACCAGCTCATGCTGGGGCTGCCGGCGCTCCTGGCCGGGGCCACCTGGTCGCTGCCCGGAGGAGGGGACCCCGCCGAGGAGATGGCCGCCAGGGGTGCCACCCACACCTTCGCCGTCCCGGTGCACCTGGACAGGTTGCTCCGCCGGACGCCCCGGCTCCCCGAGACCCTGCGCTACCTGCTGCTCGGGGCGGCCCCCGCGCCCCCGGCCGTGCTCCGCCGGGCGATCGAGGCCGGACCCGAGGTGCTGTCGGTCTACGCGATGACCGAGGCGCTGCCGATCGCGATCGCCTCGGCGCGGGAGAAGCTGGCCCAGCCGGAGGGGGACCTGCTCGGCGCGCCCCTGCCCGGGGTCGGCGTCCGGATCGCCGACGACGGCGAGCTGTTCGTCTCCGGGCCCCATCTCGCCCGGCGATATCTGGGCGAGGACCCGCTGGAGGAGATCGCGACGGGGGACCTGGTCCGGATCGAGGAGGGCCGGCTCGTCCTGCTCGGCCGGAAGAAGGACATGATCCTCCGCGACGGGGTGAACATCTACCCCGGTCTCTACGAACCGGCGGTGGCCGCGCTGCCCGGAGTGGCCGAGGCGGCGATCGTCGGGCTCGCCGACCCCGAGACCGGGGACGAGGAGGTCGTGCTGGCCGTCGTCCCCGCAGCCGGCTACGACGAGGGCCTGCTGAGGAAGGCCCTTCCGGCGATCATCGACGCCGCGGCCCTTCCCGACCGCGTCGAACCCCTCGACGCCTTCCCCCGTTCCGGCCGCGCCGACAAGCTCGACCGCGCCGCCCTCCGGGACCTGGTCACCCGCCGTGCCTGAGCAGCCGCGGGACCCGGCCGGCGCGGTCGAGCTTGTCGGCGCGGCCGGAACGGGGGAAGGCGTCGAGGGGTTCGACGCGGTCGGGAAGGGCCGCGGCGTCGATGATCGCCGGAAGGGCCTTCCTCAGCAGGCCCTCGTCGTAGCCGGCTGCGGGGACGACGGCCAGCACGACCTCCTCGTCCCCGGTCTC
>NZ_NGFP01000357.1 GCF_002149035.1 Streptosporangium minutum
CCCTCCGGCCGCAACCGCTCCAGCACGCCGTAGGCGGGATTACCCTGCGCCGCCCGGCGCACCTCACGGGCGGTCGAAGCGATATAAGCCTGCCCCGTGACGATGGAGGAGTGCCCCAGCAACTCCATCAACTCATGCGCCGAGGCCCCCCGCTCAGCCAGCCGCGTGGCGAACTCATGACGCAACGCGTGCACCAGCGTGCCCCTCTGCACCCGATCGTGCACACCGGCGTGGCGGTAACACTGACGGACCAGATACTGCAGACCACCCCGCCGCAACGGCTCATTCGCGGTGTCGACCAGCAACGCCGCCGAACGGGGGAGCGCACTCAGCCCGAAACGGGCCATACGGCTGTGCAGATAACTCTCGACGACACGCTCGACCGGAGGCTCGATCGGAAGCGAACGGCTCCTGCCGCCCTTACCCACCACCTGCACACGCCGATCACCGGGCGAACCACCGATCGACCCCAGCGTCAGCCCCAGCAACTCCGCCGAACGCATCCCGGTGACCAGCGCCAGCGCCAAAACCACCAGATCACGCTCCACCCACGGATCCCGGGCCCTGCGCGCCCCGGCGGCGATGCGCTCCAGCAACGTCGCCGAGGCACTCCCATCACCCAAAAGAGGCTTGGGAGCCTTGGCCGGCTGCTTGGGCCGGGGCACCGCCGCCATCGGATTGCCCTCCAGCAACCCCTCGGCCACACAGAAGGACAAAAACTGGTTCCAGGCACTCCAGGCCCGGTTGACACTGGCCGCCGAACGAGGCCCGGAGAACTCCGCGAACGCCGTACGGACCAACCGGCCGCTCAGCGACCGGACCTCCAGATCGGCCACGCCCACACCCGCCGCGACCGCGGCCAGCCCCGCCACCAGCTCCAGATCACGCCGATAACCGGCGACGGTGTGCGAAGAGAGCTTCTTGGTGCGCAGAGCCGACAAGAACTCCGCGACCGCCTCGGGCAGACCCACCGACACCGGCCGATCACCGCCGCTCACGACGGCCCTCCCACCGCAACGGAGAACAGCAAGATCACATCACGCACAGATCAGCATTATGCATCACAGGAACGCAACAACGGGGGACACGCCACCACCCCACGGCGCGCCGGGACCACCACCCACCCGGCAGGTCAGGCACTCTTACGGGCCCGCCACCGGCTCAGAATCTCCGCATCCCGCGCCGCCTCCAGGCCCTCCACCCGCCACAGGTCGTCCTCGGCCCGCGCGAACGGCAGCCACTGCTCGTAGTCGCCCTCACCCGGCCGCACATCGCGGGTCCCGTCCACCTTCGTACCGTCAGCCAGCGTGACGGCCCACGGCACGCGGAGCACACCACCCGGCAGCATGATCACGTTCAACGCAACCCCTCCCGCCGACACCGTTCACCCGCCGCCAGCATAGCCCCGCGGCCACCCCGCCAGCCATGACACCTGCCCAGGCCCCGCTCAACCGATCCCGTAGCGGCCGGACAACCAGTGGTAGACCCCTTCGGCCCGCGCCTCGTCTCCCAGCAGCCGGATGAGACGGGTGACACGCCTGGTCAGCACGGAGGCGAAACACTCGGCGAACAGCTCCCCGGCATCCTCCCGATAGGGCGACGCCAGATGATCGGCGCACTCCCGGTGAAGACCGGCCCAGAACTGCGCCCGCGAGGGGAACCCGTCCATGTGGTCACAGGCATGGCCGAGCTCATGACCACAGACGCTGACACTGGGGGAGGGGACGGTCCCCACACCGATCCGCCGGGCCACCGGGTCGTACACCCCCGGACTGCGATCCCACCCCCCGTCCTGCACCGGCAACCGCACATCCCGGAGAGACTCAAAACCACTCAAATCCGGCACAGCTCCGGGGCCCAGATAAATACCGCCGCTCAGGTGAGCGGCCAACCGGACGGCAAGCCCACGCGGCACCGCCGCGAGCGTCATGACCCCCAGAAGCAGACCGGCATCGGGAAAGACACCCGGATCCCAGCCCCGCGTCAGCCGCTCCTCCAAAGGACCCACATGCAGCCAGCCGGGACGCCCTCTGCCATGGCCGGCCAATCTCAGCCTCCCGTGCGAACGGACCAGACCCTGCTCCACCGGGAAGGGGCCGCCACCTTGATCACAGGCAACTATAACCACCACCGCCTCCGGCCCGTCCCCGCCCGTCCCCGCCCGTCACAGCGCCAAGCCCCCCAAAGCGTCCCGCCGGGGGAGCGGCCCGCCGTACCGGCACGGACTCCCACGGAGGGTAACCGGCCCCTCACCGGCCACGGGCCGCCGCCACGCCCAGCCCTCTCGCCGCGCAACCGAACAGTGCGGAACAGCACCGAAACCCTCACGGACACACCGCCCGGCGCCAGGAGACGCGGCTGAGACAGGGCCGCGATCACGCTGGAGTTCTCACCGCAGAAGGGACAGAAGGGGAGGATCCCAAGTGATGCATAAGTAAAATTATGCATCGAAAAGACAGGGGCAGGCCGGAGCCCGCCGCGCATCACGAACCTCGGGCGCCGTCGACTCCGCGACACGAGCCCCGGCCCGCAACAGCCCCGCAGCCCGCACCCGCCGACGCCGGCATGACGCGGCGCCACGACGGCACCGGGCCGCAGCGAGCCGCCGGACAACAGATCTTCGCCCAAAACGCCTAAAAGCCCCCAAAGTAAGATCGCTGGCCGCCGAGCGGCCCTCAGCCGCCGGATCCGGCCACCGGATCCACCGGTGCCCGCACCGCCCGCCGCCCGGACGGTCCGAGGCCGCACCGGCTCCGGATCGTCCGGGCGGCGCTCGTCCGCCGACGGCTCCGGGCGTCCATGCGCCGAGCACACCGAAGCGGCAAATCCCACACGAACCCCGCCCCAACCACCCCTATCGAGACAATGAAATCCTTAACCAGACAGAAGGTGAATTCTGTTTGGTATAACGATTACCGTCGCGACGCCCCCGATCCCATCCCATGGGCAACCCGGGCGATCCACTTGCCCGGCCCTGTCCCGCCTCAAGCGACCTACTCGGTGCCCCACCCGATCCGCAGCGCACCCGCAGGCGCGGCCAGCCGGTTCTCGGTCTTCGCCGTGGCGCACTTACCGCAACCGTATTCGCGACTCTCAGGGCATGGTGGTCGCGTCAGGGGCCCTCGATCGGATTGGAGACCTGCCCGTCGTTCTCGTCGTGCGAGGCCTTGTGTTGTGAGGCCGGGACCATGGTCTGTTCGGTGTCCTTGTTACGAGTCACCCAGAGGTAGACCAGCGCGCCGACGAACAGCACGATCGAGGTCCACTGGTTGATCCGCAGCCCCAGGAGCGTCGCCGCGTGGTCCACTCCGCCGACCGGGTCGATCCGCAGCCCCTCGATCCAGAACCGCCCGAATGTGTAGCCGGCGACATAGAGGGCGAACAGGCGGCCGTGGCGCAGCGTGAACCGCCTGCCGGCCAGGATCAGTCCGCAGCCGAGCGCCGCGTCCCACAGCGACTCGTACAGGAACGTCGGGTGGTAGAGCACGCCCGGCTCGCCGCCGTGCGCCTGGTCGATCTCCAGGCCCCATGGCAACGTGGTCGGGCTGCCGTACAGCTCCTGGTTGAACCAGTTGCCCCAGCGGGCGATCGCCTGCCCGAACGCGATGCTGGGCGCGACCGTGTCGGCCACGGCGCCCAGAGGCAGCCCCCGGCGGCGGCAGGCCAGCCACACGCCCACGCCTCCCAGGGCGACCGCACCCCAGATGCTGAGCCCGCCTTCCCAGATGAACAGTGCCCGGTAGGGCTCCTTGATCGCGCGCGGGCCGAAGTAGGTCTGCCAGTCGGTGATGACGTGGTAGAGGCGAGCGCCGATCAGGCCGAAGATCACTGCGGGGAGCGCGATGTCGCCGATCGCGCCCTTCTCGCCGCCGCGGGCGCGCCAGCGGCGCTCGCTGAGCCAGATGCCGAAGACGATCGCGATGATGAAGCACAGCGCGTAGGCCCGGATCGGGATGAATCCGAGATGCCAGACCCCTTCGGAAGGGCTGGGAATCGAGGCGAGAGGCATGCCGGTGAGGTTAGCCAACGTGAGGCCGCTTGGCCGTCTCCGTGACCTGATCGCGAACCTTCTGCGACGTTGCGTGACCGAACCGGTGCGGCATCGGGTGGCTGTTCGGTCGCTACTCCCCCGCTGCCGCCCGGCGGGCCGGCCGCGACCGGCACCGTGACTACGGACAGTTGCTTTGGGGGCCGGTACCACGGGCCCGGGTGGGGCCCGTGGTACCCGACTGTCCCGATCCGCACGGCAGCACCCGGGTGATGCGCGTCTCCTGGCGTGATTTCGCGATCACATCCTGATCGAACGCGTCCAGGGAGAAGGACTTCTCCAGGCCTGAGAGGGTGTTTTCACGCCCTTCGGTGATCTTCGGAAATTCGAGTGCGCCATGTGCGCGGCCGGGTGTTGTATGGGTCGGATGATCGACGAACCGCTGGAACGGCTCCGCGTCGCCGCTCGACGTACCCGTGAACTGGCGCTGAGCCGGGCGGGCACCGGTCTGGGCCACCAGGACGCCGACGACGACGTCGGCACGGTCGGCACCGACGATGCTCTCGGGTTCGACCCGTTCCCTCTGCTCGAGGCCTTGCATCACCACGGTGTCCGGGCCGTGGTGATCGGGCAGGTCGCCGGCATCATGCATGGTTCCACCGAACTGACCGGCGATCTGGACCTGCTCTGGGACGGCGTCCCGGCTCACGCCCCAGCCCTGGCGGCTGCCTTCACCTCCGTCGGCGCCCGACTGGTTGACGAAACGGGTGGCCTCGTGGCGACTCACCCGGGTTTCTTTCTCCGCCCCAGAGTGGGGTTCGTCTCCCCCAGGGCCAGTGGTGACTGCTGCACCCCGGCGCTCCCCTGGGGCGACCTTCGAGTCCGGGGGTTCCTCGACCGTGCGATCACCGCGGTCGGTCCGGGTGGCCTGGAAGTTCATTACGTCTGCCGGGAGGACCTGATCCGGATGCGCCGCGCTCTGGGCCGCCCCAAGGACCTTCGGCGAGCAGATGAGCTGGACTTGTCCGTCTCGGATCGCCGGGGCTCATGGCCCGCCTCCGATTCTGCCGGGGATCGTCAGAGGGAGTGAGGCGCTTTCCGATGGGATGACCTGTTCACCGGACGGGGATCCCCCGCCCGGGTCACCCGGGGGTCATGGGGTGGCCTCCAGTGTCAGCAGGGTCTTTTTGGCCTCGGCGCCTCCGACGTAGTGGCCGATGGCGCCGTCGCTGCGGATGACACGGTGGCAGGGCACGATGACGGGCAGCGGGTTGGTTGCGCAGGCGGTGCCGACGGCGCGTACCGCTCGGGGGCTGCCCGCGGCGGTGGCGACGGCGGCGTAGCTGGCGGTGGTGCCGTAGGTGATGTCGCGCAGGTGGGACAGGACCTCGCGGCGGAAGCCGCGGGCCAGGCGCAGGTCCAGGGGCAGGTCGAACAGGCTGCGCCGGCCGGTGAAGTACTCCTCCAGCTGGCGGGCGGCGGCGTCCAGGCGGGCCGGGGCGCGCAGCAGGCGGGAGCTGACGGTTTCGGCGAGCCGGTCCAGGACCTTGTCGTGGTCCTCGCTGGCGTAGGCAACGCGTACCAGGCCGTGCTCGGTCGCGGCCAGCAGTAGTGGCCCGACCGGGGTGTCGAGGGTGCGGTAGGCGACGTCGAGGATCCCGGCCTGTTGGGCGGCCGCGGCCAGGCGGGCGTGCAGGCGGTCCTGGGTCGCCTGGTCGGTTTGGGGCAGCCTGCCGAACAGTTCATCGCCGCCGTCGACCGGCTTCGGAGGTGTGGTCGTCATCGGTCCTCTCCTTTGAGGTAGGTCTTGCGCAGTGTGGCGATGCCGTCGGCGGCGGCTCGTCTGGCGGCCTGCGGGCTGCCGCCCAGGACCTGGGCGACTTCGGTGTACGGCAGGCCGGCCAGGTAGTGGTAGGCGATGGTCTGGCGTTGTTTGACGGGCAGTGCGTGCAGTGCGTTCCACAGCTGCGACTGCCCGTCGCCGGGTAGGCCGTCCGTGGTTGGTTGTTCCGGCAGGTTGTCGGTGGGGATCGCCCGCCGGGCCTCGGCGCGTAGCTGGTCGAGGGCTTTCCTGTGGGCGATGGTGACCAGCCATGCTTCGACGTTGCTGTCCGCTCGCAGGGCCGGGTAGGCCTGCATCGCGGAAAGGAACGTCTCCGACCAGGCGTCTTCGGCGGCGGCGGTGGGGCCGAGGACGGCGCGGCACACGCGCAGCACCGTCGGCCCGTGCTCAGCCACGATCTTTTCGAAGGGATGCTGTCTCACATCGGGTAAACGTTGCGGGCGGGCCGGATGTGAGGTGGTGGTGTCAAAAGAGTTGGTCTTGTCGCAGGGCGGCGGTGCGTTGGAGGTCGAGCCGGTACTCCCCCGCCTGGTTTCGTGGGCGGGTGGTTTCCGTTCGTGCCTGGTCGACGTCCGGGGGCAGGTGGGTGTGAGGTCGCGGGGTGCGGGTCTGCCGCGGGTTGGGTAGGGGTGGAAGGTGCTGCCCCGGGGCGGTGAGCTGCGCCGGGGCGCGTTCCGTCGGGCATGGCGGGCGGCCGGCCTGGGGTGTCTGCGACGGCTCGTTCTGGCCGCGTGGCGGGTTCTGCGGTGGTGCTCGACGCGCCGGGTGCGGATGTGCGCACTGAGATTGTCGGTGTCACCCCCTACGATGAGCCGACTCGTGGAGGGATGCTGCTGATGCTGGATTCGCTGATAGTGCCGCTGCTGGTCACCACCGATCTGCCGCCGGATGCGGATCTGGACGAGTTCGGGCGGCTGCTGGCCGACACGGTGCGGACGCTCCGGCATGGCGAGGTCTCTTATGCGGGGTTCCTGCACGGCGGGGTGTTCTGGCTGGATCGGCCCGGCTTGCCTGTCCACGATGGTGGTGTGGCGCCGTCGATGGCCGATGAGCTACGATTCGCCGCGCTGATCGGTTATCTGTCCATTTCGGGTCCGCGTAGGCCGGTCAAGGAGGTGGTCGCCGACGCCAGTGGGGCGATCACCGAGGCCGTCGCCGTCCGGTATGGCGATCTGGGGAGTCCTCCGGCGGTGATGGCGATCAGGACCGAGGATGTGCGTGAGCGGACTCCCCCGTCGGCGCTGCTGGTCAGGACCGCTGACGCCGTCGCGGAGCTGGTCGCGGTCACCCGTCCCTACATATGAGTTCTCGGCCCTGCGGGTCTTCGCGGGTGAGGACGTGGGGGTGTGTGCGGGTGGGGTTCCTGTCCCCCGTCCGGTGGTGATGGGCGTGGTGGGCCGGGGTGTGGTGAGGCTGCCGGCCGGGCCTGTCTGGTTCTCCGCTGCCGTCCGGTGCGGGGCTTGCCGGGTGGCGTGGTGGGCCGTCTGTGCCCTCGCCGGCTTTCGCCGGGGCCGGTGCGGGTGGCTGGGCGTGGGTGGCGGTGAGGCTCAGGTCTGGATGGCGTCGACGAAGCGCTGGGCGTCGGGTTCGCTCATGCCGGTTTCGCCGCGGACCAGCAGGACGGCCTGTGCGCTGCGGCCGGCTGTTTTGAGCAGGCGTACCCGTGTGGCCAGGTCGGCGCCGTAGCCGGGTGGCGGCAGTGGCGTGGGCGGGTGGGCCGCTGTGGCGC
>NZ_NGFP01000358.1 GCF_002149035.1 Streptosporangium minutum
GCCCCGCACGGGCCGGCGGCGGCCTGAACGCCACCCCGCCGCAACCGCCCGGACGGCCCCTGTCACACCTCGGACCCGACCTGCCTCTCCGACCGGCCCGATGCCGGGACGACGCGGTAGCTTGGGGGCTGCTCACCACGGCCGCCCATCACAGCTGCCACCACGAGGGAAGAGAGATCGTGACGACGTCTATTCATCAGCGGATCGCCGAAGAGCTTGGTGTGCGCGAACGGCAGGTGCAGGCGGCCGTGGAGCTGCTCGACGGCGGGGCCACCGTGCCGTTCATCGCCCGCTACCGCAAGGAAGCCACCGAGATGCTCGACGACACGCAGCTGCGTACGCTCGAGGAGCGGCTGCGCTACCTGCGCGAGCTGGAGGAGCGGCGCGCCGCGATCCTGGAGTCGATCCGCGGCCAGGGCAAGCTCGACGACGCCCTCGAAGCGCAGATCGTGGCGGCCGACTCCAAGGCCCGCCTGGAGGACATCTACCTGCCCTACAAGCCCAAGCGGCGGACCAAGGCGCAGATCGCCAGGGAGGCCGGGCTCGAACCGCTCGCCGACGGCCTGCTCGGCGACCCGTCGGTCGACCCGCAGGCCGCCGCGGCGGCCTTCGTCGGCGAGGGGGTTCCCGACGCCGCCGCCGCGCTGGACGGAGCCCGGGCGATCCTGGTCGAGCGGTTCGGCGAGGACGCCGACCTGGTCGGGGAGCTGCGCGAGCGGATGTGGGGCAAGGGCCGCCTGGTCGCGGCGGTCCGCGAGGGCAAGGAGGAGGCGGGGGCCAAGTTCTCCGACTACTTCGACTTCGCCGAGCCGTTCACCAAGCTGCCCTCCCACCGGATCCTGGCGATGTTCCGGGGGGAGAAGGAGGAGATCCTCACCCTCACCCTGGAGCCGGAGGAGGAGCCCACCGGCACCTACGAGGGGCGCATCGCCCACCGCTTCGGCATCTCCGACCAGGGGCGTCCCGCCGACAAGTGGCTGGCCGACACCGTCCGCTGGGCCTGGCGCACCCGCATCCTCGTCCACCTCGGCATCGACCTGCGGATGCGCATGTGGCAGGCCGCCGAGGAGGAGGCGGTGCGCGTGTTCGCCGCCAACCTGCGTGACCTGCTGCTCGCCGCGCCCGCGGGGAGCCGCGCGACGATGGGACTCGACCCGGGCCTGCGCACCGGCGTGAAGGTCGCGGTGGTCGACGCGACCGGCAAGGTCCTGGCCACCGACACGATCTACCCCCACGAGCCGCGCCGCCAGTGGGACCAGTCGCTGGCCACCCTGGCCGCGCTGGCCAGGAAGCACGACGTGGAGCTGGTCTCGATCGGCAACGGCACCGCGTCGAGGGAGACCGACAAGCTCGCCGGCGAGCTGGTGAAGCTGGTCCCCGGGCTTACCAAGATCGTGGTGTCGGAGGCCGGGGCCTCGGTCTACTCCGCCTCCGCCTTCGCCTCCCAGGAACTGCCCGGCATGGACGTGTCCCTGCGCGGCGCCGTGTCGATCGCACGGCGGCTCCAGGACCCGCTGGCCGAGCTCGTCAAGATCGACCCCAAGTCGATCGGCGTCGGCCAGTACCAGCACGACCTCGCCGAGACCAAGCTGTCGCGCTCGCTCGACGCGGTGGTCGAGGACTGCGTGAACGCGGTGGGCGTGGACGTCAACACCGCCTCGGCGCCGCTGCTGACCCGGGTCTCGGGCATCGGCTCCGGCCTGGCCGACAACATCGTCCAGCACCGTGACGCCAACGGCCCGTTCCGCTCCCGCAAGGCGCTGAAGGACGTGGCCAGGCTCGGCCCCAAGGCCTTCGAGCAGTGCGCGGGCTTCCTGCGCATCCCCGACGGCGACGACCCGCTCGACGCCTCCAGCGTGCACCCCGAGGCCTACCCCGTGGTCCGCCGGATCCTGTCGGCCGCCGGCGGCGACATCAGGAAGGTGATCGGCAACGGCACGGTGCTGCGGGCCCTGCGGCCGCAGGACTTCGTGGACGACACCTTCGGCCTGCCGACCGTCACCGACATCCTGTCCGAGCTGGAGAAGCCCGGCCGCGACCCCCGTCCGGCCTTCAAGACCGCGACCTTCAAGGAGGGCGTGGAGAAGCTCTCCGACCTCACCCCCGGCATGCTGCTGGAGGGAGTGGTCACCAACGTCGCCGCCTTCGGCGCGTTCGTCGACGTCGGCGTGCACCAGGACGGGCTCGTCCACGTCTCGGCCCTGTCGCACAACTTCGTCAAGGACCCCCGCGAGGTGGTCAAGCCCGGCGACATCGTCCGGGTGAAGGTGCTCGACGTCGACATCCCCCGCAAGCGCATCTCGCTCACCCTCCGGCTGGAGGACGAGCCCGCCAAGGGCTCCGGCCAGCGCGACCAGCAGGGCGGCGGCCGGCGTGACGGCGGCAACCGGGGCGGCCAGCAAGGAGGCCAGCAGGGCGGCCAGGGACGCGGCGGCCGGCAGCAGGGCCAGGGGCAGGGACGCGGCGGCCAGCAGCGGCAGGACCGTGGCGGCCAGCAGCGCAGCGCGCCGAGTGGCGCGATGGCCGACGCGCTGCGCCGTGCCGGGCTCGACGGCTCCGGCGGCAACCGCTGAAGGCCCCCCGCGCCTGCCTCCGGCGGCTCGGCGGAAACCGCTGAAGACCACTACGGCTTGCCGATCTCCGGCGGCTGCCGCCGAGAAGGCGGGCGGAGTCCGCCCTGCTCCCGGCCGCGGGCCGGTCTCAGGTCTGGCCGAGAACCTCCGCCGTCTCGCCGGAGGCGGGTTCGGCGACCGGTGGCCCTCCGCGGAGGGCCACCAGGGCGAGTACGGCCACGCCCAGGGCCAGGCCGAGTTCGGTGCTCGTTTCGGACATGGCTGCGGCGGATCCGGCCTTCTCGGGCGGGGGGGAGCCGACGACGAGGTCGGTGCCCAGCGCAATGATCGGGCCCTGGCCGACGTACATGACGACGATGCCGGCCAGGAGGATCGCCACATCCGCAACCTCCTCGCCGCCGGCCTGTCCACGACCACCATCGCCGACCTGCTGCCCTGCATGGGCAAGGACGGCGACGCCCTCATCGCCGACTGCCCCGAACTCCTGCTCGACCTCCACCGCGAACGCGCCCGCATCCAGGCCGCCATCCACGAACTGGAGACCGCCCGCACCACCCTGGATGCGGTCATCGCCACCGCACCCCCCGAGGCCGAGCGGGCCGCTCGCACCTTGCTCACCCCGGCGTCCTGACGAATCCTGTACGGCAGGCCCTCGGCCGACCGGGGTGCGCACACCGCCGTGGCGGCAGCCTGCGGGGCCGCACCACCGCTTCACACCCGCGTGGCGAGCCGCACTCCGGGCGGCACGAGCATCCGGCGGACCTGCTCACGGGAGATCCCGGAGTGTTCGCCGATCCGGCGCAGCCCCCACCCGTCGCCGTGCGAAGATCTGGTGGCATGACAGCGGAGCCCGAGCGGTGGAACCACAACATCCACTACCATCCGATGATCCTCAGGGCCGTGCCGGACGGGTGCGGCCGGGCCCTGGACGTCGGCTGCGGCGAGGGGATCCTCTCCCGAGAGCTGCGCCGGACCGCCCGGCACGTCTCGGCCATCGACCTCGACGGGCCGAGCATCGAGCTCGCCCGACGGCACGACGGCGCCTCGGACATCGACTACCTTCTCGGTGACTTCCTCACCCACCCCTTCGAGCCCGCCTCCTTCGACGCCGTCGTCTCGGTCGCGACGCTCCACCACATGGACGCGGCCGTGGCACTCGATCGGATGCGCGGGCTCCTGCGGCCCGGGGGGAGGCTCGTCGTCGTCGGGCTCGCCCGCAGCCGGCTACCCGCCGATCTTCCCTATGAGGTCGCCGCCGTCATCGGAAGCCGGCTGTACGGCAGGACCAGGACCTACTGGGAGCACTCGGCCCCGACGGTCTGGCCGCCGCCGGAGAGCTACGCCGGGATGCGGCGCATCGCCGGGGAGGTGCTTCCGGGGGTGCGCTACCGGCGTCACCTGCTCTGGCGCTACTCCCTCGTCTGGACCAGCCCCGCTCCCTGAAGAAGATCCGGCCCGCTCCCTGAGGGAGATCCGGCCCCGCCGGACGGCGAGCCTCACGGGCGGCGGAGGCGGAGGGCGCCGGTCAGGAGAACTCGGCGGCGAGCAGGCCGAACAGCGCCTCGTCGACGAAGGCCCCGGCCACCCAGGCATGGTCGCGGAGCGTGCCCTCGCGCCGGAAGCCGGCCTTCTCCGCGGAGGCGATCATGGCGCTGTTGGTGACGAGCGTCTCCAGTCCCAGCCGGTGCAGGCCGCGGATCCGGAAGGCGTAGTCGCACAGCACCCGCAGCACGTCGGGGGCGTACCCCCGGCCGCGGGCCTCGGGCAGCAGCGAGATGCCGAGGTGGCCGTTGCGGTTGAGGGTGTCGATCCCCCAGACCAGGCAGGAGCCCAGCAGGTCGCCCCCGGGGAGGGACTCGACGGCGAAGACGACGTTGGCCGGGTCGGGCTCCCGCCGCTCGTAGCGGGCGATCGCCTGGTCGACCGTCTCCGGGGCCCAGGGCTCCGCGCTTGAGACGACGGCCGTCTCCACGTCGTCGTGCAACCGGTGGAGCGCGACCAGGTCGTCCTTGGTCACGGCCCTGAGCAGAACCCTGTCTCCACGAAGCATGGGTGGAACTCTAACGCCGGGCGGCGTGCAACCGATCGTCAAGCGGCCCGCAGGCATCTGCCGTTACCCATGGGGGGCACAGCACACGGAACGATCCGATCGGGAAGACCAATGAACCGCGCCAGGATGAAGCTGATCTGGGTGGCGCTGCTGCCGCTCGCCATCGCCGGGATGCTGGCGGCCACGAGCGGCGTCGGCCTCTGGGGGGTGGGGGTCTTCATCGTCTGCCTGAGCGGTTTCGTGCTCATGGGCTTCCTGGTCTCGGGCGCCTCGGGCAACTCCCACCTCCTGCGCACCGGCACGCCCGCCGACGCGCTGATCACCGGCATGGGCGCCACCGGATGGCAGGTCAACGGCCGGCACGTGGTGGTCTTCGGGCTGCGGGTCACCCCGGCGTCGGGCATGCCGTACGACGTGCCGGAGCACCGGCAGCAGGTCCCGCCGATCCTGCTCGGCGGGGTGCTGCCGGGGATGACCGTGCAGGTCCGGACGGACCCGGCGGACCCGTTGAAGCTGTGCATCGACTGGTCGGTGCTGCCCGTCCACGGCGAGGCGCCGTACGGTCACCCCGTCAAGCCCTGACCCCGGTGCCGCGACCCCCGACGGCCCCGGCGCGGCGCCGTTCAGGCCCGAGGCGGCCTCGGGCCGGCGGCTCCCCACGCCACCCTGTGGCTGTGCGGCGGTGCCGGCGCGGTCAGAGCAGGCGCCTGATGTCGCCGTAGGCCCGGTAGAAGCCGCCCCGCTCGGAGAAGCGCACGCCCTCGACGAGATAGCGGGCCCCGGCCTCGCGCACCTCCTTGGGGAACTGCACGTTCCGCCGGACGTCGTAGCCTTCGCTGACCACCCGCACCCGGAGCCGCTCGCCCTCCCGGAAGCACTCCACGACCACGCCGTCCCCGGTGCCGGAGACGGTCTCCAGCGTCACGGTCTCCAGCGTCGCCGTCGGCTCCACCACGGCCAGGCCGGCCGCCGCCTTGACGTCCACCGGCTCGGGGACGGTGCCCCCCTGCGCCGCCTTGATCGCCTCCTCCGTGGCGTCGATGCAGGCCAGGGTGCCATTGGTGGTCACGATGTAGAGGCGGTCGTCGAGATACTGCATGGAGAAGGCCGAGCCGCAGCCGGTGGCCAGCTTCCACAGGCGCTCGCCGCTCTGGTCGAAGCAGTAGATCGAGGAGTGGTTGTCCCCGGCGAAGACGTAGCGGCCGTCGGGGGCGGTGGCGCAGGAGAAGACGGTGGCGTCACAGCGGTAGACCGCCTCGGTCGCGCCGTCGGACTTGCTGAGCCGGTGCACGGCGCCGCGCGAGGTGCCGGCGTAGACCGAGCCCGCCTCCTGCCAGCCGAACAGCACCGCGCCGTTGAGGCCCGTCTCCCAGACCGGCGCGCCGTCGGCGGCGTCGTAGCGGGCCACGCCGGTGGAGTGCCCGTGGTAGACGGCCTCGTCGTCGCAGCGGACCATCCAGGCCGAGTCGCCCCGTCCCTTGCGCGCCCACTGGAACTCGTCCTCGTGGTCGATGGTGGTGATCCGGCCCGCCCGGTCGGAGACGCCCAGCACGCCGTCGTGGATGTCCAGCCAGTAGATGTCGACGTCCTCGGCGATCTCGTAGGCGAGCCGGGGGACCTTCCCGCTGAGGTCGTAGACCTTGCCGTCGTCGGCGCCCGCGTAGATCCAGAAGTCGTCGGCGACGATGCACTTGACGCCGTCGGGGAGCCGGAAGCGGCCGGTGACGGTGCCCCCGTGGGTGACGGTGTAGACGTCGCCGTTCTGGTTGCCGACCCAGCAGCGCTCGGAGTCGACGAAGATCCCGAACGCCGCCGCGCCGCTGGCGAAGCGCCACAGCACCGGCGCCTGGGTGGCGGTGGAGCGGACGCTCACCACGCTGCGCCGGGTGACCGCGCGGCGCTGGCGCACCCCGCGTACGGCGGGGGCGTAACCCCTGCGGACCTTCTCGCCGATCTTCTTCGCCGCGGCGGCCTCGGCCTTCTCCACGGTGGCGAAAGCCGACATCTTGGACTGCCCCGGCTCACCGATCCGGCCGTAGCTGATCGTAACCTGCAGCCCGTCGAGCACGACCTCGTAGAACTTGTGCGAGCTCCCGCCGTCCTCGGACAGTTCCAGGTACGTGCTCCGCGCTGCCATGCCACACCTCTCGGTCAGTCGACTTTCCGCGGAGCGTACGGCAGGCGGGCGACAAATCCGACCGGAACCGGCGAACGGGACCGGACGCCGGGCCATCGCGGCTCAGCGGGCGCCCGCCTCCTGCTCCTCCTGGCGGTGATGGATCAGCGCGACGGCGACCGAGGCCACCGGGGCGGCCAGGAACGCGCCGACGATCCCGCCGAGGACGCTGCCCAGCGCGATGATGATCAGAATGGCCGCACTGGGCAGGTCGAGCGCCCGGCCGTAGATCTGCGGGGCGAGCACGTGCCCCTCCAGCTGCTGGACCAGCACGGTGACCGCGACCACGATCAGCGCCACCAGCCAGCCCTTGGCCACGAAGGCCACGACCGCCGCCAGCAGGCCCGCCGTGAACGCGCCCACGACCGGCAGGAACGCCCCGGCGAACGTCAGCACGGCCAGTGGGAGGGCGATCGGCACGCCCAGGACCCACAGCGCGATCCCGATGAAGAACCCGTCGACCATGCCGACGAGCGCCACCCCGCGGATGTAGCGGCTGACGACGTCGAAGATCACCGCGCCGCTCTCACGCAGGGTCCGCCTGATTCCCCTGGGGGCCAGATCCACGATCCACCCGACGAGACGGTCGCCGCTGTGCACGAAGTAGATCGACAGGATCATGGCCAGCACCACGCCGAACAGGATCTCCCCCACGGTGCGCACGCCCGCCAGGGCTCCGCTGGCGATCTCGCC
This sequence comes from Streptosporangium minutum, assembly GCF_002149035.1. Taxonomy (GTDB): domain Bacteria; phylum Actinomycetota; class Actinomycetes; order Streptosporangiales; family Streptosporangiaceae; genus Streptosporangium; species Streptosporangium minutum. The sequence goes on from NZ_NGFP01000358.1 coordinate 7,493, forward strand.
GCCCCGCCGGCTCAGGTACTGCTTGGCCTGCTCGAACAGCTC
>NZ_NGFP01000359.1 GCF_002149035.1 Streptosporangium minutum
GCCCACCCACGGACCGACCGTCACCCTGAGCGGCTACTCGCCCAGCGACCGGCGGGTCGTCTTCACCCCGGCCCGTGCCTGACAGCCAGTGCCCCGGCCGGCCGTGTTCAAGGACTCCGCCTTGACCTCCTCCCCGGGGCTGAAGCCCGGGGTCTCCACGCTCAAGGAGATTCGATGACATCGGGAACCCTGCTGCACCAGATCACCGACTACGCCAGCCGCGCCGATCCGTACCCTCTCTACGCCGAGCTCCGCAGGACGCCGGTGTCACGGCAGGACGACGGCGTCTACGCCGTCAGCACCTACTGGGAGATCCTCAGCCTGCTCCGCGACCCGCGGCTCAGCTCCGACGTGCGCAACCGCGTCGCCCAGCCGGGCGAGGTCCTCCCGCCGGAGGAGGACCCGGCCCTTCCCCCCAGCTTCCTCCGGCTCGACCCGCCCGAGCACGACCGGCTGCGCCGCCTGGCGACCCGGCCGTTCGGGCCGCCGCACTGCCCCCGCCGGGTCCACGACATGGGCGGCGAGCTGGCCCGGATGGTGTCCGGCCTGGTCGACGGCTTCCAGGGCAGGGACCAGGTCGACATCGTCGAGGACTTCGCCTACCCCTTCCCCGTGATGGTGATCTGCAAGCTGCTGGGGGTGCCGCACCAGGACGAGGCGCGCTTCCACGGCTGGGCCGAGACGATCGTCTCCGCCCTCGACCCCAACCCCGCCGAGGGCCCCGCCGAGCGGCAGCGCGTCGCCCAGCAGGCCCGCTCCGAGCTGGGCGCCTATCTCGCCGGGCTCGTCGCGGAACACCGCCGCGCGCCCGGCGACGACATGCTCTCCGCCCTGGTCACCGACCACGGCCCCGACGGGCAGATGTCACCGGTGGAGGTGATCACCACCGCCGTCCTGCTCCTCATCGCCGGCCACGAGACCACCGTCAACCTCATCACCAACGGGATGCTCACGCTGCTGCGCCACCCGGAGGCCCTCAAGCGGCTGCGGGCCGACCCCGACCTGGCCGTCCCGCTCGTGGAGGAGCTGCTGCGCTACGAGCCGCCGGTGCAGCTGCTGCCCCAGCGCACCGCCCTCGCCGACATCGACGTCGCCGGCACCGTCATCCCCGCCGGCGCGTCCATCTGGCTCATGCTGGCCTCCGGCAACCGGGACCCCAGGCGTTTCCGCGACCCCGACCGGTTCGACCCCCTGCGCCGGGACAACGAGCACCTCGGCTTCGGCAACGGCATCCACTACTGCTTCGGCGCGCCCCTCGCCCGGCTGGAGGCGCAGCTCGCGCTGACCGAGCTGGCCCGGCGGCTGGATGACCCGCGGCTCGTGGAGGACCCGCCTCCGTACCGGCAGAACCCGGTCCTGCGCGGCCCCCGCCACCTCCCCGTCGCCTTCGGCGGTCTCGCCGGGTAGTTCCGTTCACCGGACGGAACCGGCCAGACGGCGCCGCACCTCCGCGTGGACCCGCAGCAGCGCCGGGACCAGCACGTACACGACCACCGGCACGACGACACCGGTCAGGATCAGCGTCCGCACGGGCAGCGGCAGGGCGGCGATCGGACCGCCCAGCAGCAGCTGGGTCGCGGTGATCATGGAGTAGACCGCCAGCCAGGTGAGCAGCGCCCGGTGGTGCACGGACGGGACGGCGGGGGCGGCGGCGGGGCCACAAGGGACAGACATGACGACCTCCTCGGCGCGGGAGCCGGACCCAAATTCCAACTCGCTGGTTGGAGTTTGGCACATCGGCGTCAAAAATCCAACCAGCGAGTTGGAATTTGCCGTACGCTGAGGTCATGGCATGGGACACGGCGAAGACCAGGCAGCTCCTGCTGGACGCGGCGGTCGGCGAGTTCGCCGAACACGGGCCGCAGGGCGCGCGGGTGGACCGCGTCGCCGCGAAGGCCGGGGTGAACAAGGAACGGATCTACCAGTACTTCGGCGGCAAGCAGCAGCTGTTCGGCGCCGTGCTGACCCAGGAGCTGGAGAAACTGGCCGCGGCCGTGCCCCTGGACGCCGGGCTGGCCGCAGATCCCGGCGAGTACGCGGGACGCGTCTTCGACTACCACAGCGCACACCCGCACTTCGTCCGCCTCCTGCACTGGGAGGGCCTGCAGGCCGGGGACGACCAGGTGGCAGCCGAGGCGCAGCGGGCCGTCCACTACGCCGACAAGGTCGCCGCGCTGACCGCCGCGCAGCACGCCGGGACGCTCGGCGACGAGATCCCACCGGCGGAGCTGTTGTACGCGGTGATCGCGCTGGCCGGCTGGTGGTTCTCGACGCCCCAGCTCGCACGGATGATCATGGCGGGCGCGGCGGACGACAGCCCTCGGACCCGGCGGGAGGCGCTGGTGCGCCTGGTACGCAAGCTGACCGCCTGAACCGCACGCCAGGCCTCCGGCTGTGGGAAAGAGCGCACATACTGTCCCGCCGACTTCGCCCCGGCCGCCGTCGGCGCGCTCGCCGCAGGCGTCCTTCGAGGACGACGCCGGACATGCTCACGGTCGACATCCCTCCACCGGCGGCAGAAGTTTGTTCACCTGAAGGGCATTGACGTCCGTTAACCGGACAGGCTGGGGAGAAGCGGATGCCGTACTACCGCGTCGCGGGCGAGGTCCCCCGCAAGCGACACGCGCGGTTCCGGCTCCCTCTGTCCTGCGGCTCCGGCATCTTCTTGCGATTTGCCATAATTCATAGGGATTACCGGCTATATCAGGTAATAATCCATGTTTCTGATGACAGGCGAGCTGTACCGGGGGTGCGTGGGTGGGGCGCGAACTGCAGGTCGATCATGTGTCGTTGAGCGGTGCCGGGCAGCGCATGCGAGAGCCGGTCGATCTGCTCAGGCAGCACACGGACGCGTTGCTGAAGGCCGTCGCCGGCGGCGAACGCTCTCCGTGGGGGGTCGGCGTCATCGGCATGGTCATGGACCAGATCAACGAGACGCTCGCTCAGGCATGCGATCACCTTCACGCCAACCTCGACATGACCGGCGCGGGCGTCCGGGAGATGGGCGACCAGGCACGTGCCACCGAGCTGGTCAACATGGTCACCGTCCAGGATCTGGATCCGTCCATCCGATGACACTTGACCTGAGCTGTCTGTCTCGACCGGGGCCGGTCGGGGAGACGACGGCCGGACGGCGTGGCGGGCGGGGGGCGGCCCGGTGGCGGTGATGCTTCCGGCCGGCCTGGAGACCGCGTTCGGGATGCTGGGCGTGCCGTGGCCCACCGAGGACGAGGACAGGCTGCGCGACTGCGCCACCGCCTACCGGTCCTGTGCCGCCGTGATCACCGCCGACGTCATCCCGGGCACGCGGGGCGCCGTCCGGTTCGCCGCCGCGGACAACGCCGGCGACGACGCCGCGCACCTGTCCAGTCTCGCCACCACCCTGCACGCCCTGGCCGACACCCACGACGGGTTCGCCACCCTCGTCGAGATCCTCAAGAAGGCCCTCATCGTCGCGGCCGGGATCGTGGCCGCCATCCTGGCGTGGGCCCTCGCGGCGTCCGCCTTCACCTTCGGCATGGCCGCCCTCCAGGCGCGTACGGCCGTCTTCGGCTCGCGGGTGTTCGCCCAGCGCGCGGTGGCCGTCTTCCGCCGCGAACTCGGACGGTTCTTCAGCAGGACCCTGGCCCGAGGCGTCGCGGCCCGGCTCCGCCGCATCCTCTCCGCCAAATCCCCCAACCAGCTGCGGATGAGGTTCGGCGGACGGCCGGATCCGCTGCGGGCGGCGGCCAACCGGAACGTCAACGTCAAGGCGATCACCCCCACTCCGGTCTGGCGCACCGACCGGCTCATCCTCCGGCGCGCGGACGACCGCCACCCCGACGAGGTCTTCGGACCGGGCTTCCACCCCCGGCGCCCCGACAACACCGATCTCGAATCCCATCTGCGGTTCGAGGAGTCGGCGTTCGTCGGCACCACCCGGCTGTCCAATCCGATGGACATATTCCCCATGAGATATCTCTACGACGTGGACGCGCCGGGCGGGATCGACCTCTCCCAGACCATGGGCACCGCCCTCCGCACCGGACACCAGCAGGAGGTGGCGTTCCCCGGCGGCGTCGAAGGACGGTTCATCAAGGGGGCACGCCCCTACGACGCCGCGACGGAGACGTTCGGGGACTACGTGAACAATCCCCACTACCGCCCCTGACCTCCGATCCGGGTGTCGGTTCCCAGATGAGGTGATCCGGGGTAGGGGCTCCGGCCTGAGGCGGATCAGCCTGCGTGGACCGCAGGAATGCTCGTCCGTCTTCCGATGCCGCAACCTGCGCCGACCGGGCGAGTGACGGTCGCCGAGTCCGATCTAGGGGATCCTGCCCGGCGACTGTCACTCTGAGGTCGTCATGGGTGTCGGGGCGGGGCCATCGGGGCGAAGCCGAGATCGGCCAGCGCGACCGCGCCGCGGGCGGCGTGGTCGCCGCCGGCGAGCACCAGGGTCCGCGCCGCCTGATAGCGGCAGCCGGCGGTGTCGAACGCGTCCGCCGTGGCGAGCAACCGCTCCTGGTCATCGTCGAGCAGCGCTTGGGCCCGCTCCACGATGGCAGTGGCGACCGGGTTGCCGGCCACGACGGTCCGAGCCTCGGCCAGACGGTCGCCGGCGTCGGAGCTCCTGGCGAGCACGGCAGCTTCGGCGCGCAGCGCCACGTACCAGTGAAGCCAGATCCAGGTGACCCACTGCCACACCTCGCCGGGCTCAGGCGCCAGCCGCTCCAGCGCCTGCGGTGCCTGCCCACGGTGGAGCAGCAGCATCGCGTCGAAGATCGCCCCGTAGCCGTGGGTATTCCCCGGTGAGGGGTCGAGCTGATTCAGGACCGCGCTCCATTCGCGCCAGGCGTCCTGGTCGTCACGTAGGCCGTGGATCGCCGCCACCGCGGCCGCCGGCGGCCCGAGGACGGACCTGGCGGGGCTGCCGGCCTGCTGCCACGCGTCGAGGAACCGGACGCTGCCGGTGAGTATCCCCTCGACGTCACCCGCCATCGCGTCGGCCACAAGGAGCCAGCTCGTGGCACGGTGGCCGACTTCCGCCAGCAGCGGATGATCCGCGAGTCGCCGTGCCCACCGGCGGGCACCCGGCAGGTCGCCGGTGCCGAGGCTGGCCTCGGTGGCCTCGCCGAGCGCCTCGATCAGCTCGTGGGTACCGGCCGGGGTATCCGGTGCGGACGAGAGCAGCGTGATCCGGCGCCGGGCCGTGCCGGCGGCGGCGAACGTGTCACCGGCCCAGCTCTGGGCGCAGGTGAGCGTATCGAGCGCGGCGGACTCGGCGAGCGGGTCACCTGTGCGGTGAGCGAGTTCGACCGCTCGTTCGGCGCGTGCGATCGTCATGGGAACCGCGTTGTCGTTCAGGCCCGGTGCGGCGCCGATCTCGGTGAGCGCCCGCCCAGCCTCGGCCAGCGCCACCGCGGCCTGGGCGGCCGGGTCGTCGCCGGCCAGCTCCCGCGCCTGGGTGATGAGCGCGATCGCCTCTTCCTGTGGCAGCTTCCGTACGAACTTGCCGGAGAACCGGTAGGCGTTGGCGGCGGCGGTCGCCAGGTCACAGGCGGCGCCGGCGGTGTCGCCGGACCGGCGGGCGACATCCGCGGCCTCGCGGTGCAGGCGGTACATGTCATCACCGTGCATCCGGCAGCCGGCCACGGCTGCGGCGCGCCGGAGCATCGACGCGCCGTCGGCGGGGTCGTCGGCGAGCGCGGCGGCCTGCTCATAGCGCCCCTGGGACTCGCCGATCATGTTACGGATGAAGGTCAGCTCCGCCAGGTGCCGGGCGAGATCGTACGCGTCCCTGCGCTGTTCCGGCCGGTCGGCCGCCCACGCCAGAGCGGCGCGCAGATCGTCCGCCACCGCGTCGAACCGGGCCCGCCAGTCCGCTCGTACCACCGCCAGCTCGGCGACCTTGGCCAGGCACCAGCGAACGTGGTGGGATCGAGCGTCGACCAGCTCACCGGCCTCGGCCAGCCGCTCGGTCCCGTACTGGCGGATGGTCTCCAACGCCCGGTACTCGGTCCCGCCCAGGGACGCCGTCACCACCAGCAGGCTCTGTTCGGCCAGCCGGGCCAGTCCCTCGGCGACGATGCCTTCCTCGGACCCGGCTGCCTCCGCCGCCGCGGCGGCGGTGAACGGCGCCACGAACACCGACACCCGGCGCAGCAGCGCCTGGTCGGCCGGTTCCAGCAAAGCATGGCTCCAGTCCAGAGCCCCCCGCACCGAACGGTGCCGCTCGTCGGCACGGGAGCCGCCGGTCAGCATCCGCAGCGGGTGGGACAGGGCGGCGGTGATGCCGTCCAGCCCGAGCGTGGAACACCGGGCGGCGGCCAGCTCGATCGCCAGCGCCATCCCGTCCAGCCGCTCGCAGATCGAGGCGATCTGGTCGCGCAGTGCGGGATCCAGCGACCGGCCCACCGCCGCCGCCCGCTCCATGAACAACGCGACCGCGTCGGACTCGCCGTCGACGGACAGCGACAGCGGCGGGACCGGATACACCCGTTCGAACGGCACCATCAGCCGTGCCTGGCTGGTCGCCAGCACCGTCACCCGGGGGCACGTCGCCAGCAGCCGCTCGAGAAACAGCGCCACCCCGTCCACCACGTGCTCGCAGTTGTCCAGCACCAGCAGCGCGTGGCGGTCGGCCAGCGCGGCCACCACGGATCCGGTCATGTCGCGGCCGGGCTGCTCACCGAGGCCGAGCGCCCCGGCGACCGCCGTGGCGATCAGGTCGGGATCGGTGACCGGAACCAGGTCGACGAACCACACCCCGTCGCCGTAATCGCCGGCTGCTTCCGCGGCCACCGCCAGCGCGAGCCGGGTCTTGCCCACTCCACCGGAACCGACCGCGGTCACCTGACGGTGTGCCTTGATCATCTCTGCTAGCTCGGCCCGCTCGCTCACCCGGCCGACGAACGAGGTCAGCAGGGCCGGCAGCACCGGTGCCGGATGGGACGGGCCCGTGCCGGCCGGCTCGGGCGCGCGCTGGGCGAGCGCCCGCCGATCCGGCACCTCCAGCTTGCGCAGCAGCGAGGAGACGTGACTCTCCACGGTACGCACCGAGATGCACAGCCGTGCCGCGATCTCGGCGTTGCTGAAATGGGCCCCGACCAGTTCCAGCACTTCGGCTTCCCGGGGCGAAATGTCCACTGCTGCAATCACTGTCACATATTGCCGCACTCCCTCCGCGCTCTCATCCGTAGTGGCCCCTGTGCGCGCTCCGTGTCGTCGATCCGTAGGCGGTTCCGTGGGCGGTTCCGTGGTCACCACGGATGCGGCCCGGTCAGGCCGGAAGCGAAGCTGTGAACACGCAAACAGCGGGTCGACGAGGCCCACCACCACAGGAGCGACCATGACCGGCTCTTCCCCCCAGGGAATCAAGACCGTGCTGCACCCCGTGTCCGACCTGGCGAAGGCCAAGGCGGTGTACGCGGCCCTGCTCGGTATCGCGCCGCAGACCGACTCTCCTTACTACGTCGGCTTCGAGGCCGAGGGCCAGCACATCGGACTGGTGCCCGGCGGTGGACCGCAGGGCATGACCTCCCCGGTGGC
>NZ_NGFP01000036.1 GCF_002149035.1 Streptosporangium minutum
GTCCGGGGGCGGAGGGGCGGGAGGCTCGCGTCCGGACGGGGCGGAAGGCGGCAGCGTGCCGCTCAGCGACAGCAGGGAGGCCAGCCGCCGGTCCTTCATCCGGCCCAGGCCGTACAGGGCGACCCCGGCGAGCTCGTACTCCTCCCTGGAGGTGTGATCCCGCGTGCGCGGCGGCAGAGCCCCCTCCTCGCGGTGGCGCAGGCGATAGTGGGCCAGCGCGGCCTGTCCCAGGCGCGTGGGCTCGGCCCGCGCGCCGTCGCCGGTGACGGCCAGTCCCAGCTCCTCCAGGCGGCCGGTCAGCGCGGCGACCGCGGGGCCGCGGACAACCGCCGCCTTGACCTCCCAGACCGGCGGGCCGTCGCTCCCGGCCCCGAGCAGGGCGAGGACCTCGGCCTCCAGCGGATGCGGGGAGCGTTCCGGAACTCCTCCGGCCCCCAACGACTCCGGCGGCCGCTCCGGGACCCCCGCCTCCAGCGGCTCCGGCGGCTGTTCCCCGATCTCGGCCTCCAGCGGATGCGGGGAGCGTTCCGGAATCCCCGCCTCCAGCGGCTCCGGCGACCGCTCCGGCCCGGGACCCGCCGGGGTCAGCCGCCCGTCGCGCGAGGCCCTGAGAGCCCCTCTGGCGGCCAGGGAGGCCAGGACGGTGTTCGCCACCCGGAACCGGCCGCCCGCCAGCTGAGCCAGCTCGTAGGGGTCCAGGGCGGGCCCTCGGTAGATCTTGGGGGAGTGCATGGCCAGCCTCAGCGCGACCAGACCGGCCACCGTCACCAGTGCGACCGTCATGACGACGATCAGAGTGGTCAGCATGACGACCTCCGCCCCCGAGAAGGTGCCCTCACCCAGTCGGACGAACGGCGCCCGAGAGAAGTTTCACGACCCTCCGGAAGGGCCGGAGCCATCGGGAGGCCCCGGCGGCCGTCTCCGGCTCCGGCGGCAGCCGTCCCGCCGCCCTGAGCCGGTCAGCGAAGTCCCGGGCGTCGGCGCGGGAGCCGCCGGGCGGCTTGGGACGGCCCCGCGCGTAGGCCTCGAACTCCCGCGCGAAGTCACCGCCGAGCAGTGCGACCAGGTCGGGCCGGACCCGGGCCACCGTCCCGCGCCGCTTGGAGATCAGGCTGGCGGCCTGGATCCGCAGCCGCCCCTCGTCGAACCCCGGGGGCGCCTCACCGCCCGCGACCAGAGCGGCCAGCAGTACGGCCTGCGCGCCCGCCAACGCCTCCCGCGCACCGGCCGGCACGTCCCCCGCGCCGTCCAGGACGCTCCCGCCCGCAGCCGCGTCCCGCGCGCCGGGCGGCGTCTCCCGGGCGTGGTCGTCGGACACGGGCCGTCGCCCCACGGATTCAGACACGGGCCATCGCGCCGCGGACGCGGCCGAGCTCCGCTTCGAGCGCGGCGTCGCTGGGATAGTCGTCGTCCCATTCGAGCAGCACACCGGGCGGGTCGACCCGGGCGCAGAGCTCGGACAGGATGTCCAGCACCTCGCCGGGGACGTGGGCGGTGTGGGTGTCGTGCCAGACCCCGTGATGGGAGTGCCCTCCGGCGACGTGCACGTAGGCGAGCTCGGACAGCGGCAGGCCGTCCAGCGCGCCGGTGGCCGACAGGCCCAGGTTGACCTGGTTGGTGTAGAGGTTGGCCACGTCGACCAGGAGCCCGACCCCGGTCATCTCCACCAGCTCGCCGAGGAACTGCGCCTCGGTCATCTCGTCCTCCGGCCAGCCGAACAGGGCCGCCACGTTCTCCAGGGCCAGCGGGACGGGCAGCGCCGCCTGCGCCCGCCGTACGTTCGCGGCGACCACCGAGAGCGCGGCCCGGGTGCGCGGGACCGGGAGCAGGTGACCGGCCTCCATGCCGCCGGCGCGCACGAAGGCCAGGTGCTCGCTGACCAGCGGCGCGTCCAGGGCCTGCGCGCAGGCCGCCAGGTGCGCCAGCCGGGCCGGGTCCGGCGGCTCCGCGCCGCCCACGCCCAGCCCGACCCCGTGCGGGATCACCGGCACCCCGCGGGCGCGGAGCACCCGCAGCGACTCGGGGAGCCGCTCGGGGCGCACGTTCTCGGCGACTACCTCGACGAAGTCCACGCCGGGCAGGCGCTCGACCGTCAGGTCGATCTCCGGGCGCCAGCCGATGCCCACGCCCAGCGACCCGGATCCGGCCATCGTCACGCCACCTCCCCGCTCACCGCGGCGGACCGCTCAGCCGCCGCCACCGCATCCCCCTCCGCAGCCGCCACCGCCGCAGCTCGACCCGCCGCCCGAGTCTCCTCCGCCCGAGTCTCCTCCGCCCCAGCCGCCGGAGCCGAAGTCTCCGCCACCGCCATAGGAGGCGTCCGAACCGGAGGAGCCTCCTCCGCAGGAGCCGCCGGCGCAACCGGCGTTCTGCGTACTGCTCCGCTTCAGCTCCTCCTCCAGGCCCGGGTCGCCCAGCTCGCCGAGGCCGTACAGGGCCACCGGGACGGCGACGGCGAAGGCCAGGTCCGGGGCCATCGGGCGGGCACCGCGCACATGGACCCTGCGGGCGGAGGCGAGCACGTCGTGGCCCGCCTTGCTGAGAAGCCCGCGCAGCGCGCGCCTCTGCCTGAAGTAGGTGACCAGGCCGACGGCCACGGTGAGGAAGCCGATCAACACCGCGGCCGCGCCGTAGAACCCCCGGACGGGGACGGCCAGGAAGGCGCCGATCACGAAGACGACGGAGAGCAGCGTCAGCAGCAGCAGCCGGCTCAGCAGCCGCGTGGCCCCGGTGAGCGCGCCGTCGGGCACCAGCAGGCCCATGCCCAGCAGGCGGTAGCGCAGGCCGCTCATGGCCTGGCCGTCGGCCGTCGTACGGCGCAGCTCCCCCACGGAGCAGGAGTTGCCCCGGGCGCGCAGGGCGTCGAGGACGGCCTGCTCGATCGGCTCGGGGGAAGGCGGGGCTCCGAGCACGAGGCTGACCTGGCCGCCCCGGGACACCCGGATGGCCCCGCCCCTGGCCAGCACGCCGAGGGCGGTGTTGACCACCCGCAGCGGCCCGCCGGACAGGTAGGCGAGCTCGTAGGGGGTCGGCTGCGCGCCGTGATGGCCGGCCGCGGCCGAGCGGACCCGGCGGTGCTCGCCGCGTAGCGCCGCGGCCGTGAGGTTGACCACGAGCGCGAGGACGAGGGCTGTGACGAACAGTACGGATTCCATGTCCGCCTCCGGGGGGGAAGGCGGGGCGTGTGCCCCGTTGTCATGTAGACGCACGGGGCCGCACGGAAGTTGCAGCTGTCAGTGCCTCAGTTCGGGCGAGTGCCGGAGTCCTGGTTCAGACGGTCGACCAGCGCCTCGTACTCCTCCCAGAGCTCCTTGGGGAAGTGGTCGCCGAAGGTCTCGAAGAAGGCCGGGATCAGTGACGCCTCCTCCTTCCACACCTCCCTGTCCACGCTCAGCAGGGTCCGCAGGTCCTCGTCGGAGATGTCGAGGCCGTCGGTGTCGAGCTCGGCGGGGAGCAGGCCGATCGGCGTCCGCACCGCCTCGGCCTCGCCGTTGAGACGGTCGACGACCCACTTGAGCACGCGGCTGTTCTCCCCGAAGCCGGGCCAGATGAATGCGCCGTCGTCGTTCTTGCGGAACCAGTTCACGTAGTAGATGCGCGGCAGCCGGACGTCCTCACGCTGGCCGACCTTGATCCAGTGGGCGAAGTAGTCGCCCATGTTGTATCCGCAGAACGGCAGCATCGCGAACGGGTCGCGGCGCAGCTCGCCGACCTTGCCCTCGGCGGCGGCGGTCTTCTCCGAGGCGATGTTGGCCCCGGTGAAGACACCGTGCTGCCAGCTCAGCGACTCGGTCACCAGGGGGACCGCGGTGGCGCGGCGTCCGCCGAACAGGATCGCCGAGATCGGCACGCCCCTGGGGTCCTGCCACTCGGGGGCGATCGTCGGGCACTGCGCGGCGGGCACCGCGAAGCGGGCGTTGGGGTGCGCGGCGGGCTCCTGGCTGTCCGGGGTCCAGGAGCGGCCCTTCCAGTCGGTCAGGTGTGCCGGGGGCTGGTCGGTGAGCCCCTCCCACCACACGTCGCCGTCGTCGGTGAGCGCGACGTTGGTGAAGATGCTGTTGCCCCAGAGCGTCTTGATCGCGTTGGCGTTGGTGGACTCGCCGGTGCCGGGCGCCACGCCGAAGAAGCCGGCCTCGGGGTTGATGGCGTACAGACGGCCGTCGGCTCCGAAACGCATCCAGGCGATGTCGTCGCCGACCGTCTCGACCTTCCATCCCGGGATGGTCGGCTGGAGCATGGCCAGGTTGGTCTTGCCGCAGGCGCTCGGGAACGCCGCCGCGACGTAGCGGGTCTCCCCGGACGGCGGGGTGAGCTTGAGGATGAGCATGTGCTCGGCCAGCCAGCCCTCGTCGCGGGCCATCGTGCTGGCGATGCGCAGCGCGTAGCACTTCTTGCCGAGCAGCGCGTTGCCGCCGTAGCCCGAGCCGTAGGACCAGATCTCCCGCGTCTCGGGGAAGTGGCTGATGTATTTGGTGGGGTTGCACGGCCACGGCACGTCGGCCTGGCCCTGCTCCAGCGGGGAGCCTACCGAGTGGACGGCCTTGACGTAGCCGCCGCGCTCCTCGATGAGCCGCAGCGCCCGCTCGCCCATGCGCGTCATGACGCGCATGGAGACGACCACGTACGGCGAGTCGGTGATCTCGACGCCGAGCTGGGAGATGTCGCCGCCCAGCGGGCCCATGCAGAAGGGCACGACGTACATGGTGCGGCCGCGCATGCTGCCCCTGAAGATCTCGCCGAAGGTCCGGCGCATCTCGGCGGGGGCGATCCAGTTGTTGGTCGGACCGGCGTCCTCTTCGCGCTCGGAGCAGATGTACGTGCGGTCCTCGACGCGGGCGACGTCACTCGGGTCCGAGGCGGCGTAGAAGCTGTTCTGCCGTTTGGCCAGGCGCTTGAATGTTCCCTGCTTCACCAGCAGGTTCGTCAGGCGTGTCCACTCGGCCTCCGAGCCGTCGCACCATTCGATCCGGTCGGGCTGAGTCAGCTCGGCGATCTCCTTGACCCATGCGGCCAGCTCCGGGTGGCTGGTCGGGCTGGGGGCGGTTACGTCTGCGATAACGGACACTGCTGCGGCTCCTTACGCTTCTCAGGGCCAAAACATCATTGACAGAGAAACCGCATTTAATCCAATTGGCGTAGACCAGTGAATGTGTGCGGCCGGACGTCGTGGCATCCTCGATGCGCCTGCCCCGTTCGGCATACGAGCTGGCAGAGGCCCCGACGTTCTGAGTGACGTACCCAAAAGAAGAGAAACTAAAGAAAGCCGTACCGGCAGTGGTATAGGCCAATCACAGAGGTCTAAACCAATCACTGAACAGGTTCAGACCAATTTCGGACTGTTTTCCCTGACCAGCCTCAGGAGTTCAGGTCGGGCCCCGAGGCCCGTACCCGGTCGACGTGCTGGAGCGCGTCCCGCAGATCGGTCAGCCAGGTGTCGGTGTTCTTGCCCACCAGGCGCACACACCAGGCCAGCGCGTCACTCCGGCTGCGGGCGACCCCGGCGGCCACGAGAGTGTCGAGGACCCGCCGCTCCGACTGGCGCAGCCGGGTCATGACCGGCACCGACAGTGTGGTGAACATCACCGTCTCGTCACCGACGGCGACCCCCCAGGAGACCTTCCGGCGGAAGCGGTGCTCCGCCTCCAGCGCGATCTCGATGCGGCGCTCCCTGGTCTCCTCACGGAAACGCTGCACGCCGCCCTCCACCGCGGCGGCCCGCTCCACCTCGGAGACGTCGTCGCCGAGCGCGGGCGCCTGAAGCCTGCCGACGACCGCGATCTCCTCGCGGTCCAGCACGATCTCCGGCTGTCCCTCGAACCACTCCTCGGGCAGCCGGCCGGAGAACCAGCCCCGGAGCTTCTTCACTGCTTCGTCATTTTCCATGTAATCGAGATTACATCGCCTCAATCGGAGAAGCCAGGACCCATGCCGGGACGCGGTTCAGGCCAGTCGCCGAGACGCGAGAATCGACGCATGAGCTCACCTCCGCGCGCTGAGGGCCTGCGCGAACGCAAGAAGGCCAGGACCCGGCGGACGATCCAGGAGCACGCCATGCGGTTGTTCACCGAGCAGGGGTACGAGGCCACGACGGTCGAGCAGATCGCGGAGGCGGCGGAGATCTCACCCAGCACCTTCTTCCGCTACTTCCCCGTGAAGGAGGACGTCGTCCTCCAGGACGACTACGACCCCGTCCTGATGGCGATGCTGGCCGCTCAGCCGGCGGACCTGGAGCCGGTCCCGGCGCTGCGCGCCACCGTGCGCGGAGCGTTCGAGCACCTCCCTCCGGACGAGGAGCGGCAGATCCTCGCCCGTACCCGGCTGCGGCTCAGCCATGCCGCCCTGCGCGCCAGGGCCGCGGACCACATGATCAGCACGATCGACACGCTCGCCGAGGGCATCGCCCGGCGCCGGGGACTCGACGCCCCCGACGCGCTGAGCCGTACGACCGCCGGAGCCGTGGTGGGCGCGCTGCTCCCTGCCCTGTTCGGCTGGGCCCGGTCCGACGGCGCCAGACGGCTCGCCGACGTCGCCGACGAGGCCCTGGGCCTGCTGGAGTCGGGCCTGCACCCCTGATCGGCGCGACTTCAGCGGGCTGGACATGGACGAAGGCGCTGTCGGGCCTGCGCCCCTGAGCGGCGCGCCTCCGGTCGCGGCGCGTCAGCGGACCCGGGCCGCGACCCCCGGGCTGATCCGCACGGCGCCGGCGAAGTTGCGGGTGCTGACCGGGACGATCTTCACCACGTCTCCGGTCCTGGGGGCGTGCAGCATCTTGCCGTTGCCCCAGTAGATCGCCACGTGCGAGACGTAGCCGGGGTTGGTCGGGTCGTGCCGCCAGAACAGCAGGTCCCCCGGCTGGGCCTGGGCGAGCGGGATCTGCGGGCCCGAGACGAACTGCTGGTGCGTCACGCGGGGCACCCTGATGCCCGCCTGGGCGTAGGCCCACTGGACCAGGCCGGAGCAGTCGAAGGTGTCCGGCCCCTCCGCTCCCCACACGTAGGGACGGCCTAGCTTGCCGATCGCCGCGGTGAGGGCGGTCTTGATCTGGGGCGCGGTCATGAAGGCGCCCGCCGACCAGGTCGTCCGCCGGGGAACCGCCAGCACCGGATTGATCGTGGCGACCTGGCTGCCCCGGGGGAGGATCCGCAGCAGGGCGCGGCGCAGCTTGGCCGAGTCGGCCTTCGGAGCGCTGATCACCAGCGCGTTGTTCTCCGGAATGCCCAGCGCACGCGCGGTCTGCCGGGAGACCACGGCGTCGATGCCCCCCATGCCCATTGTCGCGTAGGCGCCCACGCGCAGGGACCGCCCGGCCGTGGTGACCGACCTGCCCAGCGACAGGCCGCCGTCGTTGCCGAGGACGAAGGAGACGGCGACCTCACCGGCGGAGACGTTGCGCCAGAGCCTGTCGGACCGCGCGGTCGGCTTGGGGGTGTAGGCGCGGAACGTCGAGGGGTTGACCCCCAGGGTCTGCACCCGCTTGCCGTCCATGCCCACCTCCGCCGCGTCGGCGCGCTCCACCGCCCGCACCCCGGCGACCTGCGCGATCTTCGCCACCACGGCCGGGCGCAGCGGCTTGGCGGCGACGACGAAGAGGTTCGGCCGGCGGATGGAGGTCAGCGGGGCCACGGCGGGCGGAGGCGTCTGCGTGGGCTGGACCGCGGGCGCCTGCTCCCGGAGGGGCTGCCTGGTGACGGGCTGGCGCAGGGCGACCGTCTCCCCGGTCTGCTCCGGCAGCTGGGTGACGACCACCACTCCCGTGGTCAGCGCGGCGACGAGGACGAGCACGACGACGGGGACGGCCTGCCTGGGCAGGCGGGCGCGGCGGGGACCGTAGCGGATGCGGGGGCGGTAGGCGAGGTCCTGCCGGGCCTCGTGGATCAGGCCGGAGACGCGTGTCCGACGATCCAACACGATGTGTCCCCTTCCCCGTTGGGATCCAGCCCTAAGAGAGTGCCGTACACCGCGCCACGATGCACGCGAACCCGCCAAAACACTCTGTTATCTATGACACGGTCGCAAGCCGGACAACATGCCTCGGACACCCATCATCGGGCGTGCCGAGCGGCACGGCCCTCCGGTACACGTCCCCACATGTCTCCGCATGCCCTGCGTGTCTCCGCACGCCCTCAGGAACGCGGCGATCCGCCGGGACGGCATCCCGGCGGATCAACTGGTGTCGGCTGGTTCGGACGAGGTCAGTTGCCGATGTAGGGCACGGCCTCAAGGATCTCGACCGTGTTGGAGCGGCCGTTCGGCATCGTGTAAGTGGCCTTCTCCCCGATCTTCTTGCCGTTGATCGCCGAACCCAGCGGCGACTTGGGCGAGTAGACGTCGATCGGGGCGCCGCTCTCCTCACGGGAGGCCAGCAGGAAGGCGACCTCTTCGTCGTCGCCCTCGAAGCGGACGGTGACGGTCATGCCGGGACCGACCACGCCCTCGGTGCGCGGCGCCTCCCCCACCCTGGCACTGTCGATGATCTGGCGGAGATGGAAGATGCGCGCCTCCATCTTGCCCTGCTCGTCCTTGGCGGCGTGGTAGCCGCCGTTCTCCTTCAGGTCGCCCTCTTCGCGGGCGGCTTCGATCTTCTTCGCGATATCGACGCGCCCGGGCCCCGAGAGGTATTCGAACTCCGCCTTCAGGCGGTCGTACGCCTCCTGAGTGAGCCAGGTGACGCTCTCGTTGTGGGAGTCGGCCACGGGTTCTCCTTGCATCCTCTATGGGGGCTTCGTACTTGGGTAGCTGTCGTTCGAATTTCGAAAGGCTAACAAGTTAACCGCCCGAACGCTTCCCCAAATATCTCACTATACGAGATAGCAGTAGTGGACGGCGCCGGAAGTGGCCTGGGCACTGGTCTCTAGCCGCTCAGTAAGCCGGACATATCCCTCACCAGCCGGAATACTGACCTCACGGCTCCCGACTTCAACGTGAGCCACATCCATGGCCCGCAGCCGGCAGAGGGCGGCGCGATCGGATGGCTTGACCACTTCGAAGGTGATCTGAATAGAATCGCCGCGGCTGGCGTCAAAAGCGATGACCTGGTCGATGACCTCGGTGTTGCCCTTGGACGCCCACATCACGTAACCCCAGCCGCCCGCGCACACCGCGCACAGGATCGCGATCACGACGTGTACGACGAAGCGACCCCTGCGCTCCGGACGGTCCGGGAAGTCGCTCGGGGTACCGAGGATCGGACCGGTCTGCCGGCCCTCCTCGGCCTCGCTGGTGGCCATGACGGAATCTCCCTGCACTACCTCGGCGTTATCCGAGACAATTGTCCCTCGCGGGGGCCTCGCCCTCGCGACCGCCATAAGAGAAACTAACCTCTCTCTAGAGTGACCCAGGCCAACCTAGGGAGCGGCGCGGCATCGGAACGAGCAGGGTGGACGGGCACGGCGGAGCCGGCCGGGCCCCAGACGAGCGAAGATCTGAGCGCGACCTATCAAGAGGAGACATCGAGCCCGTGAGTGCACCGCTGAGGCTGATGGCCGTTCACGCGCACCCTGACGACGAGTCGAGCAAGGGCGCCGCCACGATGGCGCGCTACGTCGCGGAAGGCGTGGAGGTGCTGGTCTGCACCCTCACGGGTGGAGAACGTGGCTCGATCCTGAACCCCAAGATGGACCGTCCCGAGATCCTTGAGAACATCGGCGAGGTGCGGCGCCTGGAGATGGAGCGCGCGCGGGAGATCCTCGGCGTGCGGCAGCGTTTCATGGGGTTCGTCGACTCGGGCCTGCCGGACGACGAGAGCGAGCCGCTGCCTGAGGGCTGCTTCGCCCTGCAGCCGATCGAGGTCGCCTCGGCGCCGCTGGTCGCCGCCGTGCGCGAGTTCAGGCCGCACGTCATCCTCACCTACGACGACGACGGCGGCTACCCGCACCCGGACCACATCATGACCAACCGCGTCTCGGTGGAGGCCTTCGAGGCCGCGGGCGACCCCGACCGCTACCCCGAGGCCGGGGAGCCCTGGCAGCCGCTCAAGCTCTACTACCAGATGGGCTTCACCAAGGAGCGGTTCGAGGCGCTGCACGAGGCGATGAACGCCCGCGACATGGGCTCCCCCTACGCCGACTGGATCTCCCGTTGGGAGGACCGCCCGCAGAAGTGGCCGGTCACCACCCGCATCCCCTGCGGCGACTACTTCGAGGTCCGCGACGAGGCGCTGCTCGCCCACGCCACCCAGGTCGACCCCGACGGTTTCTGGTTCGTCTGCCCGCGTGACCTGCAGCGTGAGATCTGGCCGACCGAGGACTACCACCTGGCCCGTTCCCTCGTGGACACCGAGCTTCCCGAGAACGACCTGTTCACCGGCATCCACGCCGAAGAGGTGTCGCCCGCCTGCCACTGACACGACCGCGGGGGGGCGGTGGCAGACTTGAAGTGTGATTGCACTCGACACCTTCGCCAAAAATGACGTCAGCCCGGGTCTCGTGGGATTCCTCGTCGTCGCGGCGCTGGGGCTCGCGCTGTTCCTGCTCGTCAAGTCGATGAAGAAGCAGATCTCCAGGATCGAGGTCCCGTCCGAGGCCGAGCTGAGGGAGAAGCGGAACCCGACCGCCTGACCGGACCGCCCCCTGCCGGCTCCCCGGTGACCCCGCCGCCCGGCCGGCCCGTCCGGCGGGCTCCCGGTGTGCCCCGGCCCAGTCCGGCGTCCAGCCGGACACCCGGGACCCGGTAGGACCACCCTCGACGCGTCCCCGTCCAAGCCCGGCCGCCCCCGCCCGGGCCCCTCCGTAGACTCCTCAGCCCGCCGACCAGGCCCGTTCCAGCGCCTTGGGCAGGCCCCAGCGGCCCAGCGGGGTGAGCACCTCGGTCTTGTCCACGATGCCCAGGCAGGCCCAGAGCGGCGTGACCGAGCTGAACAGCGTCTCGGCCGCCTCCAGATCCTCCGGCTCGTCCATCTGGACGTCGATGTCCTCGGACTCTGCGATCAGCCGGGCGATCCGCTCGGGCGAGGCCAGCACCCCCGGACCCCGCCTCGCAAGCGCGGCCACCACGGCCAGCCAGTCGGCGTGGTGGATCGCGCACAGCGCGGCCAGCACCGAGTCCTCGTGGCTGAGCTCGCCCTCCATGTCGGAGAAGTCCTCGGGCGTGTCGTCGTCCTCGGGCAGGTCCGAGATCGGCCCGGCGATCCCCGCCGTGACGGTCAGCCAGAGCTCCTCGTCGTCGGCGGGCAGCGGCTCCCCGTCGTAACCGGCGCACGCCCGCAGCACGTTGCCCGGGTAGCCCGGGTCGGCCAGCACCTCACGCAGCCGGGCGCACGCGGCCCGCAGGTCCCCGGCGGGCCGCTCGGGCTCGGGCAGCTCGGCCAGGATGCGCCGCAGCTCGCTGAGCGCGAAGGCCTCCTCCTCGTCCCAGGCCGCGAACAGCTCCTCGTCCTGCTCGTCGCTGACCGCGACCCCGGGCACCCGCCCGTCGGGCAGCGGGCTGTTGAGCCAGCGCTCCTGCAGGTCCTCGTAGACCTCCCTGGCCCCCTCGTCCCCCCGCGCGAGCGCGTCCGGGTCGACCTCTCCGGCCATGACCCGCCCCTCCAGGTAGGAGACCAGGCCGCTGAACATCTCCTCGGCGACCGGCCCCCGTTCGTCCTCCTCGGGCCAGACGAAGAAGCTCCGGGTGAGCAGGAGCGGCTCGGTCCCGGTGGACTCCAGCCACCTCTGCACGTCTCCCACGGTCGCGCCACCGGACTCGATCTCCCGCAGCGTCGCCTTGGCGGACTCCCAGAAGGGCAGGGACAGCGGGTTGCCCGCTGCCATCAGCGCCCGGCGCAGGTCGGGGAGGGCCACCAGCGCCATCCCCGACGGCACCGCGAGCAGGGCGAGGGCCACATCACGGCGGGTCAGCTCGGAGGCTGCCCGTCCGGCGTGCACACAGACGAAGTCGAGATCCACGCCCAGTGAGCCTACGCCCGAAGCCGCATGAGCACATCTCCCGCCTCGCGGTCGCCGCCCCTGTCCGGTGCGGATCACAAGGAACGCGACACGCAAACGAGAAATAGAGAATTCCCTCTTTATCGTGCCTTTAGTTATCACACAATGAATCTGACCAACAGTCATGATTTTTTATCATTCTCCTGTTGAATCGTAACGATCGCCTTTTTGGATGAGTCTCGGCGATCGTCCGAGACGACAGGAGGATTCCTTGTTACGACCCCCCGCCCTTCTCGCCGTGGCGGCGACCCTGACCACGGCGCTCTCCCTCGTGACAGGCGGTCCCGCCCAGGCCGCCGATCCGCCTCCGGCCCAGGTGGAGACCCGTACCGGGACGGCTGCCCCGGCTCTCGTGAGCGGCCTCGCCGAGGCGCCCAGGAGCGGTGACCCCGTCACCGTCGCCCGGGGCCATCTGCGCGGCGGACGGTACGGGATAAAGAATGTGGACACCGATCTGGCTCCACTCGGCGTCGTCCGCGACGGCGCCGACGAGACCGTGCGATTCGAGCAGCGTCACCAAGGCGTCCGCGTGTTCGGCGCCCACTATCTGGTGCGGATGAGCAAGGAGGGCGACGCCCACAAGGTCACCGGGGCGGGCGGCCGATTCCTCACCGGCCTGAGCGTCTCGACCACGCCGAGGTTCCCCCAACAGCTCGCGCTGAACGTCGCGCGGTCCCGGGTGGCCGCCGAGAGCGGCGGCGACGGGGCCGGCCTCACCGCGGAGCCCGGCGGGCTCACCGTCGTCCCGGTGGGCAAGGGCCTGCTGGCCTGGCAGGTCACCGTCCGCGGCACGGACGCGCGGAAACGGCTGCCGCTGCTCGCCGACGTCTACGTCGACGCCCGGACCGGCGCGCCGCTGTTCGCCTCCAACCGGATCCGCACGGTGGCCGAGGGCCCGGTCGTCACCTCGGGCACGACGGTCCGGGGCAGGAGCGTGCCGCTGAACGCCCACCAGAGGGCCGACGGGAAGTACGAGCTGCGTGACCGCGCGCGGGCGATGTGGAACGGCACCACGGGCGAGATCCTCACCTACGACGGCCAGGGGCGCGACGTCTTCGAGTTCCTGGGCGACCTCCCGGCCGGCACCCCCGTCGTCGACTCCGACACCCCCGCCTTCACCGGCAAGGCCTCCGAGATCGGCGCGGTGGACGCGCACTGGGGCGCCGGCCAGGTCTACGAGTACTACCGGCGGCTCGGCCGGAACGGCCTCGACGACGAGGGCGGCTCGATGAGCTCGGTCGTCAACGTCACCGACTCCGGGCGGCCCTTCGTCAACGCCTTCTGGGACGGCACGAAGATGGTGTACGGCGGAGGCGGGGACGACGCCTACTCGCTGGCCTCGGCGCTCGACGTGGTCGGCCACGAGATGACCCACGGCGTGGTCGAGCACACCGCCGGCCTGGTGTACTTCGGCCAGTCGGGCGCGATGAACGAGGGCCTGGCCGACTACTTCGGCAACGCCGTACAGGCGGAGGTCGAGGGGATCGACCTCGCCGACCCCGACGCGGGCCTGCTGGGCGAGGCGTACTGCCGCACCCTCCCGCCACGCGAGTGCGCGCTCCGCGACCTCAACGACGGCCGCACCGGGCCCGCCGACTACGTGGGCGCCACCGGCCGCATCGACAGCGCGGGCGTCCACCTGAACTCGACGATCTTCAGCGGCGCGCTGTGGGACATCCGCGAGAAGCTGGGACCCAGGACCGACAAGATCGCGTACAAGGCGCTGTCGGAGTACATGACCCCGCTCGACGACTTCACCGACGGCCGGCGCGCGGTGCTGGCGGCCGCCGCGCGGATGCGGCTGGGCGCCGGGGACCTGCTGACGATCGCGCGCGCCTTCGACGCCCACGGCATCAAGGCGGGCTGGGAGCGTCGCATCCCCACCGACCACGACGTCCTGCTGCGCGGCATCACCGACATCTACGCCCAGCCCGACGCGGCCGGCGACCGTTACGTGATCACCAACTCCTCGGCCGACCTGTCGGCGCCCCCGGCCGTCTACACCGGCCGGGTGCGCGGCGGCAAGGCCGAGCTGCTCTCCGCCCCGGACGGGCAGTACAACTTCGAGCCGGCCACGGACGGCAGGACCGGCGCCTGGGTGACCTACGCCGACACGGGGAGCGGGTGGAAGATCCAGGTGTGGAGCCGGCCGCTGGACCGCTCACGGCCGCCCACGCTGGTGCACGAGGGCGACGAGGACGTCCTCAACGTGGCGGTGGAGGGCGACACGGTCGCCTACTCGCTCTGGGACCCCGCGACGGGCGGCTACGACCTGTGGGTCAGAAGAGGCGCCGCCGCACCGGTCAACCTGACGCCCCAGGAGGGGGTGTTCGGCAGGGCGCCGTCGATCCGGAACGGCCGGATCGCCTACGTCAAGCTGTACCTGCGGGAGGGCCCCCGCCGGATGCTGATCGCCACCCGCGACCTCGCCTCGGGGCAGGAGACCGACCTGCCCGCCCCGCAGAGCCCGCCCGACGTGATCGGGCTCACCGCCGCCCCCGTGCTGACCGGCTCCCACCTGGTCTGGGTGCAGGACGCCCAGCAGGACGGCAGGGCGGGCATCATGCGCGCGAGGGCGGACGGCGGCGCCCCGGCGGCGGTGGTCCCCGACGACGCCTCCGCGCTGGAGCTCATGGACATGGACGCCACGGACACCACCATCACCTACAGCGTCTACCCCGACCTGTCGGTGCCCGCCAACGAGAACATGCCCAAGATCACCCAGATGCCGGCGACGGGCGGCACGCCGGTGCGGGTCACGTGCAACCGGGGCGAGCAGGCCCAGTTCGCGGCGGTCGAGGGCACCCGCGTGGTCTGGGTGGACGGCACCGCCGCCCACGTCGACCTGGCCACCCGGGCACGGCCGAGAGGGGGCTGCTGAGGTCGCGGCGTCCCGTTCGCCCCGCCGGGTGGACACCACCCGGCGGGACGGGCGGCGGGCCGCCCGATGACCTTCAGGATGTGCGTCGGCGAGCGACCCTGCCGCCGGCGCACGCTCAAAACCCCTCCCTCCGCCGGACTACTGTGGGTAGGACCGTGCGACGCGCGGAGCGCGCGTCGCTCGCGCGAGGCGAACGTACGCACCGCGTACGCAGGGGGAGGGTCATGATGAACCGCTTGAAGGACGCCACGAGCCCCTATCTGCTCCAGCACGCGGACAACCCCGTCGAGTGGTTCGAGTGGGGGGAGGCCGCCTTCGCCGAGGCCGCCCGGCGGGACGTGCCGTTGCTGATCTCCGTCGGTTACTCGGCGTGCCACTGGTGCCACGTGATGGCGCACGAGTCGTTCGAGGACGAGGGCACCGCCGCACTGATGAACGAGCGCTTCGTCAACGTCAAGGTGGACCGTGAGGAACGGCCGGACGTCGACGCGGTCTACATGGCGGCCACCCAGGCCATGACCGGCCAGGGCGGGTGGCCGATGACGGTCTTCGCCACCCCCCAGGGACATCCCTTCTACACCGGGACATACTTCCCCCGGCCCCAGTTCCAGCGGCTGCTGACCGGGGTGTCGAATGCCTGGAACGGCGACCGCGAGGCGGTGCTGGAGCAGGGCTCGAAGATCGTGGAGGCGCTGAACGGGCGGACGGAGCTGCCCTCGGGCCCGCTGCCCACGTCGGACACGCTGGCCCGCGCCGTGCAGACCCTGAGCCGGTCCTTCGACCGGGTGCGCGGCGGGTTCGGCGGGGCCCCCAAGTTCCCGCCGTCGATGGCACTGGAGTTCCTGCTGCGGTACGGCGCCGCCGGCGAGCCCCGCGCCGGGGCGGGCACGCCGACGGCGGCGGAGATGGCCGGGCGCACGCTGGAGGCCATGGCCCGGGGCGGGATATACGACCAGCTCGGCGGCGGCTTCGCCCGTTACAGCGTGGATGCCGACTGGGTGGTGCCGCACTTCGAGAAGATGCTCTACGACAACGCGCTGCTGCTGCGGGTCTACGCCCACTGGTGGCGCCTGACCGGGTCGGCCCTGGGCAGGCGGGTGGCCCTGGAGACGGCCGACTGGCTGCTGGCCGAGATGCGCACCCCCGAGGGCGGCTTCGCCTCGGCCCTGGACGCCGACAGCGAGGGCGTGGAGGGCAAGTTCTACGCCTGGACCCCGGAGGAGATCCACGAGGTCCTGGGCGAGGAGGACGGCGCCTGGGCGGTCGCCCTGTACGAGGTGACCGGCACGTTCGAACACGGCACCTCGGTGCTCCAGCTCCTGTCCGACCCCGACCCCGGCGACGCCGAACGGTCCGCCCGCGTACGCGCCGAGCTGCTGGCCGCGCGGGCCCGCCGGGTGCGGCCCGGCAGGGACGACAAGGTGGTGGCCGCCTGGAACGGCCTGGCCATCGCCGCCCTGGCCGAGACCGGGGCCCTGTTCGACCGGCCCGACCTGGTGGAGGCGGCGCGGGCGGCGGCCGTACTCCTCGACGAGTCACACATGGACGGCGACCGGCTGATGCGCACCTCGCGCGACGGCCGGGTGGGCGCCAACGCCGGAGTCCTGGAGGACTACGCGGACCTGGCCGAAGGTCTGCTCACCCTGTACGGCGTGACCGGGGAGGTCCGCTGGTTCCACCGGGCCGGGGCGCTGCTGGAGACCGTCCTCGACCGGTTCGCCGACGGCTCCGGCGGATTCTTCGACACCGCCGACGACGCCGAGCGGCTGTTCCAGCGCCCGCAGGACCCCACCGACAACGCGACCCCGTCGGGCCAGTTCGCCGCCGCCGGGGCGCTGCTGTCGTACGCGGCCCTGACCGGCTCGGCCAGGCACCGGGAGGCGGCCGAGGCGGCTCTCGGCACGGTGACCGTCCTGGCCGACAAGCACGCGCGGTTCGCGGGGTGGGGGCTCGCGGTGGCCCAGGCCGCCGTGTCCGGGCCGGTCGAGGCGGCGATCGTGGGCCCGCTCGACGACCCGGCCACCTCGGCGCTGCACAGGACCGCGCTGCTCTCCCCCGCCCCCGGCCTGGTCGTCGCGCTCGGCGAGCCCGGGTCGGCCGAGGTCCCGCTCCTTGAGGGCCGGGGCCTGCTGGACGGGGCCCCGGCGGCCTACGTGTGCCGGGGGTTCACCTGCAGGATGCCCGTCACCACTCCGGCCGGGCTACGGGCCGAGCTGGCGTCCTGAGGGGCACCGACTAGCGGCCCGGCGGCCTCTGGGAGAACTCCTCCGGAGGCCGGGTCTGGTCGCGGGGACCGTTGCCCGTGCCATCGCCCATCCCGTCACCGCTGCCGGTCCCGTCGTCCATACCGTCGCCCGTGCCGTCACCGGTCCCGTCTCCCGTGCCGTCCGGGGACGGGGTCTGCTGGTCGGGGACCTCGCCGGTCGTCCCGTCGGGGAGCGGGGTGGGCGGGAGGTCCTGACGGTCGCCGCCGCCGTCGTCGTAGTCGCCGTAGTCGTCGTCGGAGCCGTAGTCGTCGTCGGAGCGGTAGCCGTTGTCGTAGTAGGTGGAGTAGCCGTAGTTGGACGGCTCGGCGAACTCCTTGACCGGCTTGCCGGACATCGCCTCGGTCATGAAGGCGCGCCAGATCTGCGCCGGGTAGGTCCCGCCGTACTGGGCGCTGCCGTTGACGACCACCGGCTTGTTGTCGTCGCGGAACATGTTCACCGCGACCGCCATCTGCGGGGTGAACCCGGCGAACCACACGGCCGCCGACTTGTCGGTGGTGCCGGTCTTGCCGGCCACCGGCCGGTCGTAGAGGCGGGCGGCCGAACCGGTGCCCGCCTCCACGACCTGGGTCATCGCGTAGGTGGCGTCGATGGCGGCCTGCTCGGTGAAGGCCCGCTCGCCCTTGACCTTGACCTTCGTGGTCCTGCCCTTGGCGTCGGTGACCGATCGGATCACGTGGGCGTCGCGGTGGACGCCTCCGGCGGCGAACGCGGCGAAGCCGGAGGCGTTCTGCACGGCGCTCACGGATGCCACGCCCAGCGGCAGCGTGGCGGCGGACCGGTGCGGGGCGAGCTGGTCGGCGGGGATGCCGGCCCCCTCGGCGACGTTGACCACCTTGCCGAGGCCGACCTTCTGCCCGAGGTCGACGAACGCGGTGTTCACCGAGCTCTGGGTCGCCTTGACCAGGTTGATCTCACCGTAGGAGTAGCCCCCCGAGTTGGGGATCCCCTTGTCGTCCGAGGCGATGTGCAGGGGCGAGTTGCCGTCCACCCGGGTGTCGAGGCCGAAGCCGTTGTTCAGCGCGGCGGCCAGCGTGTAGGCCTTGAAGGTGGAGCCGGCCTGCACCTTGGCCGAGAAGGAGTTGTCGAACTTGTTGGCCTCGTAGCTGGGGCCGCCGTAGAAGGCCACGACCTCCCCGGTGCGGGGGGCGACGGCGGCCAGGCCGGTGCGGACCTTCTTCGACGTGCCCTCGGGCAGGACCGAGGTGACGGCCCGCTGCGCGGCGGCCATCAGCCCCTTGTCGAAGGTGGATACGATCTTCAGGCCGCCCTGGTTGATGGCCTCGTCGGTGTAGCCCATGCGCTTGAGCTCGGCCGCCACCTGGTCGAGCATGTAGCCCTCCTGGCCCTTGGGCGCGAAGATCGCCCTGGGCTTCTTGAGGGTGGGGAACGTGGTCGCGGCGGCCTGCTCGGAGGTCAGGGCCCCGGTCTGCACCATGCCGTCGAGCACCGACTGCCAGCGGGCCCTGGCCGCCTCCAGGTCGGCGCCCCGGGGGTCGGCGAACCGGGACGGCTGCTGGATCACCGCGGCGAGGTAGGCGCCCTCGGCGACGGTCAGCTTGCCGACGTCCTTGCGGAAGTAGGCGTCGGCCGCCGCCTGGATCCCGTCGGCGCCCCGGCCGAAGTAGATCGTGTTGAGGTACTGCTCCAGCACCCAGTCCTTGGACTTCGACTGGTCCACCTTCAAGGAGATCATGACCTCCTTGAGCTTGCGGACGACGGAGCGTTCCTGGCTGAGGCCGCTGTAGTAGTTGCGGACCATCTGCTGGGTGATCGTGGACCCGCCCTGGAGCTGCTGGCCGGTGACCGTGGACCACATGGCGCGGAAGGTGCCCTTGAGGGAGACGCCCTTGTCCTCGTAGAAGGAGCGGTTCTCGGCCGCGATGACCGCGTTCCTGACGCTCTCCGGGATCTGCGCCAGGACCACGCTCCTGCGGTTCACTCCCTGTTTGGCCAGCACGGTCTTGCCGTCCCGGTAGTAGATCACCGAACCCTGCGCGGTGGCCCTGGGCTGGGTGCTGTCGGGGATCGGCGTCATGAGCCACGCCACTCCGAAGAAGCCGATCATCGAGACCGCGGCGACGCCGAAGACGATGAGCGTGATCCGCAGGAGTCTCCTCCTGGGTCTGCCCTTCTCTCCGCCCTTCAGCACGCCCGAACCCCCATCCACTCCGCATTCACCCCCCGTGAGCAGTGCGGACCGTAAGGGTAAACGATGGATAACGGTGTCTGAACCCCGCTTGGGATAGTACGGCTAGCTCTTCCCCTGGCGCGGTACATCGGCCACCAAAGGAAGGACCCGGTATGGCACGGGGGTGTCCAGCGCGATCACCGATGAGGTCCTCACCACACCGTGAACGTCAACGATCAGGTCAATGACCCTCTGCAGATCGGCATTGCTGCGCGCCACGACCCGGCAGTGCATGTCGTCGCCTCCGGTGATCGTGTGCACCTCCAGGACCTGGGGGATTCCGGCGAGCTGGTCGGCGACCGGATCGTGCCCGCTGACCTGGCGGATCTGCAGGGTGACGAACGCGGTCACGTCGTATCCGAGCGCGGCGGGGTCGATGTCGGGGCCGTAGCCGGTGATCACCCCTCTGGCGGCCAGCCGGTCGAGGCGGGCCTGCACGGTCCCCCTGGCCACACCGAGCCTCCGGGAGCACTCCAGCACGCCGAGTTTGGGCTCGGCCGCCAGCAGGGCGATGAGCCGGGCGTCGAGTTGATCAATCGTCATGATGTACAGGCACTCCTGCGGAATATGCGGACAGGTAGACAAATTGTCCACTAATCCAAGTGACTCTTGCACAACCAGCCCACAAAAACAGAAAGTGTCCGCATGAGTGACATCTTTCCCGTGAATGGCATGGACGCCGTGGTCTTCGCCGTGGGCAACGCCAAGCAGGCCGCCCACTACTACTCCAGCGCCTTCGGCATGCGGCTGGTGGCCTACCGCGGCCCGGAGAACGGCAGCCGCGACGAGGCCGCCTATGTCCTCACCTCCGGCAGCGCCCGGTTCGAGTTCCGCGGCGCGGTGCGGCCGGGCACCGGCGTCTCCCGCCATGTGGCCGAGCACGGCGACGGCGTGATCGACCTGGCCATCGAGGTCCCGGACGTGGAGGCGGCCTACGCAGGCGCACTGGCCCGGGGCGCCAAGGGCCTCGCCGAGCCGTACACGATGGAGGACGAGCACGGCAAGGTCGTGCTCGCGGCCATCGCCACCTACGGCGAGACCCGGCACACGCTGGTCGACCGGTCCAACTACAGCGGCCCCTACCTGCCCGGCTACGTCGCGGCCAAGCCCCTCGTGCCGGCCCCCGACGTGCGCAACGGCCGCCTGTTCCAGGCCGTCGACCACTGCGTCGGCAACGTGGAACTCGGCAAGATGGACGAGTGGGTGGAGTTCTACGGGCGGGTCATGGGCTTCACCAACATGGCGGAGTTTGTCGGCGACGACATCGCCACCGAATACTCGGCGCTGATGTCCAAGGTGGTCGCGGACGGCACCCGCAAGGTGAAGTTCCCGCTCAACGAGCCGGCGATCTCCAAGAAGAAGTCCCAGATCGACGAGTACCTGGAGTTCTACGGCGGCCCCGGCGTGCAGCACATCGCGCTGGCCACCAACGACATCCTGAGCACGGTCGACCACATGCGCGCGGCCGGGGTGCAGTTCCTCGACACGCCCGACTCCTACTACGACGACCCGGAGCTGCGCGCCCGCATCGGCGAGGTCCGCGCGCCGATCGAGGAGCTGAAGAAGCGCAGGATCCTGGTCGACCGCGACGAGGACGGCTACCTGCTGCAGATCTTCACCAAGCCGGTGCAGGACCGCCCGACGGTGTTCTTCGAGCTCATCGAGCGGCACGGCTCGCTGGGCTTCGGCAAGGGCAACTTCAAGGCGCTCTTCGAGGCGATCGAGCGCGAGCAGGACCTCAGGGGCAACCTGTAACAGCTCTTGGCTTTGCGCGGGTGAGTCCCTGGTGATCAAAAGCTCATGGGGACATCGCCGCCACCGCCGCCACCGCCGGACGACTCGGGACCGTATCCCTGGTCGGCCCCGCCCCCCGGGCAGGGCCGCGGCGGTGGCGGGCAGGTGGCCGGGAGGCTCGGCGGCCGCTGGCGCCGTCTGTTCGCGGGCATCCTCGACATCGTCATCGTGGGCATCATCTCCTCGCCGTTCACGTACGAGTCGTTCAGCACGGTGTGGGACGCCGACAAGGACATCTTCGTACGGGTCCCCATCCAGCACACCTTCCTGGCGGCCCTCGTGGGCTTCCTCTACTACTGGCTGCTGACCGCCTTCTGGAACGGGCAGACGCTGGGCAAGAAGCTGTTCGGCCTGCGCGTGGTCGACATCGGCTGGGGCAGGGTCGGGGTGGGGCAGGCCGCGGTCCGCGAGCTGGTGGCGTGGCTGCTGTACGCCACCTGCTGCCTGGGCTGGATCAACCTCGCCTTCATCCTTTTCACCAGCCGAAAACAGGCCATCCACGACATCGCCGCCAGGACACTCGTCGTAGATACCTGATCACCCCAGGTCACCACCCCCTTCTCGCGTAGTCTGCGATCCAGGTGGCCCGGCACGGCCGGGCTCGGAAAGGGGATTCAGGGGCATGGCGTCCGGTCGGCTGGCTATCGCGGCAACCGCCACTTTTCTCGGCATTCTCGGTACGGTCGCCTGCTCGGCGTCGAGCGGTGAGAGCGCCCTTGCCGGGGACGTGCCGCCCACGGCCGCCGGTTCCGCGCCGGCGCACGCTCCGGGCAGGATCGGCGCCCCCGGGATCGGCGACCCCGACTTCCCCACCGACGGCAACGGCGGCTACGACGTCGACCGCTACCGGCTCAAAATCGACTACGACCCCGCCGCCAAGCACCTTTCCGGCGTGACCGCGATCGAGGCGAGGGCCACCCAGGACCTGGCCAAGTTCAACCTGGACCTGCGGGGGTTCGAGGTCAGCCGGATCACCGTGGACGGCAGCCCCGCGGGATTCGAGCGGTTCAAGGACGAGCTCGTCATCGCCCCGGCCAAGACGATCGCCGACAAGGCCCGGTTCACCGTCGAGGTCACCTACGCCGGAGAGCCCAAGCCGGTCAGAGGCTCCTCCAACCTGGGCACCTACGGGTTCATCCCGACCGAGGACGGCGCGTTCGTCGCATGTGAGCCCAACGGCGCCAAGACCTGGTTCCCGAGCAACGACCACCCCGCCGACAAGGCCCGCTACGACTTCGAGATCACCGTCCCCGAGGGGCTGACCGCGCTGGCCAACGGCGAGCTCGTCGGCCGGCCCAAGTCCGCCCGTGGCAAGACGACCTTCGTCTGGCGGGAGAGCCACCCGATGGTGAGCTACCTGGCCACCGCGACCCTCGGCAAGTTCGAGCTGCGCCAGGGCAGGACCGCGACGGGGATCCCGAACCTGGCGGCCGTGGACCCGCGCTACCGCGCCGCCCTCGACGACCTCTACACGCAGTCGGCGAAGGCGACCGACTACTGGACCACGGTGTTCGGCCCCTACCCGTTCTCCTCCACCGGCGGCGTGATCGACGACTTCTCCGCGGGCTACGCGCTGGAGAACCAGACCAAGCCCATGTACGGCGGGTTCACCCCGGACGGGAGCATCATCGCCCACGAGCTGGCCCACCAGTGGTTCGGCAACAGCCTGAGCATCAAGCGCTGGCGGGACCTCTGGCTCAACGAGGGCTTCGCGACCTACGCCGAGTGGCTGTGGTCGGAGCACAACGGCGAGTCCACCGTCGAGAAGATCTTCCGAGGCCACTACGCGGCCGGCCCGGACGCCGCCATCTGGAAGTACGCCCCCGGCCGCGCCAAGCCGGAGGACCTGTTCAACAGCTCGGTCTACAACCGCGGCGGCATGACGCTGCACGCGCTCAGGCAGCGGATCGGCGACCCGGTGTTCTTCAAGCTGCTGAAGACCTGGAACGCCGAGCACAAGTACGGATACGTGACCACCGACGAGTTCGTGGCGCTCGCCGAGAAGCTCTCCGGCAAGCAGCTCGACAAGCTCTTCGAGGCCTGGCTGTTCGCCGACCGCAAGCCCACGGAATGGTGACACCCCGGCGCGCGGCACGGCGCCGTCCGAAGGCGCACGGCGCGGGTCACCCGAAGCCGGGCGGCACGGGTCGTCCCAAAACACGCGGCGCAGATCGCCCGGAGACGCACGGCGCGGGTCACCCGAAGATGAGCCGGTAGCCCTCCTTGCGCAGCGACGCGAGCACCTCGTCGGAGTGGGCGGGGCCCTTGGTCTCCAGCTGGAGCTGGACCTCGACCTCGCCCAGGTGCACGCCGAGCCGCTCGTGCACGATGTCGAGGACGTTCGCGCCGAGCCCGGCCAGTTTGGTCAGGAGCACGGCCAGCGCGCCCGGCCGGTCGGGCAGCGGCACCCGCAGGGTCAGGTAGCGTCCCGCCGCCGCCAGGCCGTGCCGGAGGACCTTGGCCAGCAGCAGCGGGTCGATGTTGCCGCCGGAGAGCACAGCCACCACCGGCGGCTCGAAGACCTGCGGCTGGGCCAGGATCGCGGCGACCCCCGCCACCCCGGCGGGCTCGACGACCTGCTTGGCGCGTTCGAGGCAGAGCACCAGCGCCCGGGAGATGTCGCTCTCGGTGACCGTCACGACGCTGTCGACCAGGTAGTGGATCAGCTCGAACGGCAGCTCCCCCGGACGGCCCACCGCGATGCCGTCAGCCATCGTCGAGGTGGGCTGGACCATGACCGGATGCCCCGCCGCCAGCGAGGCCGGGTAGGCGGCGGCCCGCTCGGCCTGCACGCCGACGATCCGCACGCCCGGCCGGAGCGACTTGACCGCGAGCGCGACCCCCGCGGTGAGCCCGCCGCCGCCGAGCGACATCACGATCGTGCCGACCTCGGGGAGCTGCTCCAGGATCTCCAGCCCGATCGTGCCCTGCCCGGCGATGACGTCCGGGTGGTCGAAGGGGTGGATGAACACCGCCCCGGTCCGCTCGGCGTGCTCCTTGGCCTGGGCCAGCGCGACGTCCACGGTGTGGCCGGCGAAGACCACCTCGGCGCCGTAGGAGCGGGTCGCGGCCACCTTGGGCAGCGGCGCCCCCTCCGGCATGTAGACCGTCGACCTGGCCCCGACCAGGCCCGAGCCGAGCGCCACCCCCTGCGCGTGGTTGCCGGCGCTGGCCGCCACCACGCCCCGGCCCCGCTCCTCCTCGGTCAGCCCGGCGATCCTCACGTAGGCCCCGCGCACCTTGAACGACCCGGAGCGCTGCAGGTTCTCGCACTTGAGGTGGACCGGCCCGCCGATGGCGTCCGACAGCACGTGCGAGTGCAGGAGCGGCGTCCGCAGGGCCACGTCGGCCAGGAGCTCACGGGCGGCGACCACGTCGTCGTAGGTCACCTCGGCATCTGACATGCGGCTCATCCTTCCACCCCGGCGCGGTACGGCACGCGGACGCCCGGCCCGGCAGGGCGCGCACATGCCCGGCCCGGCTCGGTGGGGCGCGCACGCCCGGCCCGGCAGGGCGCGTGGACGGCGTATCGGGCAAGCCTCGCGGGGCATCCGTGTTGACCATACTTCGTCCGGCGAAGTATGGTCTCCCGCATGGCTAAAGGATCACCCACGGTCAGTGAGCCGACCTACTTCATCCTCGCCTCGCTGCTCGACGGCCCTCTGCACGGGCACGGAATCATCAAGCAGACCCTGGAGCTCTCGGAGAACCGGGTGAGGCTGCCGGTCGGCACGCTCTACGGCGCGCTCGACCGGCTGGCCGCCGCCGGCCTGATCGCCGTGGACCGCGAGGAGGTCGTCGACGGGCGGCCGCGGAGGTATTTCCAGCTCACCGACCAGGGACGGGCCCTGGTATCGGCCGAGGCCCTACGCATGCAGCAGGCCGCCTCGGTCGTGACCAAACGGATCCTCCGCCCCGGATCGGCGTTCTCGTGACCGTCGTGACAGAACACCGCGCCGACACAGGGGCCGGCACGGGAGTTCTGGAGCGGCGCTACCGGCGGCTGCTGCTGGGTTACCCTCGCGCCTACCGGTCCGGGTACGGCGGCGAGCTCATCGCCACCCTGCTCGACACCGCGGAGCCGGGGCGCACCGTGCCCTCGGCCCGCGAGTCGTTCGCGCTGGTCGTCGGCGGGCTGCGGACACGGGTGATCCATGCCACGGAGCGGCCCGCCTGGGTCGACGGGGTCCATCTCGGAGTCCTGGCCCTGTCGGTCGCCCAGCTCGCCATGCTGGTGCCGTACGCGACCACCGTCCCGCTCTGGGCGGGCCTGTCGGCGCTCGCCGTCCTGCTGATCATGCGTGGCCTGGTACGGCTCGCGCTGCCGGTGGTGGTGCTGGTCGCGGTGAAGGTGTGCGCGATCACGCTGGGGCTGCCCTGGCTGGACCGGACCCTGCTGCCCGTCGATCCCGACCGGTTCTGGGGCGGCGGGTCGCTCTACGGGGGCGGCGGACCGGTGGCACCGATGATCGGCTACGCGCTGGCCGTCCTCGGCCTGCTGGTACTGACCGCCCACGGCAGGCGGCTCGGCACCCGCTCGTGGTTCTGGCTGCCGGCGGCCTCGCTGCTCGCCGGCGCGGACCCGGCGGGACTGGACTTCCCCGCGGCCGGCGGATCACACGCCATGGCCAGGGTCGCGCTGGAGATCGGGGTGCTCCTGCTCGCCGTCTGGGCCGGTCACGTGGCGCACGACCTGCGCTGGGCGGCCGCCGCCGCCGTCTACCTGATACCGGTGCTGGCGGTGTACGCCGAGAACCTCGGCATGCACTCCGAGCGGGACGTGGCCCACCTGGCCGTGCTGGTCCTCCTCACCGCGTCCGCCGCGGCGGTGCCGTACCGCGCGAAACGGCACGTCCTCCTGTGACCTCTCCGCCCTTTTAACTCTTCAATCCTTCCACCCGGAAGTCCTTTCTCTCCTTGGGCGGCGCCACCGCCTCTCGCGAGCATGCCCGCACATCGAAACGGGGTCACCTGATGTCACGAGTTCTCACCGCCATGCCTGCGGCCGCCCTGGCCCTGGCCGTACTCGCCGGATGCGGCGCGGAGGCGCCGGCCGCCGCGCCCCCCGAGGGAAAGGCGTCCACGACCGCCGACCCACGGAGCAAGCGCCGCCAGATGGAGGCCATGCGCGCCGACTGCATGAAGGGCAAGGGTTTCAAATACGCGGCCAACGTGCCCGCGCCGGTGCGACGCACGCCGGAGGAGATCAAAGCGCGCACCGGCGACTACGACGCGATGGCGAAGGAGCGCGAGAAGTACGGCTTCGGGGTCTTCGCCGGACACGTCTATCCGGAGCGCAAGGATGTCGGCATGCGCGCCGACCCCAACGAGCCGATCGCGATGGCGCTGTCGGAGACCCAGCGGAAGGTATGGCTCGCGGCCGACGAGACCTGCTACATCCAGGCGTACTCGAAGTTCAGCGGCCGCAAGGTGACTTCCGGCATAGACGCCTTCAATCAGATGAACACCATGTCGAAGCAGCTCAGGGGCCGCGAGCTGAACGGTGACGCGGAGCTCGTCCGGCTCGCCGGCGCATTCGGTGAATGTCTCAGGAACAAGGGGGTCAAGGTCACCTCGCTCAAGCCGACCGATATCTCCTGGAGCGGCCAGGAGGCCTACGAGGCCATGGCCACGAAAATCGGCAAGGAGCAGAACCCGGACGCCAAGGGCCAGCTCGTCATCCCCGACCTGACCGCCGAACAGGCCAGGCCGTACCTGACCAGGGAGATCAAATCCGCCCTGCTGGACCTGGAGTGCGGAAAGGACTTCTACCCCGTCTACAAGTCCAAGGAGTGGGCGATCAGCCAGAAGGTCGACGCCGCGTTCGGCGTGGACGAGGGGTTGTTCGGCTCATGAGACCCACGGCTCGGACGCTCCTGTCACTCGTCCTGCTCACCGGGTGCGCCGCCGAACCGGCGGCCCCCGTGGACCTGGCCGCCCCCTCACAGGACAGGTACCGCCAGATGGAGGCGGCGATCGGGGACTGCATGAAGCAGAAGGGCTTCAAATACAACCCGGACACGGCGCCCTCGGGCCAGAAGACCGACGAGGAGACCAGGCGGGAGGCGGGCGACTACGAGGCGCTGAGGAAACACCGGGAGAAGTACGGCTTCGGGATTTACACCGGATATGTGTATCCCGGGGACAAGCAGGCCGGAGGTGTTGACTTCGGCAAGCAGGACCCGAACAACCCGATCATGATGGCGCTCTCCCGGGTCCAGCTGGAGTCCTGGCGGGCCACCCGGGACACCTGCTACTCGGCGGCCGTCAAAGAGTTCACCGGCAAGACCGTGCGCTCGGAGTCCGACCTGTACGAGCAGGCCGAGGCGGCGCGCGAACGGGTCCAGGCCCGCGAGCTCGACGGCGACGCGCGGCTCCTGGATCTGGCCGCGGAGTTCGGCGACTGCCTCAGGACCAAGGGCGTCAAGGTCCGCTCGCTCAAACCCACCGCGGTCGCCTCCGCCAACGAGACGGCTCTCCGTGAGGAGATGTACGCCCTCGGCGAGAAGCAGCGTACCGACAGGGGAGTCAACCTTCCCGAGCGCATAAGAACCCTCGCCGAAGAGCAGGGCGGCACCGGCGGTACCGTCCGTCTGCTGCCGAGCCTGTCTCCCGGCGAGGCCAGGCCGTACCTGGCCCGGGAGGTCAAGATCGCACTCGACGACCTGGAGTGCGGCAGGGACTTCTACGCCGCCTTCAAACCCCGGCAGCGGCAGATCTACGACAGGGTGAACCGGGAGTTCGGCCGCGGCGACGGGCCGGGGTCATGAGGGCGGCATGGCCGGCACTCCCGGTGAACAAGCCGCGGTTCCCGACGGGCGCGCCATGGTGAGGTCGAGGCGCCGCGTGCTGAGCGGCATCGTGGCCGGGGTCGTCGTGATCGCCGGCGCCGGGTGGGCGGTCGGCACGCGGTTGCGCTCCCCCGCCGACGAGGCCGCGCTGCGACAGCCGCCCAAGCCGTCGCTGATCACCTCACCCGTCGTACGGCAGAAGCTGACCAGCACGATCGCCGTCAGCGGCACCCTGGCGTACGGCTCGCCGCTGCCCGTCAGCCTCGCCGGGGTGGTCGGCGGCACCGCCGAGGCCCAGCGGGTCACCCGGGCCCCGCGCCCCGGGAAAATCGTCGAGGGCTCAGTGTTGATGGAGGTCAACGGCCGCCCGGTGTTCGCCCTGCGCGGCAAGGTCCCCATGCACCGGACCATGGCCCCGGGCACCACCGGCGCCGACGTCAGGCAGCTCCAGACGGCGCTGCGCCGCCTCGGGTTCGGCGCGCCGGTCACCGGCGTCTTCGACTCCGCCACCACGGCCGCCGTCCAGCGCTGGTACGCCAAGCGGGGATATGCGGCCCAGGAGCCCGACCTCACCGCCAAGCAGACCAGGGAGCAGCTCCGCCAGGCCGTGCAGACCGCCGAGGAGGCCCTGCTCACCGACCGTAAGACCCTCGACGCCGGGCGTGACGTCATGCCGCTGAAGCTCAAGCTCGACAACGCCCGCAAGGACCTGCGGACCGCCGAAGGAGCGCTGGAGGGAGCCGACACCACAGACCTCACCCCGGAGGAGACGCGGCAGCTGGAGACCCTGCGCCAGGCCGTACGGACCGCCGAGGAGGAGGTGCTCGCCGCCGAGCAGGCCCTCACCGCGGCCAGGTCCTCGCCGGTTCCCCCCACGTCCAAGCCCGAGCAGACCCCCCGTCCCGGCCAAGCCCGAGGCCGACACGCGGCTGCTGGAGATGAAGGTCTCCAACGCCCGGCAGAACCTGGAATCCGCGCGCGCCGCTCTGGCGGCTTTCGGGGACGAGGCGGGCGTGGGCAAGGAGAAACGCCTTGAGGAGCTGCGCAAGGCCGTACGGCTGGCACAGGAGGCCGTGGTCGCCGCCGAGCAGGCGCTGCGCCAGGCCCGCCAGGACTCCCCGCTCCGGCTGAAGATCGCCAACGGACGCCGGAACGTGGCGAGCGCCAAGGCGATCCTGGGCGAATACATGAAGACCTACGGCATCGCGATCCCGCCCGGCGAGCTCGCCTTCCTCCCCACGCTCCCGGCCCGGCTGGACAAGGCGTCGGTCAAGCCCGGCGACACCATCGAGGACAAGGTCGCCACGGTGACCAGCTCGGCCTTCGCGGTGACCGGCTCGGTGGACAGCAAGGAGGCCAAACTCCTGCGCAAGGGCATGAAGGCGACGATGGAGACCACCGACGGCGCGAAGTTCCCGGCCGTGCTGAGCGCGACCGGGGAGGCGGCCAGGCCGGCT
This sequence comes from Streptosporangium minutum, assembly GCF_002149035.1. Lineage (GTDB taxonomy): Bacteria > Actinomycetota > Actinomycetes > Streptosporangiales > Streptosporangiaceae > Streptosporangium > Streptosporangium minutum. The sequence goes on from NZ_NGFP01000036.1 coordinate 29,303, forward strand.
GAGGAAGAGGAGGACGAGAAGGGTCAGGGCGCCGGGGCGTCCGACAAGGATCTGGGCTCGGTGCCGGTGCTGCTCACCCCGGCGGTCACCAAGGGCCTGCGGGAGCTGGTCGGCGTGCCGGTCACCGTGCGGATCTCCGTCGGCGCCACCGGGGGCGCCGTGCTCACCGTGCCGGTGGCCGCGGTCGTCACCTCGGCCGACGGCCGGCCACGGGTCCAGGTGGAGGTGCCCGGCGGCGGCGACAAGGTCCGCGACGTGGAGGTCAGGACCGGCCTCACCGCCGACGGCGACGTCGAGGTGACGCCCGTGAAGCCCGACGGGCTGAAAGAGGGCGACCGGGTGGTGGTCAGCGGTGATTCCTGACGTACCCCCCGATGTCATCCGGCTGGACGACGTCAGCCGGATGTTCCCCACGGAGCCGCCCGTGCTCGCGCTCTCCAGGATCTGCCTACGTGTCGGGCGGGGGGACTACGTGGCCATCGTGGGCCCCTCGGGGTCCGGGAAGTCCACCCTGCTCAACACGCTGGGCCTGCTGGACCGGCCCACCTCGGGCTCCTACCTGCTGGACGGGATCGAGACGACCACGCTGAGGGACGGCGCCAGGACCCGGCTGCGGGGACGCAAGATCGGTTTCATCTACCAGTCCTTCCACCTGCTCGCCCACCGGACCGTGGCGGAGAACGTCATGCTCGCCGAGGTCTACGGCCGGAGCGGCCGGGCCTGGCGGGAGAAAGCGGGCCTCGGAAGGCCGAGGCCCGGGAGGACGGATCGCGGGAGGACCGGGAACGGGCCGGCGGGCCGTGCGGTGACGGGGAACGAGCCGGCGAGCCGGGGGAAGACGAGGGGCGCCCCGACAGCCGCCCCGACGGACGCCCCTGCGGGCGCGGCCGTCGACGGGTACGGCCGGCGGGGACGGCGGGCACGCGCCGAGGAGGCGCTGGAGAAGGTGGGCATGACCCACCGCCTCGACTTCCTGCCCGACCGCCTGTCCGGCGGCGAGCGCCAGCGGGTGGCCATCGCCCGCGCGCTGATGGGCGGCCCGTCGCTGCTGCTGTGCGACGAGCCCACCGGCAACCTCGACAGCAGGAACACCGGAGCGGTCCTCGACCTCTTCGACGGCCTCCGCGACCAGGGGCTCACCCTCCTGGTCATCACCCACGAGGACGCGGTGAGCTCCCGCGCCGGCCGCCGGGTCCGCATCAGCGACGGCATCCTCACCGAGGAGTGATCATGCGCCCTCGTCCCCTCCGCAACGCGGCCGTCCACCATGACAAGACCACCGCGTCCCGTACGCTCCGTCCCCTCCACGGCACGGCCGTCCACCGTGCCGAGACCGTCCCGTCCCGTCCCCTCCATGGCACGGCCGTCCACCATGACAAGACCACCGCGTCCCGCGCGCTCCGTCCCCTCCGGAAGGAGTGACCATGGACATCCGCGATCTCTGGGCCGAGGCCCTCGCCGGCATGCTCGCCCGCCCCGTCCGCTCCGCGCTGACCACGCTCGGCACCGTCCTCGGCATCACCACCCTGGTCATCACCCTGGGCGTCGCCGCCACCGCCGGGAACCAGATCGTCGGCCGGTTCGACGAGCTGACCGCCACCGCGATCACCGTCGAGGTCCCCGACAAGGCCGACCCGCTGGTCACCTGGGACGCCCCGGCCGCCCTCACCCGGCTGCGCGGGGTCACCTCGGCCGCCGCGCTCGCCCAGACCGACGAGAGCTCCAACCTCCAGGTCGCCTCCAACACCCTGGTGGACCCGGCCAGGGTCACCGACCAGACCCTGGCCGTGGTGGCCACCGGGCCCGAACTCCCGCAGGCGGTCCGGGGCCGGATGACCGAGGGCCGCTTCTTCGACGCCGGCCACGTCGGGCGCCGCGACCGCGTGGTGGTCCTCGGTGACCAGGCCGCCAGGATGCTCGGCGTCACCCGGCTGACGAGCGCCCCCGCCGTCTTCATCGAGGACCGCGCCTACACGGTGATCGGCATCCTGGGCGACCTGCGCCGCGAGCAGATCCTGTCCACCGCCGTGATCGTGCCGCCCACGATCGGCGCCGACTTCGGCCTGAAGAACGTCACCCGCGTCCTGGTCAACACCACCCTCGGCGCCGCCGACCTGATCGCCGGTCAGGCCCCCGTCGCGCTGAGCCCCAACCATCCCGACGAGCTCCAGGTGATCGCCCCACCCAGTCCCACGCGCGCCCGCGACGGCGTCCAGGACGACGTCAACGGCCTGTTCCTGATCCTCGGCCTGGTGTCCCTGGTGGTCGGTGCGGTCGGCATCGCCAACGTCACGCTGGTCACCGTGATGGAGCGCGTCGCCGAGATCGGCCTGCGCCGCTCCCTGGGCGCCGCGCGCCGCCACATCGCCGCCCAGTTCCTGCTGGAGTCCACCCTGATCGGCATGACGGGCGGCGTGATCGGCGCCGGTCTCGGCCTGGTCTCCGTCGTCGCCATCTCCGCCGCCAAGGAGTGGACCCCCGTCCTCGACGCCCGCCTGGCCCTGGCGGCCCCCGTCGCCGGCGCCCTGGTGGGCCTCCTCGCGGGCCTCTATCCGTCCCTGCGAGCCGCCCGCATGGAACCCGTGGACGCCCTGCGGTCAACTTGACCTGGCCCTGAAGGGCCGGGCTTGGAGGTAGGGCACCACTGGCTGTGGTGTGGCCTCCTCCGTCCAGACCACCTACGGGGCGGCCGGGACGCGTGACTCACGCCCCGCAATCCACGCAGCCTCGCCGCGTGCGGCGATGTTGCGGGAGGCATTCCGGTCGGCATGGGCAACGACCCCGCAGTTCCGGCAGATGAAGAGGGCCTGTCAACTCGGCGTAAGTGTGCTTACGCAGCTCGTACTCACGCGGCACGCCGTGCGCGAATGCCACGGCCGACACCCAGTTCGCGGCGTCGTTGACCGCGTGCAGGGTCGCCGACAGCGCGGGGGCCTGATCGGCCTCCGGCATCAGCTTCACCTGCACGACGATCTTCACATGGAAGGTTTTACCGGTGATCCATGTCACCACGCTGGGAGTCGAACCCGATACTGGCAGGAGCCGTACGGTCGTCTGCACCCTCCACGCGCACGTGGTCTTCACCCCCGGATACCGGCGCGGACCGTTCACCGACGACATTCTCACGCGGTACGAAGAAATCATGCGGGCTGTCTGCGCCCACGCCCCTGGCATACGGGGGGGAACCTCAGTCCTGGATCGATATGTCGCCGCGCTCGGAGGCACCCTCAAACTGATCGCCGACTTCGGCGACGAGCAGCTCAAGGTCAGCTGATCGTTCGACGGCTTTCGCCCGATGGCCGGCACTATGGCGCCGGCTCTTCCAGTCGCATGAACGACCACACGGTGGGCCCGTCGGCGGGACGGCGCTCCATGCGGCCCTGCCCCGTACGGCGAGGCGCGCCAAGCGTGCGAAGCCGTACAGGGGCGGACGGGCCGTCAGTGGCTCCAGTAGCGGTCGGCGGCGAGGATCAGGGCGGCGGCGCCGACCAGGCCGGCGTCCTGGCCGAGGGAGGCCGGGACGACCCGGACCCGCTGGGCGAACTCCATCCGGGTGTGGTCCCGCAGAGCCGCCTCCAGCGGATCGAACAGCAGCGGACCGGCCTGGGAGAGGCCGCCGCCGATGGTGACGACGTCGAGGTCGCACAGATTGGTGGCCGAGGCGATGGCCAGGCCCAGTGCCTGTCCGGCGCGGCTCATGGCGGCGAGGGCGATCTGGTCGCCCGCCTCCGCGTCCAGGGCGAGCTGCCGCCCGCTGGCCGTCGCCGCCTCCACATAAGCAGGACCGGCGCCCGGCGCCCCGGGCTCGCCGCTGAAGGCGCCGCTCCCCCCACCGGAGGTCTCGGCCGTACCACCGGAGGTCGATGGCCCGTCACCGGAGATCGATGGCCCGTCGCCGGACCGGGCGGTCGCGGCGGCGGGCGGGCCGGCGGCGCCGGGGTGCCAGCCCTGCTCGACCGCCCAGGCGGCCAGGCCCGGGCCGCGGGCGATCGCCTCCAGGCAGCCCCGGCCGCCGCATCCGCAGGGGGGCCCGCCGGGGTCGACCACGATGTGCCCGATGTGCCCGGCGTTCCCGCTGCCGCCGTCGATCAGTCGGCCGCCCAGGATCAGCCCACCGCCCACCCCCGTGGACACGACCATGCCGAGCATGTTGGCGCTGCCCCGCCCGGCACCCCGCCAGTGTTCGGCGACGGCCAGGCAGACGGCGTCGTTGTGGAGGCGGACCGGCACGCCGGGGAACCGCTCGGCGAGCCTCGCCCGCAGCGGGAAGCCGCGCCAGCCCGGCATGTTCAGCGGGGAGACGGCCCCCTCCGGCCAGGTCATCGGGCCGCCGCAGCCGATTCCGACACCGTCGACCACGCCGCCCGCGGTGGTGTCGCCGTTGATCAGGCCGTCGGCCGCGGCGCCGTCCAACAGGGCGTCGATCAGCTCGCCGAGCGCCGTCCACAGGGTCCGCGCGTCGCCGCCCGGCGGTGTCGCCGCCCGGCGGGCCGCCCGCACGTTCCCGTCGGGGTCCACCAGGGCGACGGCGAACTTCGTCCCGCCGATGTCGACAGCAAGCACTGATCCGGACATCTAGTGATCGTAAGGCCGATCCGCGGCCGGATGGGAGGAGAAGACCAGGACAGAGGCGGTGAATCCGTGCACGTGGTTGTGCCCGCCGACCGGGCCGACCTCCCCGGCCGCGAAGAAACCGGCCACGCTGATGGGACCGAGCGTGTCGCGGAGCGCGACCGCGTCGTGGTCGGCGGTGCCGAACATGGCCGAGCCCCGGCCGTTGCAGGAGAACAGCAGGGCGCCGTCCACCCGGCCGAACTCCTCGCGGTGCGCGTCGAGCAGCTCGTAGAGGTCCTCGTCGGCGGTGGCGGCGTCGCGGACCTGGAAGCGGACGGTACGGCCGATCTCGACGACGTCGCCGATGGCCACGGCCTCCCGCTCGGGGTCGATGCCGAGCACCCCTCTGATCAGGAAGTCACCGCGCTCGTGCCGCTCGGCGTATTCGTCCATGGCGACGCCGATCTGCAGCCCCGACGCGACCAGGTCGCGGTCGTCCTCGTCCAGCGCGCTGACGATCTCCTCCAGCCGGGCCAGGGCCGGCTGGCCGGCGAGTTCGAGGAGCAGGTTGTCCTCGACCGCGGTGACGGCCATCGTCGGCCCGATGGGGCGGCACCCCTGGCTGACCACGGTGCTGACGTTGACGGGGCCGCTGAGCAGCACGCCGACGGCGCCCTCGGGGTAGATCTCCCCGTCGGCGAACAGCCGGACCGCGCCGCGCCCCTGGATCGCGTTGGCCATCCCGCCGATCAGCGGGAGGTCGCCCAGCACCTCCTGGGAGCGCTCGACGAAGCCGTCGGTCGGGAAGCTGTAGGGATCGGCGAACAGGATCGCCGCGTGGTCGTCGGGGCCGCGTTCGGGCAGGCCGACCACGACGAAACGGTCATCGGTCCGCAGCGTGTCCAGCGCGAAGGTGGTCAGCCGGGCGCCCTCCAGCGTGGCGGCCCAGACGCTCACCGAAGGGGTGACCTCGATCCCCTGGCCGTCGCCGATCACCCCGGTGGCGCTGCAGCCGATCACCGAGGCGTCGGGGGCCATGTTCATCACCCGCAGTCCCGCGCGGGAGACGTCGTCGGGATCCTCGCCGCATATGAAGAAACAGACCAGGTCAGGCGGTGCGGACAGGCCTGACAGGGCCTGGCGGACCGCGGTCTCGGCATTGGTGACCAGATCGGATCCCACGGCGAGACCGTCGGCGAAACGACTTGTCAGAAGCACCACTCGCCTCGCCTCTCCTTCTTCTCCGAAACCTTGTCCTGGAGCGATTCTCCCCACTGTGGGAACAAGCACGCGCACCGACCGTCACCCAATGAGCAAGATCCGAAACCGGGATAAGAGTGCCGGTTTCGGCTCCGGGGACGTAGGCTCGATCCCGTGCCTCAAATCCCAGAGCCACGTACTCTGCGCGAGCTACGCGCGAGCGGCCATATCCACCGTACGGTAAAGGCCGAGATCCGCGAGAACCTCCTGGCCCGCCTCAGGGCCGGAGAGCCGCGGTTCCCCGGCATCGTGGGCTTCGACGACACCGTCCTCCCTCATCTGGAACGAGCCCTGCTCGCCGGGCACGACCTGGTCCTGCTGGGCGAGCGCGGCCAGGGCAAGACCCGGCTCATCCGCACCGTCACCGGCCTGCTCGACGAGTGGACGCCGGTCGTCGACGGCTGCGAGATCAACGACCACCCCTACGAGCCCTCCTGCGTCCGCTGCCGCCGCCTGGCCGGCGAGACGGGCGAGGAGCTGCCGATCTCCTGGAAGCACCGGGACGAGCGGTACGGCGAGAAGCTCGCCACTCCCGACACCTCCGTCGGCGACCTGATCGGCGACATCGACCCGATCAAGATCGCGGAAGGGCGCACGCTCGGCGACCCGGAGACCGTCCACTACGGCCTGGTCCCGCGGAGCAACCGGGGTGTCTTCTCCGTCAACGAGCTGCCCGACCTGGCCGAGCGGATCCAGGTGTCGCTGCTCAACGTGCTGGAGGAGCGCGACATCCAGGTCCGCGGCTACAACCTGCGGCTTCCGCTGGACATCCTGCTGATCGCCAGCGCCAACCCCGAGGACTACACCAACCGCGGCCGGATCATCACTCCGCTGAAGGACCGCTTCGGCGCGGAGATCCGCACCCACTACCCGCTCTCGATCGAGGCCGAGCTCACGCTCATCCGCCAGGAGGCGGCTCTCGACCAGGTGGGCGCCGACCTCCCCGACCACCTGGTCGAGGTGATCGCCCGCTTCACCCGGCTGGTCCGCGAGTCCACGGCGGTCGACGCCCGTTCCGGGGTGTCGGCCCGCTTCTCCATCGCCGCGGCCGAGACCGCCGCGGCCTCCGCCGTACGGCGTGCGGCCCTGACCGGCGAGGAGCACGCGGTCACCCGGGTGGCCGACCTGCCGGGCATCGTGCACACGCTGCGCGGCAAGGTGGAGTTCGAGGTCAGCGAGGAGGGCCGGGAGACCGAGGTCCTCGCCCACCTGCTCCGCCGGGCCGTGGCCGAGACGTTCCGGGGCACGCTCGGGGGCGCGGACCTGAACGCGCTGCTGGAGCGGTTCTCCGAGGGCGTCCAGGTCGAGTCCGGGCCCATGATCCCCGCCGCCGAGCTGCTGCGCAGGATCGGCCCCGTGCCCGGCCTAGCCAAGATCATGTCGAGGCTCGGCATCGGCGACGAGTCCCCGGGACACGCCGCGGCCGCGCTGGAGTTCGCCCTGGAGGGGCTCTACCTCCTGCGCCGCCTGTCCAAGGACGAAGTGGACGGCACGGCGGTCTACCGCACCTGAGGTGTCAGCATGAGCTATCGCTATGGCGAATACCGGGACGGGCCCGACCCGCTCGCCCCGCCGTACGACGTCCGTTCGGCGCTCGACCAGATGGGCGACGCCGTCCTGTCCGGCTCCAACCCCGGCCACGCCCTGCGTGACCTGCTCAAGCAGGGCCTGCCGGGGGCACAGGACCGGCGCGGGCTGGACGACCTGCTCCGCGAGGTACGGCGGCGCCGGCGCGAGCTGCGTGAGCGCGGCCGGCTCGACGGCACGCTGGAGCGGGCCAGGGCCCTGCTGGACAAGGCGATCGGCCAGGAGCGGAGCGAGCTGTTCCCCGACCCGTCGGACGACGCCCGGCTGCGCGAGTCGGAGCTCGACGGCCTCTCCGACGACACGGCGAGCGCGATCCAGGAGCTGAGCACCTACCAGTGGCGCTCGGCCGCCGCCCGGCAGACCTTCGAGGAGCTGCGCGGCCTGCTGCGCAGGGAGGTGCTCGACAGCCAGTTCCGCGGCATGCGGGAGGCGCTGGCCAACCCCGACCCCGCCGCGATGGAGCGGGTCCGGGAGATGATGTCCGAGCTGAACGACATGCTCGACCGGGACGCCCGGGGCGAGCACACGCAGGATGACTTCGAGAATTTCATGTCGAAATATGAAGACATGTTCCCGGAGTCGCCGCGGAACCTGGAGGAGCTGGTCGACACCCTCGCGCGCCGGGCCGCCGCGACCCAGCGCCTGCTGGCCTCGCTCACCCCCCGCCAGCGCGAGGAGCTCAACGCGCTGATCAACCAGACGCTGGAGCAGGCCGGGATGGGCGAGCAGATGCGCCGCCTGGGCGAGTCGCTCTACTCCCGCCGCCCCGACCTCGCCTGGAACACCCCGGAACGGCTGACCGGCGACGACCCCATGGGGATGGGCGACGCGGTGACGGCCCTCGACGAGCTCGCCGACCTGACCCAGCTGGAGGCCGCGCTCCGCCAGGACTACCCCGGCGCGCGGCTGGACGACATCGACGAGGGGGCGATCCGCCGCGCGCTGGGCCGCGCGGCCGTCGACGACCTGGAGGCGCTCCGGCAGATCGAGCGGGAGCTGGAGCAGCAGGGCTACCTCCGCCGCCAGCGGGGCAAGCTGGAGCTCACCCCCAAGGCCGTCCGCCGCCTGGGCGAGACCGCCCTGCGCCGCGTCTTCGCCTCGCTCGAATCGGGCCGCCGCGGCGACCACGACCAGGTCGACGCCGGTGCCGCCGGAGAGCTCACCGGCTCCTCCCGGCCCTGGCGGTTCGGCGACGAGCAGCCCATCGACGTGGTGCGCACGGTGGTCAACGGCGTACGGCGCGGCGGGCGCGGCGCGGTCACCCTGTCGGTCGACGACTTCGAGGTGGCGGAGACCGAGCGGCGCACGGCCGCGGCGGTGTGCCTGCTGGTGGATCTGTCCTACTCGATGGCCCTGCGCGGCACCTGGGCCGCGGCCAAGCAGACCGCGATGGCCCTGCAGGCGCTCGTCGCCTCGAAGTTCCCCCAGGACTCGGTGCAGATCATCGGCTTCTCCAACTACGCCCGCGTCCTGCAGCCCGACGAGCTGGCCGGGCTGGAGTGGGACATGGTCCAGGGCACGAACCTGCACCACGCCCTGCTGATCGCCGGCCGCCACCTGGACCGGCACCCCGACTTCGAACCGGTCGTGCTCGTGGTCACCGACGGCGAACCGACCGCCCACCTGCGGCGCAACGGTTCGGCGGCCTTCGAGTGGCCGCCCACGCAGGAGACGCTGGAGCTGACGCTCGCCGAGGTCGACAAGATGACCCGGCGCCGGGCGACGCTCAACGTGTTCATGCTCGCCGAGGACGAGCGGCTGAAGGAGTTCGTGAACGAGGTCGCCCGGCGCAACGGCGGCCGGGTGTTCTCCTCCAGCGCCGACCGGCTGGGCGAATACGTCGTCAGCGACTTCCTGCGGACCCGCCGGGCGCGCTGACCGCGGGCGGCCTCATCTCACGCTTCGGCGTAGGCGTGGTAGCCGTTGAGTGCGAGGTCGAAGCCGTCGCGGTAGTGGCGGTAGGAGCGGTAGCAGGGCCGCCAGGCCGTGCTGTTGCCGACGCCCGCCCGGGCGTCGGCGATGGCGGAGGGGACACGCTCCGGACGGAGCAGCAGACCACCGCCGAGATAGCGGGCCTCGGCGAGCACCGTGCAGGCCTCACGGTCGCCGGACACATAGCGGCCGCGGCGCCAGCCGCTCTCCTCGTCCCATACCAGCGCGTCGCCGCCGGTCAGGAGGATGGTGACGGCGCGCGGGTCGCAGGGACCCTCCCACCAGTCGGTGGCCTCGGCGCCCAGCGCCTCGACGACGCGGCTCACGTAGAGAGCCGGCTGCCGCAGCCACTCCTCGGTGTACGGCTCGACATGTCTCACACCCACAGCGGGCACTCCCTTGTGCCGTCGTGCACGATCCGGTTCAATGCTCGCCCGGCACGACCGCGATCTCACCACCGACGGTCCCATCACACGGGAACGAGCTCGCCAGTGATCCTACTCACTCCACCGGGGTGCTCAGGGCCGAAATGCGAAGATCTACCATCGCACGCGACCCGAAAGCCATGACATCCACAATGTGATGTTTTCGTGACAACCACTTATCTGTCCGCTCTGTCTCTCTCACTGACGGCAGACGCCGTCAGTGAACGAAAGTGAGGCAGTCCGATGGTCGCGGCGATTCTCGTGGCACTGACGCTGGTCGCCGGTGTGTGTTACGAGCTGTTCATGCTTTCACGCACCCGCGACAGGCAGTTCCCGCCACACGCGACGGGCGGGACGTCCCCGGTACGGAGTGACCGGGACCCCTCTCCCGACACGGCGACATCCGGAGAGGGCGCGGAGACATCCGGAGAACTTGCGCGCGCCATACCCAGCCGAGATCACCGGGGGCTAATGTCTGGCGCATGACAGACCTGTTGCTCTGGCTGCACATCGGTTTCGCGATCTTCGCCCTGGGGCCGGTCACCGCAGCCACCATGTCCACTCCCAGGTTCATCCGCGCCAAGGACGTCAACGTCCTGCGCTACCTGCACAAGACCACGCGCGTCTACGCCATCGCGGCCATCGGCGTGTTCCTGTTCGGCCTGATACTGGGCCGCGAATACCTGGGCAAACCCTATTTGTCGATCTCCATGACCCTGTTCATCGTCGCCGCGGTGCTCCTGGTCATCGTGGACCGGGACCAGATCACCGCCATCCGGGTCCTCAGCAACGAGAACCCGGACGACGACGCGAAGGTGCAGACCGGGCGGATCGCCGCGCTCTCCGGCATTATGACCCTGATCTGGCTGGTCATCCTGGTGCTGATGGTCTGGGGCGACCCGTACTGATGCGGCCCGTACTGACGCTGCCCGTGCTGATGCGGCCCGTACTGACGTGACCCGTGCTGATGCGGCCCGTACTGACGCTGCCCGTGCTGACGTGACCCGTGCTGACGCTGCCGCCGCCCCGGTGCCGGCGGGCCCGGGCCGCTCCGGGCCGCCCCGGGCCGCTCCGGGCCGCCCCGGGCCGGGGTGACCGATCACCCCGGTGCCGGGCGGCCCGTACCGGGCGGCGGGAGCCGCTAGCCCAGCGCCTGGCTCAGGTCGGCGAGCAGGTCGTCGATCGACTCGATGCCGACCGACAGGCGGACCAGGTCGCCGGGGACCTCCAGCGGCGAGCCCGCCGCCGAGGCGTGCGTCATCCGGCCGGGGTGCTCGATCAGCGACTCGACACCGCCGAGCGACTCGCCCAGGGTGAACAGCTTGGCGCGGTTGCACACCTCGACCGCCTCGGCCTCCCCTCCGGCCACCCGGAAGGAGACCATGCCTCCGAAGCGCCTCATCTGCTTGGCCGCGACCTCGTGGCCGGGGTGGTCGGGCATTCCCGGGTAGAGCACCGAGGTCACCCGCGGGTGGGCGAGCAGGAGGTCGACCACGCGCTCGGCGTTGTCGCAGTGGCGGTCCATCCGCACCCCGAGCGTCTTGAGACCGCGCAGCGTCAGCCACGCGTCGAACGGCCCCGCCACCGCACCCATCGCGTTCTGGTGGAAGGCGAGCTCCGCGCCCAGCTCGGCGTCGGCCGTGACCAGCGCGCCGCCGACCACGTCCGAGTGGCCGCCCACGTACTTGGTGGTGGAGTGCACCACGATGTCGGCGCCCAGCGACAGCGGCTGCTGGAGGTAGGGCGAAGCGAAGGTGTTGTCGACCACCAGCAGGGCGCCGTTGTCGTGCGCGAGCTGGGCCAGGGCCGCGATGTCCGCGATGCCGAGCAGCGGGTTGGTGGGCGTCTCCACCCAGACGATCCTGGTCTTCTGGGTCATGGCGGCCGCGACGGCGCGCAGGTCGCCGAGCGGCGCCGGGTCGTAGTGCAGCCCCCAGCGCGCGTGGACCTTGGAGAACAGCCGGTAGGTGCCGCCGTAGGCGTCGTTCGGGATGATGACGTGGTCATCGGGCTTGCAGACCGTGCGGAGCACGGCGTCCTCGGCCGCCAGGCCGGAGGCGAAGGCAAGGCCCCGGGTGCCGCCCTCGACGGCGGCCATCGCCTCCTCCAGCGCGGTCCTGGTCGGGTTGGCCGACCGGCTGTACTCATATCCGGCGCGCAGCCCGCCCACGCCGTCCTGCTTGTACGTCGACACCGCGTAGATCGGAGGAACGACGGCCCCGGTGTGGGGGTCAGGCTCCTGACCTGCGTGGATGGCAAGCGTCTCGAATCCTTCACTCATACGGCCAACGCTACTCGCAAAAGCGCCGGCGCCATGCGGCAGCATGACGGGGCCGCACGCCGTACGCCGGCGGTCACCCGACTGCTCGTCACGACGGCGATCACGGGACCGCACGCGTCACACGACGGCGATCAGGAAACGGCACGTCACCCCTCAGGCCGCCTGAGGCTCGTGGTCCTCCACGAGACGCGGCCGCAGCCGCACGACCTCCCCGCCCGCGCCCACCGGCGGGGCCTGGATGTGGCGGCCGCTGGCGCCCTCGGCGGGCTCCCCGTTGATACGCGACAGCAGGACGGGGTCCGCGAGTGTCAGAGACACCGCGACCACGAGTCCGACGGCCAGCAACACGATCCCGATGACGGTCATTTCCTTCTCCTCTTCGACACCTCAAGCATCGACGGCAGGCACCCCGCCCCGCCTCCACTGAAGGATCGGTTCACGGAGGCACCGATCAGCCGAACGGCTGATATTTCATGTCAGCCGTGAGGCCTAGGCTCAGGGGCCGTGGGAGAAACACATCGCGTCGTCTACTGGATCCAACGGCTCAGCGAGTTCGCGCTCATCGGCTGGCTCTCCCTGCTGCTTCTGATCGACCTCGCGATCGCGGCGTCGAACGACGAATGGGCGGCGTGGCTGAATGCCCTGTGCGGCGTCGTCGGCGTCCTGGCCGTGCTGTGGCGCCGCACCCGGCGGATCGGCGGGTTCGCCGTCCTGCTGGTGATGTCGTTCGTCCTCACCCTGGTCATCGAGACCCTCGGCGGCCGGGGAGGGCCGGGTCTGGCCGAGACGGGGTCGCTGCTGATCCTGACCATCGGCGGGCTGCGCTGGATCGAGCCGATCAGGCGGGCCGCGCTGTTCTCCGCGGCGTCGATGATCGTGCTGGAGACCGCGGCGGGGCGCCTCCCCCAGAGCAGCATGGCTCTCGGCACCGGCTTCCTCGTCTTCGTCGGCTGGTCCTTCGCCGCCGCGGTCGGCGCGTATCTCCGCTTCCAGCTGGAGCGCCGCAAGGAGGCGGTGAGCTCCGTACGGCGGGCCGAACGCCTGGAGCTCGCCAGGGAGCTGCATGACCTGGTCGCCCACCACATCACCGGGATCGTCGTCCAGGCGCAGGCAGCCAAGATCGTCGCCGAGCAGAAGCCGGAGGCCGTGGTCCCCTCGCTGGAGGCGATCGCCAGCGCCGGCGCCGACGCGCTGACCTCGATGCGCCGCCTGGTGAGCGTGCTGCGGGCGGAGGACGAGGCCGCCCGGACCCCCGGCAGCAGGCTCGCGGACATGCGGATCATGGTGGAGCGCTTCTCCGCCGGCGGCCCCAGGGTCGCCTTCGACATCGGCCAGGGCATCACCGACGAGACCCTGGCTCCGGAGGTGATGACCACCCTCCACCGGGTCCTGCAGGAATCCCTGACCAATGTCCGCCGGCACGCCCCGGGCACCGGTTGGGTGGAGGCGGACCTGCGGCTCTTCGCCGACTCCGGCGGGCAGGACGGGCCCGACCGGCGCGCCTCGAACGGCAGGCAGACCCCGCGGAACCCGCCGGGCCGCGCGATGGGCACGGTACGGCTGCGCGTGCGCAACTACGGCTCGGCGGCCGACGTCAGGGTCTCCCGCCTGGGAGGTGGATTCGGCCTGGTGGGCATGGCCGAGCGCGTCGAGGCGCTCGGCGGCCGTCTTGTCGCCGGCCCCACCCCGGAGGGTGCCTGGGAGGTGCTGGCGGAGTTCGCCGTCTGACCTGCCGACCGGCGGCCCACCGACCTTTCGACCTTCCGGCCCCCCGACTCACCGACCTCCTGACCTCCCGGCCCTCCGACTCACCGGCCTTTCGATCTTCCGACCTTCCGGCCACTGGCCCACCGGCCTTCCGGCCGACCGGTCCTCTGGCCTTCCGACCCTCCGGCTCACCAGCCTTTCGATCTTCCGGTCTTTCACCCCACCGACCTTTCGATCTCCCGGCCTTTCGACCGGCGGGCCGGTGAGCGAGGCGGCTAGTGGTTGGCGAGGAAGGCCAGCAGGTCCTGGCGGGTGACCAGGCCGACGGGCTTGCCGTCGTCGAGGACGACCGCGGCGTCGGCCTTCTCCAGCGCCTCGACCGCGATGGAGACCGGCTCGCCCGCACCGATCATGGGCAGCGGCTGGGACATATGGTCGGCCAGCGGGTCGGTCGGCCGCACCCGGCCGCGGTAGAGGGCGTCGAGCAGGTCGCGCTCCAGGATCGAGCCGACCACCTCGGCGGCCATGACCGGCGGCTCCTCCTTCATCACCGGAAGCTGCGACACGCCGTACTCCCGCATGATGGAGATGGCCGTGTCCACCGACTCGTGCGGGTGGGTGTGCACGAACTCCGGCATGCCGGAGCCCTTGCGGGTCAGCACGTCCTTGACCAGGCCCTCGTCGCTGGAGGTGGTCAGGAAGCCGTAGTCGGCCATCCAGTCGTCGTTGAAGATCTTCGACAGGTAGCCCCGGCCGCCGTCGGGCAGCAGCACCACGACCACGTCGTCCGGGCCGGCCTGCTTGGCCACGCGCAGCGCCGCGACCACCGCCATGCCGCAGGAGCCGCCCACCAGCAGCGCCTCCTCGCGGGCCAGGCGGCGGGTCATGCCGAAGGAGTCCTTGTCGGAGACGGCGATGATCTCGTCGCAGATCGCGGTGTCGTAGGTGGCCGGCCAGATGTCCTCGCCGACGCCCTCCACCAGATAGGGCCGCCCGCTGCCGCCGGAGTAGACCGAACCCTCCGGGTCCGCTCCGATGACCTTCACCCGGCCGTCGGAGACCTCCTTGAGGTAGCGGCCGACGCCGCTGATCGTGCCGCCCGTGCCGACACCCGCCACGAAGTGGGTGATCCGGCCCTCGGTCTGCTCCCAGAGCTCCGGACCGGTGGAGTGGTAGTGGCTGTCGGGGTTGTTCGGGTTGGAGTACTGGTCCGGCTTCCAGGCGTTCGGCGTCTCCCGGGCCAGCCGGTCGGAGACGGAGTAGTAGGAGCTCGGGTGGTCGGGAGAGACCGCGGTCGGGCAGACCACGACCTCCGCGCCATAGGCGCGCAGGACCGCGATCTTGTCCTGGGCGACCTTGTCGGGCACCACGAACAGGCACTTGTAGCCCCGCTGCTGGGCCACGATGGCCAGCCCGATCCCGGTGTTGCCCGACGTGGGCTCCACGATCGTGCCGCCGGGGCGCAGCGCGCCCGACTTCTCGGCGGCATCGATCATCCGTACCGCGATCCGGTCTTTCACCGAGCCGCCAGGATTGAAATACTCCACCTTGGCCAGCACTTGAGCCGGCAGCCCCGCCGTCACCTTGTGCAGCCGGACGAGTGGAGTGTTGCCCATCAGCTCCACGAGTGAGTCATGTACGCGCACCGGATGATCACCTCGAAATACCAAAGCTTTGTCAGCTTGTTGTGTTGAACGCCCGGGTCCCCTGGGGGTGGACGGGACTCGGCTACTTTTCAAGGCAACGCTACCGCCGCGCCGTATCGAGGGAGCAACGCCACGTGACCTGGACACCGGGGGCGGTACGGACCGCCCGGCGCATCGCGGCCGCCGCGGCCGTGGGCGGAGGCGGGATCACCGCGCTCGGGGCGGCCACCTACGGGCTGCTGCTGGCCGAGGCCCTGCTGGCCCGCCGGATCGTCGGCCGTCCGCACGGCATGGAGGGGCCTCCGTCGGACGGGGTCTACGGCGACTTCGACGGTGAGCCGATCCGGATGGTCATGCTCGGCGACTCCACCTCGGTCGGCCTGGGCACCAACGACCCCGCGGAGACCCCGGCCGTGCTGATCGCCTCGGGACTGTCCGTCGTCGCCGAGCGTCCGGTGCACCTGACCGTGCTCGGCAAGTCCGGGGCGGCCTCCGTCGAGCTCGCCGACCAGGTGGACCTGGCGCTCGAAGCCATGCCCGAGATCGCGGTCATCTTCATCGGCGCCAACGACGTCACCACGCAGACGCTGCCCGCGCAGGCCGTACGGCATCTGCAGAAGGCGGTGCGGCGGCTGCGCGAGGCCGGGGCCGAGGTCGTCGTGGGCACCTGCCCCGACCTCGGCACGGTCCGGCCGATCGTGCAGCCGCTGCGCTGGGTGACCCGGCGCTGGAGCCGTCAGCTCGCCGCCGCGCAGACGGTGGCCGTGGTCGAGGCGGGCGGGCGGACGGTGGCCTTCGCCGACCTGCTGGGAGAGGAATTCACTGCAAACCCGGGCGAAATGTTCGGACCGGATCGTTTCCATCCATCTGTCCAAGGTTATCTACAGGTTGCTTACGCGGTGCTACCTTCTGTAGGCAGTGCGCTGGGACTGTGGCCCGAACCACGGCGCCAGCGCAGTGAGTCGATCTACCTCGCGGCGGCTATGGCCGCGGAGGAACCCGGCACCGAGGTGTCCGCGACTCGCGTCGCCGGCCGAGCAACCGGACCCCACGGACGGTGGGTGACGATGTTCCGCCGGAGGCCCGGGGCGCCGCCTCACGATGCCTGAACACGGTTACCCTCCGCGGCGAAGTCGTGACGTCTCGCCCCCATTGGAGTGGAATGCCCGTGATCTGGCCCCACGCGAAACCGGCACTGGTGCTCGCCGGAGCCCTGGCCCTGACTGGCTGCTCCGGCAGTGAAGCGGCCACACCGGCCCATCCCACCTGGCACAACACCGAGGTGAACGCGGTCAGCCGCACCACCGCCGCCGGTGGCGTGGCCATGACGACCTCCATGAGGCCGGACGGCGCGCTGGAGACGGTGGCCGTCGACCTCTCCTCGGGCAAGAAGCTGTGGGCCCATCCCGCGGCCATGGCGGGCCGCCTGCCGGGGATGGGGGTCCCGGCTCCGGCGATCGTCGAGACCGGCGGGGGCCAGGCCGTCGCGGTGGCGGTCGACCCGACCAGGCAGGGCCGGTGGAACGCCACGCTCATCGCCCGCGACGCGAGGACCGGGGCGCAGAAGTGGACCCGGCCGGTGCACTCCACGTTCGGCCCGCAGAGGTGCGGGGCGTTCGTGTGCATGTCCGAACAGACCGCCCTGGCCACGGCGCGGGTCGTCGTGCTCGACCCCGCCACCGGCGAGCTGATGTGGAAGCTCCCCGGCATCGCCGAGGTCGAGTGGTCCGACGCCTCCCGCGTCGTGTTCCTGCGCCTGGCCCGGCACCCGGTCCTGGAGGCCTACGACCTGAGGACCGGCAAGGCGGGCTGGCGACTGCCGGTCGAGCAGCCCCTCGGCACGGGGGTCGACATGTCGGGCGGCTGGTCGTTCGGCGCGACGGCCGACAACCTCATCGGCTACGTCGCCCCCTACACCGACCCGCGGACGAAGAAGGTCTCCGCCTTCGGCCTGTTCTCCCTCAAGCTCGCCGACGGCACGGTCAACTGGATACGCCCCTCGGTCGTGCGCGTCTACCCCAGCGGCAGCCCCGGCTTCGCGCCGGTGGTCCGCCCGGTCGACCAGCAGGGCCAGTACGGCGGCTTCGCCCGCCTGGACGCCGAGAGCGGCCGGGTCCTCGGCCAGATCCCCGCCACCCAGGTCCCCGGCTCGGGCTGGTGGCTGGCCTTCCCCGACCGGATGGAGAAGCTCGGCTTCCTCAAGCCCGGCAAGCCCGGCAGCGCCTTCGACCTGACCACCGGCCAGAACGCCGAGATCAAGGGCGAGCGGGGCTGGTCCTTCTGCGTCACCGATCCCAAGCCCCTCGCGATCAAGGGTCAGAGTCCGGGCTTCTACTCGGTCGCCTCGCTGTGCGAGTTCGAGCTGGCCGAGGGCAGGAAGGTCGCCGGCTCCGACGCCCCGCCCGCCTGGTTCACCGGCAGCCAGGACGGCTGGCGGACATGGCGCGACGAGCGGGGCGGCCTGCACGGGATCAAGGACGGCACCGGCACCTCGCCGGGCATGTACGGCTGACCCGGACACGACAGGGGCCCGCCTCCGGGCAGGGCCCCTTGTGCGCGCCGTACAAAGTTCTGTTTCGTTCCGCCCCGGGTCGTGGCATCTGGGCTACCGCGCGGTAACCTCCGCATGAGGAGCAGCCAACCAACCCAGGAGAGCCACATGCCCGAGGCAGTCATCGTCGCAACCGCGCGCTCGCCGATCGGACGCGCCTTCAAGGGATCCCTCAAGGACATCCGTCCCGACGACCTGACCGCACAGATGATCAAGGCCGCGCTGGCCAAGGTCCCCCAGCTCGACCCCGCCACCATCGACGACCTGATGCTGGGCTGCGGCCTGCCGGGCGGCGAGCAGGGGTTCAACATGGCCCGCGTGGTCTCCACGCTGCTCGGACTGGACACCGTGCCCGGCACCACCGTCACCCGCTACTGCTCGTCCTCGCTGCAGACCACCAGGATGGCGATGCACGCGATCAGGGCGGGCGAGGGCGACGTGTTCGTCTCGGCCGGCGTGGAGTGCGTCTCCCGCTTCGCCAAGGGCAACTCCGACTCGCTGCCCGACACGCAGAACACGCTGTTCGACGAGGCCCGAGGCCGTTCGGCCAAGGCCGCCGAGGGCGGCGGCGAGGTCTGGCACGACCCGCGGGAGGACGGCGCCGTGCCCGACGTCTACATCGCGATGGGCCAGACCGCGGAGAACCTCGCCGGGCTGAAGGGCGTCTCCCGCCGGGAACAGGACGAGTTCGGCGTCCGGTCCCAGAACCTGGCCGAGAAGGCGATCGCCAACGGCTTCTGGGAGACCGACATCACCCCGGTCACCCTGCCCGACGGGACCGTGGTCAGCAAGGACGACGGTCCCCGCGCGGGCACCACCTACGACGCGGTCTCGCAGCTCAAGCCGGTCTTCCGGCCGGACGGGACGGTCACCGCCGGTAACTGCTGCGCGCTGAACGACGGCGCCGCCGCGGTGATCGTGATGAGCGACACCAGGGCCGCCGAGCTGGGCATCACCCCCATCGCCCGGATCGTCTCCACCGGCGTGACCGGCCTGTCCCCCGAGATCATGGGCCTGGGCCCGGTCGAGGCCTCCAGGCAGGCCCTGGCGCGGGCCGGCATGTCGATCGGCGACGTGGACCTCGTCGAGATCAACGAGGCCTTCGCCGCCCAGGTCATCCCGTCCTACCAGGATCTCGGCATCGACCTCGACCGGCTCAACGTCAACGGCGGCGCCATCGCGGTGGGCCACCCGTTCGGCATGACGGGCGCCCGGATCACCTCAACGCTGATCAACAGCCTCCGGTTCCACGACCGGTCGATCGGCCTGGAGACCATGTGCGTGGGCGGCGGTCAGGGCATGGCCATGGTCCTGGAGCGCCTCAGCTAGTCAGCCGTGGACGTCGGGGCCGGCACGGGTGAGCTCGATTCTCAGGATCACCCGCCGGTCCCGCTCCATGGCCGCCCGGTAGTCGTCCCAGTCGGGGTGCTCGCCGGAGATGTCACGGTAGTAGTTCACCAGCGGTTCCATCGCCTCGGGCAACGAGACGACCTCCGCGGTGCCCTCGATCTGGATCCACTCGCCGTAGAAGGCGTCAGTCGTCACGCAGAGCGCCACCTGGGGATCCCTGCGGAGGTTGCGGACCTTCGCGGCGGTCTCCCGGGTGCTGACGATCGCGTACCCCTCGCCGTCCAGCCCGACGGTGACGGGGGACATCTGCGGCCGCCCGTCGGCGTGCCGGGTCAGCAGGACCGCGCGATGGTTGTCGCGGATGAAGTTACGTGCCTTGTCGAGATCCATGGCACCATCATGGCCGGTGAGGGCACTGCCGTGTTTTATCCGGCGGGCGAATCGCTCTCCTTCGGTGGTCACGCCGTCCGGAACGGTCTGGGCT
>NZ_NGFP01000360.1 GCF_002149035.1 Streptosporangium minutum
GGCCCTGGCCGCGTCCGGGGGGCGGCTCGCCGCCGGGGCCACGCTGGTGCCCGCGCCGACCCGGGAGATCAGCAGTCCCTCCGCGACGAGCTGCTCGTAGGCCTCCACGACCACGCCGCGCGACAGCCCCAGGTCCCTGGCCAGCTCCCTGCTGGCGGGCAGCCGCCCGCCGGCCGGGAGCCTGCCCCGCCGTACGGCCTCCCGGAGCTCGCGGGCGATCTGCCCGGCGATCCCACCCGCCGCCCGGTCGACCACCAGATGCAGATCGGCCAATTGGTCCTCTTTTTTAGCGCTGCATTGGACCCCGTACGGGAACCATTGGCTTCCTAGCATGGCCGACATGAGCACAGATGTCAGCATCACCGCCCCTCCGGCGCGGATCCGGGGCCTGAGCCAGGCGGCGGTGGCCATGTTCCTGGTCGGCACCCTGGCCGGGGTCTCCGGCGTGATCCAGGATTACCCGGTCTACGGCGGTCAGGCCCTCCGCTACCTGCTCGCCGCCGCCGTCCTGCTCGCCGTCACCCGGCTCGCCGGCCTGCGGGCCGTACGGCTCACAGTCCGCGAGGGCGCGCTGCTGGCCGCGCTGTCGCTGTTCGGACTGGTGATCTTCAACGTCTGCGTGATCGAGGCCACCCGGCGCGGCGGCCCCGCCCTGGTCGGCACCGTGCTCGGCACCGTCCCGCTGGCGCTGGCGCTGCTCGGCGGCCGCCCCTCCCCCCGCGTCCTGGGAGCGGCGGCGGTGGTGGTGGCCGGGGCGACGCTGGCCACCGGACTGGGCAGCGGCGACCTGCCGGGACTGATGTGGTCGCTGGGCGCGCTGTTCTGCGAGCTCTGCTTCTCGCTGCTGGCCATCCCGCTGCTGCCCAAGCTGGGGGCGGTCCGCGTCTCGGCCTACTCGGCCGCGCTGGCCGTGCCGCTGCTGGCCGTCACCGGCCTGCTCCTGGACGGCACCGCGATGCTGCGCGTGCCGACCCTCCCCGAGGCCCTGGGCCTCGGCTACCAGTCGGTGATCGTGACCACCGTCGCCTTCTTCCTCTGGTACGACGCGCTGCCCCGGATCGGCGCCGCGACAGCGGGGCTGTTCGCCGGGCTGATCCCGGTCGGCGCCATCGCCACCGGCGCGGTCCTCGGTCTGGGCACGCCCTCGGCGCCCGATCTGCTCGGAGCCGCCCTGGTGGTCACCGGGATCGTCATCGGCCTCAGTGCGGCTGGTCGGCCTGCGACTGCGGCAGGCTCGCCCGCTGCTGAGGGACGTCGACCTGCTGCTGGGGCAGGTTCACCGGCGGCTCCGGCCAGCTCACCGGCCATTGGGGCGTCTGGCCGTCGATCTCCCTGATGTTCCTGAGCGTGAGGACGATCAACGAGACGGTCAGTCCGACGATCACGACAACCGCGATTATCGCGATCATGACGATATTGCTGCTCATGATGGTGTTGGCGGCGTCCATGGTGCCCTCCGGCTTCCGCCTGATGTGTGACCCGGTCCTTTTCCAGCTTCCTCTGGGTCTTCGGACATATGGGGACAATGGACGCAACGGGCACTTAATGCTTATCCCAAATACTGATTTTTCGTCTCATGTCACCCCGTTATCTGTGCCGTGACGAGCTACCCGCCTCCCTCCCCGACCGCGACAGCCGGGCGCGACGGGGAGGCCGTACCCTCTAGGAGGACCGAAGGCCCCCGGCACGGAGGATCGAAGACGATGCCCGAGTTCGACTACACCGACCTGCTCCCCATGGGACCGGATGAGACGCGATACCGTCTGATCAGCGCCGAGGGGGTGCGCGTGGTCGAGGCTGCGGGCCGCAGGTTCCTGGAGGTCGAACCCGAGGCGCTCCGGCTGCTGACCGAGACGGCGATCCACGACATCTCCCACTATCTCCGGTCGTCCCATCTCGCCCAGCTCCGCAAGATCATCGAGGACCCCGAGTCCAGCGGGAACGACCGCTTCGTCGCCCTCGACCTGCTGAAGAACGCCTCGATCTCGGCCGGCGGCGTGCTCCCGATGTGCCAGGACACCGGCACCGCGATCGTGATGGGCAAGCGCGGCCGCCACGTGCTCACCGACGGCGCCGACGCCGAGCACATCTCACGCGGCGTCTACGACGCCTACACCAAGCTGAACCTGCGCTACTCCCAGATGGCCCCGATCACCATGTGGGAGGAGAAGAACACCGGCTCCAACCTCCCCGCGCAGATCGAGCTCTACGCCGAGGACCCCCACGGCCACCCGGACGAGTACAAGCTGCTGTTCATGGCCAAGGGCGGCGGCAGCGCCAACAAGTCGTTCCTGTACCAGGAGACCAAGGCGGTCCTCAACGAGAAGCGGATGCTCCAGTTCCTGGAGGAGAAGATCCGCTCCCTCGGCACCGCCGCGTGCCCGCCGTACCACCTGGCGATCGTCGTCGGCGGCACCTCCGCCGAGTTCGCCCTGAAGACGGCCAAGTACGCCAGCGCCCGCTACCTGGACGCCATCCCCACCGAGGGCTCCCCGAGCGGGCACGGCTTCCGCGACACCGAGCTGGAGGCCAAGGTCTTCGAGCTCACCCAGAAGCTGGGCATCGGCGCGCAGTTCGGCGGCAAGTATTTCTGCCACGACGTCCGCGTCATCCGCCTCCCCCGCCACGGCGCCTCCTGCCCGGTCGCCGTCGCGGTCTCCTGCAGCGCCGACCGCCAGGCCCTGGCCAAGATCACGCCTGAGGGGATCTTCCTGGAGCAGCTGGAGACCGACCCGGCGAGGTTCCTGCCGGAGACCACCGACGAGCACCTGTCGGACGACGTCGTGCGGATCGACCTCAACCGACCGATGCCGGAGATCCTCGCCGAACTGACCAAGTATCCGGTCAAGACCCGCCTGTCCCTGAGCGGTCCCCTCGTCGTCGCCCGCGACATCGCCCACGCCAAGATCGGCGAGCTGCTCGACGCCGGCGGCGAGATGCCGCAGTACCTCAAGGACCACGCGGTCTACTACGCCGGTCCCGCCAAGACCCCCGAGGGCTACGCCTCCGGCTCCTTCGGCCCCACCACCGCCGGCCGCATGGACTCCTACGTCGAGCGCTTCCAGGCCGCCGGCGGCTCCAAGATCATGCTCGCCAAGGGCAACCGCTCCAAGCAGGTCACCGACGCCTGCGCGGCCCACGGCGGCTTCTACCTCGGCTCCATCGGCGGCCCCGCCGCCCGTCTCGCCCAGGACTGCATCAAGAAGGTCGAGGTCCTGGAATACCCCGAACTCGGGATGGAGGCCGTCTGGAGGATCGAGGTCGAGGACTTCCCCGCCTTCATCGTCGTGGACGACAAGGGCGAGGACTTCTTCAGCGACTCGACCGGTCCCGTCCTGTCCATCGGCCGCCGATAGCCCACCGGCCACGGCCGGTGGGCCGTGGCCCGTCCACCGCGATGTTGAATGGCGGGATGGACGAGCTCGAGGCCCGCGCCCGGTTCCGGGACGCCCGGGTCGCCCGGCTGGCCACGGCCGACGCCCACGGCAGGCCCCACCTGGTGCCCGTCACCTTCGACCTGGACGGCGACACGGTCGCCTTCGCGGTCGATCACAAGCCCAAACGCACGACGGACCTCCGTCGCCTGCGCAACATCGCGGCCAACGACCGGGTCTGCCTGCTGGTGGACCACTACGACGACGACTGGACGCGGCTGTGGTGGGTCCGCGCGGACGGGAGGGCCCGGGTCGCGGGGGACGGCGCGGACCGGGAACGGGCCCTCGCGCGTCTGGCGGAGCGCTACCCGCAGTACCGCGACCGCCCTCCCCGGGGCCCGGTGGTCCTGATCGCGGTGGAGTCCTGGACGGGCTGGTCCTACGGGGGTTAGACGTGCCCCGCGTCCAGCCGGGCCCGGAAGGCATGGTCACCGGAGGGGTCGACGGACGTCCCGCCCGCCTCGACATACCGGTCCGGGACGTACGGGGGATCAGGCGTCGGGTGAGAGGTAGATCCGGAAGGCGTCGCCACGGACCGTGAACTCACGGAGGCAGCTCCAGCCGAGGCGTTCGTAGAGGCGGACGGCGGCGGCGGCCTTCGGCGAGGTGACCAGCCAGGAGCCGCCCGCGCCGGCGATGACGCGCCGGACCAGGGCGGCGCCGATGCCCTGCCCGGCGAAGCGGGGGTCGACCGCGACCTCGTGGACCTCGAAACGGGAGGTCAGGACCGACAGGTCGCCGACGGCGCCGGCGATGGAGGGGTAGAGGCGGTCGACCGGCCAGGGGTCCGGGGTCGGGAAGCCGTAGGTGAACCCGGCGGGCTCGCCGGCCAGATAGGCGATGTCGCAGCGGAATCCGGGCGTCCGGGAGTGAGAGGCCAGCCGGCCGGCGAAGGCGTCGATCTGATCAGGGGTCTCGTGCCACGGCGGCGGTGCGAACGCCGCCGTGTAGACCGATCTCAACGCCGCGGCGGCAGGCACTCGACCGAACGTCAGCCCTGCAGGCACGAGACCCCCTCTGGACCAAACTGACATCTGCCATCATGAAGTAGTTGCGAGATATTCGCAATAACTGAGAGACCTAGGTCGCAAGACTGATGCAGATGCATGAAGGTTGCAATAGTGTCCGAAGGAGCAGTGATCAACGAGGAGGTAGACCCCATGGGTGAGTACACCCTTCCGGATATGCCCTACGACTACGCGGCACTGGAGCCCGCGATCACCGGCGAGATCCTGGAGCTGCACCACTCCAAGCACCACGCCGCCTACGTCAAGGGCGCCAACGACACGCTGGAGCGGCTGGCCGAGGCCCGCGACAAGGGCGAGTTCGGCGGGCTGGTCGGACTGGAGAAGACGTTCGCCTTCAACCTGTCCGGGCACGTGCTGCACTCGATCTTCTGGCAGAATCTCTCCCCCGACGGCGGCGACCGCCCCGACGGCGAGCTGTCCGCGGCGATCGACGAGCACTTCGGCTCGTTCGAGGCCTTCCAGAAGCAGCTCACCACCGCCACGGCCGGCGTCCAGGGCTCCGGCTGGGGCATCCTCGCCTGGGAGCCGCTGTCGCGCCGCCTGGTGATCGAGCAGGTCTACGACCACCACGGCAACGTCGGGATCAACACCACCCCGCTGCTGGTCTTCGACGCCTGGGAGCACGCCTACTACCTGCAGTACCGCAACGTGCGTCCCGACTACGTCGAGAAGCTGTGGAGCCTCGTCAATTGGACGGATGTCACTCAGCGTTTCTCAACTGTCACGAGCGCGAAAATCTGACCGAAGAACGCAAGAAGATTCGGCCCGGTCTCTACTGGTCGCATTACGCAAATCGGTAAGCTGCCCCACATGCGTGCGCCGTCCGGATATCTTCTCGCAGCGCGCTACCGGCTGTCAGAACCGGTTGGGCGCGGCGGCATGGGCACCGTCTGGCGAGCGCACGACGAGCTGCTCGACCGGGAGGTGGCCGTCAAGGAGGTGCGGCTGCCCCTCGTCCTCGACGAGGAGTTGCGGGCGGAGCTGTGCGCCAGGACCGAGCGCGAGGGCCGGGCGACCGCGATGGTCGCCCACCCCTCGGTGATCACCGTCTTCGACGTCGTCACCGAGGACGAGCGCCCCTGGATCGTGATGGAGCTGCTCCGGGCCAGGTCCCTGGAGCAGCTCCTCCAGGACCGGGGCCCGCTCCCGCCGCGCCAGGTGGCGGAGATCGGGCGGCAGGTGCTGGGCGCGCTGCGTGCCGTACACGCCAAGGGGATCCTGCACCGCGACGTCAAGCCCAGCAACGTCCTGGTGACCGACGACCGGGCGGTGCTCACCGACTTCGGCCTGGCCGCCCTCGAAGGCGACGTGTCGATCACCCAGGCGGGCATCGTGCTCGGTTCGGCCGGATACATCGCCCCCGAGCGGGTGCTGGGCGCCAAGGCCCACCCCTCCGGCGACCTGTGGTCGCTCGGCGCCACCCTCTACACCGCCGTCGAGGGCCGCGGCCTGCACGGACGCCGTACGGCCGCCGCCGCGCTGGCGGCGCTGACCAGCGGCGAGCCCATCCCGATGGAGAAGGCCGGGCCGCTGACCCCGGTGCTGCAGGGCCTGCTCAAGATCGACCCGAACGCCCGGCTCGACGCGGTGCGCGCCTCGCTGATGCTCTCCCGGGTGGCGGCCGGCGGATCGGCCGAGGAGCCGGTCGCCCAGGCCGCGAGCAGGACCGTCAGGAACACCGCGACGATCACCGTCCCCTCGTTCAACCGCCGCCCGCAGCACCGCGGGACACATCGGGTCGGCTCCGCGCCGATCCCGGCCCCGCTGCCCGTGCCGACCCCGGTGCCGCACCCCCGCGGGCACCGGCGTCCGGCCGAGGGCGTACACCGCAAGCCGTCGGAACGCCCCCCTGCTCAGCGCCCGTTCATCCGATTCATGACGCCTTTCATACGATTGATGCTCCCGCGACTTCTGTGGCCCAGGGAACTTCGTAAGCGCGGATAAAGCGATCTTCAAGCAAGAATCGCTATCTTCTTCTCATGCCGGAACAGCAGACGCGCGTGCTCGCTGACCGCTACGAGCTGATCACACCCCTCGGCCGGGGCACCATGGGCACGGTTTGGCGTGCCTACGACCGTTCCCTGGGCCGTGAGGTCGCAGTCAAGGAGATCCGCCAGGAGTCCGGGCTCAGCGAAGCACAGCGCGCCGAACTCCGAGAGCGCATGATCCGCGAGGGTCGTACGGCTGCCCGGATCAGCCATCCCTCCGTGGCCACCGTCCACGATGCGATCATCGAGAACGGCAGCCCATGGATCATCATGGAGCTCGTACAGGCGCGCTCCCTGGAACAGGTGATCGAAGAGGAGGGGCCGCTGCCGCCCCGGCTGGTCGCCGAGATCGGGGTGGACCTTCTCGGCGCGCTGCGGGCCGCCCACGCCCAGGGGGTGCTCCACCGCGACGTCAAGCCCGGCAACGTGCTGATCACCGAGAGCGGCCGGGTGGTGCTCACCGACTTCGGCATCGCCAAGGCCGAGGGCGACACCAACCTCACCAAGACCGGCATGGTGATCGGCTCCCCCGGATACACCGCGCCCGAGCGGGCTCGCGGGGAGCACACCGGACCCGAGTCGGATCTCTGGTCCCTCGGCGCCACGCTGTATTTCGCGGTGGAGGGCCGGCCGGCCTACGAACGGTCCTCGGTGGCCGAGACCCTCGCCGCGCTGATGACCGACAGAGCCGACCCGCCGACCCAGGCCGGGCCGCTCCGCCCCGTGCTCGAACAACTCCTGGAACGGGACCACACGGTACGGCTGGCGCCGGCCCAGGCGGCGGCGATGCTCCGGGCGGTGGCCGACACTCCTTCGACCTCGGTGGACCCGGCGTTCATGACGCCGGTGATTCCCGTGAAAGCGGCAGCCCCCGTGAAACCAGTGACGCCCGCGACTCCCGCCCCGCCGGCTTCCGCCGCCACGCCCCCGGCGGACGAGGAGTTCGACGCCGACCGCACCATGCTGGTCATCCGCCCCAAGAACGGCCTCCGCCTGCCCGGCAGCGGGCCGGCCCCGGCCGCCGCGGAACCGCCC
>NZ_NGFP01000361.1 GCF_002149035.1 Streptosporangium minutum
GTTCCAGCAGCGCCCGGCGGGCCGCGGACGGCTGCGCGGGGGTCGGTAAGGGGGGCTGTGGGGTGGTCTCTGGGGTGGTCGTCATGGCCGGCCGTCACCTTCCGCTGTGAGTAGCCGCTCGACATCCTCATCGCTGAGCTGGTCGAGGTCTTCGTTGAGCCGCCGTTCGATTTCGGCCGCGAGGTCGGCGACGGTGGCGTAGGAGAAAAGCCCGCGGACCGGGATGTCGACCTCGATCTGACCGCGGATTCTGGCGATGGCCCGGATCGCCAGCAGGGAGTTGCCGCCGAGTTCGAAGAAGTCGTCCTCGGCGCCGACCTTCTCCACCCCCAGCAGCTCGGCGAACACCTCCGCCACCAGCTCCTCCGCGGCGGTGCGGGGCGCGACGTACCTGCGCTCCGGGGGCGCCGACGGCGCGGGGAGCGCGGCGTGGTCGAGCTTGCCGTTGGCGGTCAGGGGCAGGGCGTCGAGGGTGACGTAGCCGGACGGGATCATGTGGGCCGGCAGGGTGGCGGCGAGCGCGTCGCCGATCGCCGTGAGGTCCGCCTCGCCGACCAGGTAGGCGACGAGCCGCCTGCCGTCGGTGGTGTCCTCGCGGACGCTGACGGCGGCGTCGCGGACGCCGGGCTGCGCCCGCAGGGCCGTCTCGATCTCGCCGGGTTCGATGCGGTAGCCGTGGAGCTTGATCTGGTCGTCCGCGCGGCCGACGAACTCCAGACTCCCGTCGGCGCGCCGGCGCGCCAGGTCGCCGGTACGGTACATCCGCCCGCCGGGGGGCCCGTAGGGGCACGGCACGTAGGCGGCGGCGGTGGCGCCCGGCCGGTTCAGGTAACCGCGGGTCACCTGCGGGCCGGCGACGTAGAGCTCTCCGACGACACCGGCGGGTGCCGGCCGCAGCCCGCCGTCCAGCACGTAGGCGGTGTTGCCGGGGGCCGGACGGCCGATCCCGACCGAGCCCGCCTGGTCGACGGGCAGCGCCTCGCCGGGTGCCACGTGGGCCGCGACGCAGCCGACGGTGGCCTCGGTGGGACCGTACTCGTTGACGACGGTGACGCCCGGATGCCGCTCCCGCCAGGCGGTGACCCAGTCGGCGGGCAGCGCCTCACCGCCCAGCACCAGGTCGGCGCTGGGGGCCGCGTGGTCGGGCAGCGCCGCCAGCAGCGCCAGGTGGCTGGGGGTGGCCTTGAGGAACGTCGGCCGGTCACCGGTCGCGACGCCGTCGTCGAGGGCGGCGAACCGCACCGCGCCGCCGACGGTCAGCGGCCCGAACAGGCCGGTCACGGTCAGGTCGAAGGAGATCGGCGAGTGCAGCAGCGCCTGTCCGGCCAGGCCGGGGTAGGCGGTGCCGGCCCACGCCAGGTAGGCGGCCACCGAGCCGTGCTCGACCACGACACCCTTGGGGGTGCCGGTCGAGCCCGAGGTGTAGATGACGTACGCGACGTTCTCCGGCGTAGCCTCCCGGGAGGAGCCGGCGGCCGGCTGCCCGGTCCACTCGCCGGGGTCGTCGACGGTGAGCACGGTCGCGCCGGCGGCCGGCAGGGCGCCCGTCAGGTGCCGCTGGGTGAGCACCACCGCGGCGGCGGAGTCGGCGAGCATGTACGCCACCCGCTCCGCCGGGTAGCCGGGATCCACCGGCACGTAACCCGCTCCGGCCTTCCACACGCCCAGCAGGGCGGGCAGCAGCTCCAGGCACGGCTCGGCGTACACCGCGACCAGGGACTCGGGGCCGACGCCCGACCGCCGCAGCCGGTCCGCCACCCGCCCGGCGGCCTCCTCCAGCTCCGCGTAGGTCAGCCGCCGGTCACCGACGATCACGGCGGTCGCGTCCGGGGTGCGCGCGGCCTGCGCCTCCACCATGCGGCACACCGTGGCGTGCTCGCGCGGCGGCTCCTGCGCGCCCGCCTCCAGCAGCGACGCGCGCTCGGCCTCGTCCATCAGCGGCAGGTCGCCGATCCGGGTGTCCGGGTCGGCCGCGCCCGCGGCCAGGACGCGCAGGTAGCGGGCGACGAACGTCTCCGCGGTGCCCCGGTCGAACAGGTCGGTGCGGTACAGCAGCCGGCTGGTGCCGGTGGTCAGGTCGAACGCCAGGTCGTCCTTCGAGGTGCTGTAGGGGATCGGCTCGATGCCGGAGTCGGGGATGTAGTTGAAGCCGATCTGGTAGAGCGGCTGCACCCCCGGATCCCGCTGCGGCGCGATCGCCTCCACGACCGCCTGGAACGGGATCTGGCCGTTCTCCATGGCGTCGAGCAGGGTGGTGCGGACCCGGCCGAGCAGCTCGGCGAAGGCCGGGTCGCCCGAGGTGTCGGTCCGCACCACCATCTGGTTGATGAACATGCCGACCAGCCCGGCGACCTCCGGCAGGTCCCGGCCGCTCAAGGTCACCCCGACGACGGTGTCGTCGTCGCGGGACAGCCGGGACAGCAGCGCGACGTAGGCCGTCAGGAACACCATGAACGGCGTCGCGGCCGAGCGGCGTCCCACCGCGGCGGCCCGCTCCTGCAGCTCCTCCGGGATCGTGAAGCGGACCTCGTCACCGGCGTAGCCGAGCTGGGCGGGCCGTGGCCGGTCGGTCGGGAGGGTGTGCACGGCGGGCAGCCCCGCCAGCCGCGACCGCCAGTAGTCCGTCTGGCCGGCCAGGGCCTGGCCGGTGAGCTGGCCGCGCTGCCAGGCCGCGTAGTCGGCGTACTGGATGGGCAGCTCCGGCAGGTCGGCGGGCCGGCCGGCCGCCGCGGCGGCGCACAGCTCGGTCAACTCCGTCGTGAGGATGACGGCCGAGGTGGCGTCGAACACGGCGTGGTGGACCACGAAGCCGACCACCCAGCGCGCGTCGTCGGTCCGGGTCACCGTGGCCCGCCACAGCGGGGCACGGTCGGTGGGGACCGCGGCCCTGGCGGCGGCCAGGGCGTGGTCGTACATCCGGGCCTTGCGCTCCTCGGCGGGGAGCGCCCGCAGGTCGTGCACCCGCACGTCGAGGTCGACCTCGGCGTGCACCACCTGGCGGAGGGCGCCGTCGACGATCCTGAAGGAGGTGCGGAGCACCTCGTGCCGGTCGACGACGGTCTTCAGCGCCGCGACGACCTCATCGGCCTCGATCGGGTGCAGGATCTCCAGCGAGCACGGCAGGTTGAACACCGGCGAGCCGGGATCCATCTGGTCGGCCAGCCAGATGCGTTCCTGGCCGAAGGAGGCCGGAGCCTCCCATTCCCTGGCGGTCATCCCCGTCACCCGCCCTGACGCAGGCTGAGGGGCCGCATGTCGGTCCACACCGTCTCGATGTGGTCCAGGCACTCCTGCTTCGCTCCGCTGAAGCCGGCCTCGTGCCACCCGGCGGGGAGGATCCGCCCCGCGGGCCAGATCGAGTACTGCTCCTCGTCGTTGCGCACGACCAGATAGGGGTGGTCGGTCATGGTTCCTGCCTTGTTCATTTACGGTCCAGCTTGGGGATGGTGGTGGCCGGGCGGGACTGCTCGGCCTCGCCGTCGGCGGCCCGCAGCCGTTCGACGACGAGCGCCAGCTCGGCCACGGTCGGGGACTCGAACAGGCTGCGCATCGGCAGCTTCACGCCGACGGCCTTGCGCAGCGAGGCGATGAGCTGCACCGCGATCAGCGAGTTGCCGCCGAGTTCGAAGAAGTCGTCGTCGATGCCGACCCGCGACACGCCGAGACCGTCGCTCCACACCCGCGCGATGGTCGCCTCCAGCTCGTTGCGCGGCGTGGCGTGGTCGTCTCCGTCCTCCGCGGACCCGGGCCGCTCGTCGGCCCCGGTGTCCCCGGCGATGGTGTCGGTGGTCCGGGACCTGGCCCGTTCGGCGAGCTCGGCCACCGGCAGCGGGTTGATCACGACCTGCGGGCCCAGGCGTGCGGCCAGCACCCGGCGGAACGCCTCGGCGCCGTCCACGGGGGAGATCCCGTCGCCGGCCGGCGCGGTCGCCGCGGCGTCCCTCCCGGCCGTGCCGCCGGGGACGGCGCCGAGGTCGCCGGTGACGGCGTCGCGGTTCACCCGGCGCAGGACGAAGTCGCCGATCTCCACCAGCACCCGGCCGTCCTCGTCGAACAGCGTCAGGTCAGCCGAGACCACGTCGTCACCGCCGTCGGCGTAGCGCAGGTGGCTCCAGAACCGGGCGGGCAGCGGCCCGCGCACCAGCACCCGGCCGTAGGAGAGCGGCAGGTAGCTGCCCTCCCCGCGGCCCTCGCCGAACGCGGTGGCCACGTCCAGCAGCGCCGGGTGCAGCACCCAGCGCTCCAGGTCGGCCATGGCGGCCTCGGGCGCGACGATCCTGGCGAGTTCCTCGTCCGGGCCCACGTGGTGCTCGCCCAGCGCGTCCCAGCGGGGGCCGAAGGTGAGCATGCTGGTGCGGCCGGTCTCGCGTACGGCCGAGCTCGGCCGGCACCGCGCCACGATCGACGGGGCGTCCACCCCGGCGGCCGGCTCGGAACGGACCCAGGCGGCCGAACCGCGCACGTGCGTGGCCGAGTGGCCCGCCGTACGGCTCACCACGCGGAACTCCACGCCGTCCGCCGAGGTGGTCAGCTCCACCCGGTACTGCGCGGTGGCCCCGTCGGGGACGGAGAACGGCTCCAGGAACGCCACGTCCCGCAGCTCCACGGCGTGGTCGGCGTCCGGAGCGGGCAGGCACGCGGCCACGGCGGCCCGCGCCGTCTCCAGGTGACCGGTGCCGGGCACCACCGGCACCTGGCCGATGCGGTGCTCGTCGAGCAGCCAGTGCGTGGTGGCCGACACCAGCCCGTGGCACTCGGCCTCCCCGTCCTGACCGGTCACCCGACTGGACAGGACCGGGTGGTCCACCGCTGCGGCCACCCCGCCTCGGGCGGCGCGGAACCCGTCGGGCGCCGCCACCTCGACGGCCATGCCGACCTCGGTCCAGCCGCCCCAGTTCTGCGAGACGACCGGCGCGCGCCAGCCGTGCGCGCTGCGGGCGTAGGCGTCGAGGAAGTTGTTGGCCGCGCAGTAGTCGACCTGGCCGAAACCGCCGACCACCGAGGTCACCGAGGAGCAGAGCGCCACCCAGTCCAGCGGGAGGTCGCCGAAGGCCTGCGCCAGGGCGAGGGTTCCAGCGATCTTGGGGGCCAGTACGGCGGTGGCCGCCGCACGGTCCTTCACCTCGGCCATTCCGCCGCCGGGCAGGCCGGCGGCGTGCACGATGCCGTCCAGCCCGCCGAACTCGGCGTCGACGCGCTCGCGCACCGCGCGCAGCTCGGCCGGGTCGGTGACGTCGGCGGCCAGCACCAGCACCTGGGCGCCGGCCTGTTCCATCCGCCGGATCGCGAGGATGGCCCGGCCCGTCCTGTCCGCGCCGCCGTGTACCGCCAGGTGGGTGTCCCACTCCTCGCGGGGCGGCAGGCCACTGCGGCTGAGCAGCGCCAGCCGGGCGCGGGCCCGCCGCGCGAAGTCCTCGGCGAGGGTGATGCCGATCCCGCCGATCCCACCGGTGATCAGGTACCGGCCCCCGTCGCGGACCACCGTGGACCCGGAGGTCTCCGCACCCACGGGGACCTGGGCGTAGTCGGTGACCCAGCGACGGCCGGCGCGCAGCGCCACCTCCGTCTCGTCGGCGGGCCGCAGCAGCTCGGAGACGAGGTCGGCCGTCTGCGCGGCGCCCGCCTCCGGGTCGGCGTCGATGTGGCGGACGGTCAGGCCGGGAAGTTCCAGCGGGACCACCCGGGCGATGCCGGCGAGGGTGGCGTGCTCGGGGCGGAGCAGGGCGCCCTGCGCGTCCGAGGCGCCCGACGACACCACGTCGAGGTGGACTCCGTCGGTCACCCCCGCGCCGGCCAGGGCCTGGACCAGCTCCAGCAGGCTGAAGAAGCCGCGCTCCTGCGCGTCCCAGGTGGCGGCGATCGCGCCGTCGGCGGGCACGCCGTCCAGCGCCAGGGCGTGCACGATCCTGGCGGGGGCGCCGGCGGCGAGCAGCGTCTCGTGGTCGCCGGGGCCGGCCACCCGCACGGTGGCGCCCCGGGCGCGCAGCTCGGCGACGAGCTCCTCCCCGCGAGGCCCGTCGGCCAGCACCAGGCAGTCGCCGAGGTCGGTCCGGCGGAGGTCCGGGGCGGCCTGACGCCAGGTGGGCACCGCGAACCAGTCGTCCAGCGGCAGCGGGCCACGGCGCCGGACCGGCGCGGCGGCGGCCTGGTCGACCGGGTCGGCGTCGATCCAGTAGCGCCGGCGCTCGAACGGGTAGGCCGGCAGCGGCACCCGGCGGGCCGCCGCGCCGAAATCGGCGCCCAGCGGCACTCCGGCGGACCACAGCGTGCCCGCCGCGTCGTAGACGGTGACGGCGTCCCCGGCCCGCTCCCCGGGGCCGGGCAGGCTGGGCAGCGGCGCGGGCGCTCCCTTGGGGAGCTGCATCCTGGCCAGTCCGGCCAGCTGCCGTCCGGGCCCGCACTCCACCAGCAGCGGCGGCGTGTCGCCGTGCGCGGCGAACAGCCCGGCGACGCAGGCGCCGAACCGGACCGGCTGCCGCAGGTGACCGGCCCAGTACGCCGGGTCCGTCGCCTGCTCGGCGGTGATGGGCTCGCCGGTGACGTTGGACCAGAACGGCATGCTCGGCGCCTGCCGCGGCACGGAGGCGACCAGCGCGGTGAACTCGTCGAGGATCGGCTCCATCATCGCCGAGTGGAACGCGTGTGACGTGCGCAGGGCCTTGCAGCCCACCTTCTCGGCCTTCAGCGTCTCGGCGAACGCCTCGACCGCGTCCGCGGGACCGGCCACCACGCAGGTGCCGGGGCCGTTGACGGTCGCCACCGACACCCCCTCCGGCAGCCGTCCGGCCAGCGCCGACTCGTCCTGCTGGACGGCGAGCATCGCGCCCGGCGGCATCGACTGCATGAGCGCGCCGCGGGCGGCGACCAGCCGTACCGCGTCGGGCAGGGTGAAGACCCCGGCGACGGTCGCGGCGACGTACTCGCCGATGGAGTGGCCGATCATCGCGGCCGGCCGTACCCCCCAGCTCTGCCAGAGCCTGGCCAGCGCGTATTCCACGGTGAACAGCGCCGGCTGGGTGTAGCGCGTCTGCCGGAGCGTCTCGTCGGCGTCGGGCGCGGCGCCGAACACCAGGTCGCGCAGGTCGAGGCCGAGGTGTTCGGTGAGCAGGTCCGCGCACTCGTCGACGGCGGCGGCGAACACCGGTTCCGTCCGGTACAGCTCCGCGCCCATGCCGGCGTGCTGCGCCCCCTGCCCCGAGAACAGGAAGGCGACCGCCGGCGGGGTGACGCCGGCCTCTCCCTTGCGGCGGCGCTTGCGGTCGCGCAGCGCGCCGACCGCGTCGGCGCGGTCGGTGGCCACCACCGCGGCCCGGTGCGGGTACTCCATCCGGCCCACCCGCAGCGTGTGGGCCACGTCGGCGAGGTCGAGGCCCTCGTTGGCCGCCAGGTGCCCGGCGAGCCGGTCCACCGCCGTGTCAAGCGCGGTGGCGGTCTTGGCGGACACCTGCAGCAGGTGGGCGGGCCGCGGGGCCAGGGGGGCGGC
>NZ_NGFP01000362.1 GCF_002149035.1 Streptosporangium minutum
GGCCGGGCGGGGACGCGCGGGACGGGAAGGCGGGGCCGACCGCGAGACGGCCGCCGGACCGCTCGGCGCCGCCGCCCTCCCCGCTGGGCGCGTTCTCCCTGAAAGGGTTCCACAGCAGGTGGCGCCGCGTACAGCGGCTCAGGATTACCTCTGTTCCCAGAGATTTGGCATGCTTCGAGGGTTCAGCGGAGCAGACCCTCCGCGAAGCGGACGGGGGAGCGGTGATCGACCGGATGAGCTCGGTGGGGTTCGACCTGGACATGACCCTCGCGGACACGCGCGCGGGAATCGCCGCCGTCTACGACGAGCTGGCGCTGCGCATGGGCGTGTTCATCGACAGCGCGGCGGTGGTGGCCAGGCTGGGGCCGCCGCTGGAGTGGGAGCTGGCCAACTGGCTGCCCCCGGAGGAGATCCCCGCGGCCGTCGCCCTCTTCCGGTCGCTGTACCCCTCGATGGCCGTCCCGGTCACCACCCTCATGCCCGGCGCGCGCGAGGCCGTCGAGGCCGTACGGCGGGCCGGCGGCCGGGTCATCGTGGTGACGGGCAAGAACACCCTCGACGCGACCAGGACGGTCGGATTCCTCGGCCTGGACGTGGACGAGATCGCCGGATCGGTCTTCGGGGCCGCGAAGGGCCCGGCCCTCGCGACCTTCGGCGCGGCGGCCTATGTCGGAGATCATGTCGCCGACATCGAGGCGGCGCGGGCGGGGGGCGCCGCCAGCGTGGCGGTGGCGACCGGCCTCTATCCGGCGGGAGAGCTGCATGGTCACGGAGCCGACGTAGTGCTCGGCGATCTGACCGAGTTCGCCGAGTGGTTCGACGGCTGGCGAACCC
Source organism: Streptosporangium minutum (assembly GCF_002149035.1). GTDB lineage: Bacteria > Actinomycetota > Actinomycetes > Streptosporangiales > Streptosporangiaceae > Streptosporangium > Streptosporangium minutum. The sequence goes on from NZ_NGFP01000362.1 coordinate 835, forward strand.
CTGCCGCACTGGTGTAATTCAGGCCTGATTAGACGGTCGCCCTCGGCCTCCGCTGGGCATAACCTACATCCATTCCTTTTCACGACAGTCTGAACGAGGTCACCCCTGTGCCGAGTGGCAAGGTCAAGTGGTATGACGCCGACAAGGGTTTCGGCTTCCTCACCCGCGACGACGGCGGTGAGGTCTTCGTGCATTCTTCCGCGCTGCCCGGGGGCGTGGACTCCCTCAAGCCCGGCCAGAAGGTCGAGTTCGGCGTCGCCGAAGGACGCCGTGGCCAGCAGGCGCTCTCGGTCCGCGTGATCGACCAGCCCCCCACGCTCGCCAAGGCCGTCAAGCCCAAGGGCAAGCGCAAGAAGCCCGACGAGATGGTCGTCATCGTGGAAGACCTGATCAAGCTCCTGGACGCGGTCTCCACGTCCTACCAGAAGGGCAAGCACCCCGAGGCCGTGCACGCCAAGAAGATCGCCGCCGTGCTCCGCGCCGTGGCCGACGACCTGGACGACTGACCTCCTCCCCGGCGGCTCAGCCGTGGGGGTTGGTCAGCGGCTTGGTCCGCTTCTCCGTCGGGGGATCCTCGCGCCGCACGACCGCGGTCGTCGTTCCCGCGGCGTCCGGCCGGCGTCGCTCCCAGGGAGCCGGGGACCGGTCGTCGGCGGTGGCCGCGGGGGCGTCGGAGCCATCGGGGACGTCGGGGGCCCCGGCCCGGGCGGCCTCGACCTTGGCGTCCCTCGCCCGGACCCGCCCGCGCCGCCGTACCAGCAGCCAGCCGAGCGAGCCGCCCAGCGCCGCGGCCATCACCGCGAGCCCGGCCGGGCCGGAGGCGAACAGCGACAGCAGCAGGCCGGCCAGCCCGCCGAGCACCCACGCGATCTGCAGGAACGCCTCCACCACGCCGAAGGTGGACGAGCGCACCTCCTCGCCGATTTCGCGCTGCACGATCGCGTCCAGGGCGAGCTTGCCCAGCCCCTGGGCGAACGCGGACACCAGGGCGACGGCCACCACGGTCCACAGGTTGAACACGACCACCGCCACCACCGTGGTCACGGCCGACAGCGCCAGCGTCGACAGCACGATCAGCTGCGGGGAGCGGCTGCGCACCCAGGAGGCCACCACCGTGCCGAGCAGCCCGCCGGCTCCGGCGGCCACGGCCAGCACGCCGATCGTGACCGTCGGGGCGAAGCCGGGCAGCTTCCCGTCCTGCACGAGGAAGAGCAGGTAGAACAGGAGGAACCCGGAGTAGAGGCGGATGGCCACGTTGGCCTTCATCGCCTCGGCGACCACCGGCCCCACGTTCAGCAGGGTGCGCCAGCGGTGCGGACGCCTGTCGCCCTCCTCCAGCTCCTCGAGGTCGGGGGAGTCCACGTGGCGCGGGAGCCGTACGGCCAAGACGCCCTGGAGCAGGAAGAGCACCGTCGCGCCGCGCAGCACCCACTCGGCGCCGAGCCAGGCGCTGACGCCCGCGCCGATCGGGACCGCGACGCCGGCCGCGACCAGCGCGAACAGGGCGACCCTGGCGTTGGCGGTGACCAGCGCGATGTCGGCGGGCAGCACGTTCGGCATGATCGCCGCGCGGGAGACGTTGTATGCCTTCGACAGCACCAGCACGGCCAGCGCCGCGGGGAAGATGGTGAACACGTCGCCCGGGACGACCGCCGCCGCCATCGCGAAGCAGAGCAGTCCGCGCCCGAACAGGGTGCCCGCCATCACGAAGCGCCGGCCCGAGCGGAACCGGTCGAGGACCGGGCCGACGAACGGCGCGACCACCACGAAGGGGATCATCGTGATCAACAGGTAGAGGGCGACCTGGCCCCGGGCCTCGTTCACCGGGAGCTTGAACAGGGTCCCGGCCAGGGCCGCGGTGACCAGCGCGTCGCCCGCGCTGTGCGCGGCGGTCAGCTCGATCAACTGGCCCAGCCCCGTGCGGCCCGCGCCCTGGGCGTGGGTCAGCCGCCGCGCGGCCTTGCCGACCCGCTGCGTCCCGCTCGCCGCGCCGCGCCCGGCACGCGCGGTCGCCCGCCCCGTGCTCCGGCCCGCGCGCACCGTGGCCCGTCCCGCCTCGGCGGCCGAGCGGCCGATCAGACGTGAGACCTCGCCCGCCGTCTTTCGCGCTCGTTCCCACCCATTTGCCACGCATCCAGTCTTACCCGATTGACATCGACTCCATCGCCGCGGCACGGGAGCCCCACCCATCACAGGCGGGCGTCGCCGTTTCACATCCGCGGGGGGAGAGGCCGTCAGGGGGCGGCTGAAGTCGGAGGTTTCCGCCTCTGAGGCCCGGTGGCGGGCGAATCGTCGGGTGCGGTAGGACGGTACCGGTGCAGTACGCTCCGGGCATAGGTGAGAATGAACTGTGAGTCAGCGCAGCGAGCGAGCCAGAAAGCACAGCGGCCGTCGGGTTGCGAGGCCGACGGAGGAGAACTCGTGAGCCGTACTCGATCCCGCACAGCGCCCCTCGACCCGGCATGCGTCGCCGCCGTCGACCTGGCCCGCTCCGCCATCGAGGAGACCGTCGGGCCCGACCAGGTGGGCGAGCACCTCGGCGTCGAGGGCGAGGGCGAGCGTGTCGTCACCCACTACTTCGCCTGTCTCGACCACGCCTACCGGGGCTGGCGCTGGGCCGTCACCGTCGCCCGGGCCTCCCGTGCGCGCAACGTGACGGTCAGCGAGGTCGTGCTCCTGCCCGGCGCCGGCGCGCTGCTGCCCCCGGAGTGGGTGCCGTGGAGCGAGCGGCTCCGTCCCGGCGACCTCGGGGTGGGCGACCTGCTGCCCACCGCCGCCGACGACGACCGGCTGGCCCCCGGCTTCACCGAGACCGCCGACGACTCCGAGCGTCAAATGATCTTCGAGTACGGCCTCGGCCGGGCCCGGGTGCTCTCACCGATCGGCCGTGACCGCGCCGTGCGGCGCTGGCACTCCGGCGAGTCCGGCCCGCACACCCCGCTCGCGCACGCCGCCCCCGCCCAGTGCTCCACCTGCGGCTTCTACTGGCCGCTGGCCGGCGCGCTGGGGACCGGCTTCGGTGTCTGCACCAACGAGTACGCTCCCGACGACGGCCGCGTGGTCGCCGCCGACCACGGCTGCGGCGCGCACTCCGAGGCGGCCGTGCTGCCGCACCAGGTCGAGCCGACCTCGCCGATCCTCGACGACCTCGCCTACGACCACCTCCCCGAGGACTCCTCGGAGGCGGACCTGGCCGGTTCCGCGGACCTGGCCGGCTCCGTGGACGACACCGACACCGAGCCACTGGGTCATTCCTGACCTGACGCTTCCCCCGCAGGCCGCCGGACCGTCCCTGGTCCGGCCGGCTGCCGTGCGACGTGACCCGCGGGCCCTTCGACCTTTGGACTCATCGCTGTGACTGACATTTTCGGCACCGACCGACTGCGCTCCGCCGTGCTGGCGGCCTGGACGGCCTCGCCCGCGCGTTTCCGTGAGGACGCCAACGCCGAGGAGGACTTCGCGCTCGGCGGCTACCGCGACCGGCTGATCGTCGAGCTCGCCCAGAACGCCGCCGACGCCGCGCTCCGCGCGGGGGTGCCCGGACGGCTCCGCCTGTCGCTGCGCGAGGGAGTGCTGTCGGCCGCCAACACCGGAGCCCCGGTGGACGCGGCCGGGATCGAGGGCCTGTCCACGCTCCGGGTCTCCGGCAAGCGGGACGAGTCCGGCATGGCCGGCCGGTTCGGCGTCGGCTTCGCGGCCGTGGTGTCGGTCACCGACGAGCCGGTGATCGGCTCGCTCGGGTCCGGGGTCGTCCGCTGGTCGCGCGACCAGACCATCGCCCTGGTGGCGGCCGAGCCCGCGCTCGCCCGGGAGCTCACCGACCGCGACCGGCACGTGCCGCTGCTGCGCCTGCCGTTCCCCGCCGGCCCGGTGGAGGTTCCCGGCGGGTTCGACACGCTCGTACGGCTGCCGCTGCGTGACCGGGCGGCCGAGGACGCGGTCCGGCGGATGCTGGCGGAGACCGGCCCCGCGCTGCTGCTCGGCCTGCCCGCGCTGGAGTCGATCGAGATCGATGTGGACGGCGAGGTCCGGACGGTGCTGCCGGACGGCTGGAAGGTGGTGTCGGCCTCCGGGCGGTTCGCGCCGGAGCAGGTGGCCGAGCTGTTCGCCGACCGGCCCACCGAGGAGCGGGCCCGGCCCCACTGGCTGGTCCGCTGGGCCGTCCCCGTCGGCGGTTCCGCCGACGGGGCCTCGGACGGCGCCCCGGCCGGTCCGCAGGAGGGCGAGCCCCGGCCGCTGCCCGCGCGGGTGCCGCCCGTGGTGCACGCGCCGACGCCGAGCGACGAACCGCTGGACCTGCCCGCGCTGCTGATCGCCTCGTTCCCGATGGCCACCGACCGGCGGCACGTGGCCATGGGCCCGCTGACCGACTTCCTGGTCGAGCGTGCCGCCGAGGCCTATCTCGAACTGCTCGGCGGGCTGCCCCGCACGCCCAAACTGCTCGATCTCGTCCCCGGCCTGATGGGCAAGGGCGAGCTCGACGCCCACATCCGCCGGGCGATCCTGCGCAGGCTCCCCGCCGCCCCGCTCCTGCCCGCTCTCTCCCCGCCCGCCGACGCCGGGGGACTGCCCGCCGACGCGGGCGACCAGCCCGCCGACGGCGCCGACCTGGTCGTGGCGGGACGGCAGGCGTCCGTGGTCGCGGCCCCGGCCGAGCTGCTGGAGAAGATCGCCGGCATGGTGCCCGGCCTGCTGCCCGCCGGGTGGCCGTCCCGGCACCCCGCCGTCAACGCGCTCGGCGTGAAGCGGGTGGAGCTCGCCGACGTCGTGGACATGCTCTCCGGCGACGCCGTCAAGGACAGGGACCCGGCCTGGTGGCGGTCGCTGTACGAGGTGCTGCCCGCCGACGACCCCGAGGCGCTCGGCGCGCTGCCGGTGCCGCTGGCCGACGGCCGCCTGGTCCGGGGGCCGCGCGGCACGCTGCTGCTGAGTGACGGCTCCGCCCTGGACCCGGCAGTGCTCGCCCCGCTCGGGCTGCGCGTCGTCCACCCGGACGCCGCCCATCGGCTGCTGCTGCGGCTCGGCGCGGGTGAGGCGACGCCCCGGACGGTCCTGGAGGACCCGCTGACCCGTGCCGCGGTCGCGCAGTCCCTGGACAGCCCCGAGGCGGAGCCGGTGGCCCAGGCCGTCCTCGCGCTGGTGGAGGCCGCGGGGCTGGCCGCGGGCGAGGCTCCGTGGCTGTCGGAGCTGGCGCTGCGCGGCGCCGACGGCGAGCTGTACCCGGCCGGTGAGCTGCTCCTGGCCGACGGTTCGCTGGCCGGGCTGCTGGACCAGGAGACGCATTTCGGCACCGCCGCGCCCGAGCTGGTGGAGCGCTACGGCCCCCGGGTGCTGGCCGCGACCGGAGTGCTCGACGGCTTCGCCGTGGTGAACGACACCGACGTCATGATCGACCCGGACGAGTGCGACCACGATCTCGACCGTGAGGACGAGTGGCTGGAGGCGGTTCTCGACCTGCTGCCGGAGATGGACGTGCCGCCGGTCGCCAGGGAGTTCTCCGCCATCCGCGACCTGGAGTACGTCGCGGACTGGCCCTCGGCGCTCGCCCTGCTGTCGCGCCCGCCGCTCCGCTCGGTCCTGCACCCGCTGCGGGTCCTGGTCGCGGGCGAGGTCGTGGAGGTGCCCTCCTACACCGCCTGGTGGCTGTCCACCCACCCGGTGCTGGGCGGCAGGCGCCCCACCGAGCTGCGGCTCCCGGCCGGTGACCCCCTGCTGTTCGGCCTGTACGGCGACGCCCCCTCGGGTATCGACGAGGCCGCGCTGGCGATGATCGGCGTCCGGAGCACGCTGCCCGACCTCCTCGCCTCGCACGGCGGCCCCGACGAGCTCCTGGAGCTGCTGGCCGACCCCTCGATCGAGGTGGACCGAGCCCAGCTCCGGGCCCTGTGGGTGGCTCTGGCCGCCGTCGCCCCCGCCCGGGTGGCGCCTCCTCGCGCGGTCCGCGCCGTCCTCGACGGCCAGATCGTCGTCGCCGACGCCGAGGACGGCCACCTGCTGTCCGGCGGGGCCGAGGGGGAGCCGGGCGAGCCGGTCGTGGTCGAGGCGCCGGACCTGCTCCCGCTGGTCGCGGGCCGGCCGCTGATCCTGGCCCCGTTCGACCTGGCCGAGGCGCTGTCGGAGCTGCTCGACCTGCCGCTGGCGGGGGAGGAGGCTGCCGGTGAGGTGACCTCCACGGGCACGGTCCGCGAGGTCCTGCCCGCCGTACGGTCACTGCTGCCGGGCGCGCCCGCGACCTACGTGGAGCACGACAAGCTGCTCGTGGACGGCGTCCCCGCCGCCTGGCGGTTCTTCGAGGGCACGGTGCACGCCGAGGGTGTGGAGGGTCTGGCCCGCGGGCTCGCGTGGGCGTCGGGCCAGTGGGGCGACCGGCTGGCGGCCGCGGCGCTGCTGCGCGACCCGGCCGCGGTGCCGTTGCTGCTCGCCGAGTCCGACCTGGACAGCTGGACCGCCTCGACCGGTTAGCCCGCCGTCCCGCCCGTCCCGTCCACGGGGCCACGTGGAGGGTTGCGCGGAGGCTGTGCAGCCGTGCGCGAGCCGTGTGCGGGAGCCGTCCCCGGGCCGCGCGGAGCCGTACCCGGGCCGCGTCGGGACTGTGCGGAGGGCGCGGCCCTCCGTCAGGG
>NZ_NGFP01000363.1 GCF_002149035.1 Streptosporangium minutum
GTTCACCCCGTCCCCTCACCGGTTCCCTCACGTCCTTCGCACCGGTTCCGCGCCTCCGCGCCCCGGCCGGTTCACCGCGTCTCCGGCGCCGCCGCGCCGTACCGGATGGACAGGCCGGGCAGGCTCCCCGCCGGGCGGCCGGGGACGTCGTGCCGGGCCCGTCCCGGCCGGGAGAGAACCGCGATCATGCCGGGATGCCGTCCGGCCCGATCCGGGAGGAACGGCGAGTACGCTCTGCAACGTGAGCAATGACCCTTATGCACTCGCCACGGAAGCCGCGACCGCGCTGAAGAGCGCCACGGGAGTCGATTCGTTCGACGTCGCGCTGGTGATGGGTTCGGGCTGGGTGCCGGCCGCCGACGCGATCGGCGAGACGATCTCCGAGATCCCGGTGACCGACCTGCCCGGTTTCGCGCCGCCCGCGGTGGCCGGCCACGCGGGCAGGGTCCGCGCGGTCCTGACCGGGTCGGGCAAGGTCGCGCTGATCTTCCTGGGCCGCACCCACCTCTACGAGGGCCGAGGCGTGGACCCGGTCGTGCACGGGGTGCGGACCGCGATCAAGGCCGGTGCCGGCACGATCGTGCTGACCAACGCCGCCGGCGGCCTGCGCCCGGAGACCCAGGAGGTCGGCGAGGCGGTGCTGATCAGTGACCACATCAACCTGACCGGCGCCAACCCGATCACCGGGGCAACCTTCGTCGACCTCACCGACGTCTACACCCCGCGCCTGCGCGACCTGGTCCGCGAGATCGAGCCGTCGATGGCCGAGGGCGTCTACGTGGCCTTCCGCGGCCCGACCTACGAGACCCCGGCCGAGGTCCGCATGTGCAGGATCCTCGGCGGTGACATGGTCGGCATGTCCACCGCGCTGGAGGCCGTCGCGGCCCGCGAGGGCGGTGCCGACGTGCTCGGCATCTCGCTGGTCACCAACCCGGGCGCCGGGCTGGTGGGCGAGCCGCTCAACCACGAGGAAGTGCTGGAGGTCGGCCGCGCCACCGCCGCGCGCATGGGCGGCCTGCTGGCCGAGGTCGTCGGCAAGCTGTAGTCGGAGCGCCGCTCCGGGCCCGGCGGACCGGCAGGTGAGCGGTCCGGTGAGACGGCGGAACGGTCGACAGGTCGGACGGAACGGTCGACAGGTCGGCAAAGCGGCCGACAGGCCGGTGGATGGCCCGGTGAGACGGCGGCGCAGCCGGTGAGACGGTGGAACGGCCGGTGGATGGCCCGGTAAGGGTGGATGGCCCGGCAAGTCGGCGGAGCGGCCGGTGGGCGGACAGGTCCCGGCCCGGAGCGTGAGGTGACGATGAGCAGCGATCTTGTACGGCTCGCACAGTCCTGGCTGGCCCAGGACCCGGACCCGGAGACCCGCGCCGAGCTCACGGCGCTGCTGGACGGCGGCGACGCGGACGCGCTGCGCGAGCGGTTCGGGACCAAGCTGGAGTTCGGCACCGCCGGCCTCCGCGGCGAGCTGGGCGCCGGGCCCAACCGGATGAACCGGGTCACCGTCATGCGCGCCGCCGCCGGTCTCGCCCGGGTCCTCGGCCCGGGGCGGCACGTCGTGATCGGCTACGACGCCCGGCACAAGTCCGACGTCTTCGCCCACGACACCGCCGCCGTCCTCACCGGTGCCGGGCTGCGCGCCTCCGTCCTTCCCCGGCCGCTGCCCACCCCGGTACTGGCCTTCGCCGTCCGCCACCTCGGCGCCGATGCGGGCGTGACCGTCACCGCCAGCCACAACCCGCCCCGGGACAACGGCTACAAGGTCTACTGGAACGACGGCTCCCAGATCGTGCCGCCGGTCGACTCCGAGATCTCCGCCGCCATCGACGCCGTCGGCCAGGTCTCCGGCCTGCCCCTCGGCTCCCCCGCCGACCCCGCCTGGACCACGCTCGGCGACGACGTCGTGGCCGCCTACCTGGAGGCGGTGACCGCGCTCCCGCTCGGCGACGCCCGCGAGCTGCGGGTGGCCTACACCCCGCTGCACGGGGTGGGCGGCGGCACGCTGGACGACGCCTTCCGGACCGCGGGCTTCGAGGTCCCGGCGACCGTCGAGGCCCAGGCCGCCCCGGACCCGGACTTCCCCACCGTCGCCTTCCCCAACCCGGAGGAGCCGGGCGCGATGGACCTGGCACTGGAGCTCGCCCGGAGCGTCGGCGCGGACATCGTGCTGGCCAACGACCCCGACGCAGACCGCTGCGCGGTGGGCGTTCCCCTGCCGGACGGCGGCTACCGGATGCTGACCGGCGACGAGGTGGGCGCCCTCCTGGGCGAGCACGTGATCAGGCAGACCTCCGGCGACGGGCGTCTCGTGGCCACCACCGTCGTCTCCTCCTCCCTGCTCGGCAAGATCGCCTCCGGGCACGGCGTGCGGTACGCCGAGACCCTCACCGGTTTCAAGTGGATCATGAAGGCCGGGGACGGGCTGGTCTTCGGCTACGAGGAGGCCCTGGGATACAGCGTCGGCGCGGACTCGGGCCTGCCCGTGCACGACAAGGACGGCATCGGCGCGGCGCTGACCGTCGCCGGCCTGGCCGCCCAGGCCAAGCTCGACGGCCGCACCCTGCTCGACCTCCTCGACGACCAGGCCCGCCGCTACGGCCTGCACGCCACCTCCCAGCTCTCGGTCCGGGTGGACGACCTGTCCCTGATCACCGGCGCGATGGCCCGCCTGCGCGCCACGCCTCCGGTGAAGCTGGGGGGCCGCGAGGTCGAGTCCGCCGACGACCTGAGCGAGGGCTCCGCCGGCCTGCCGCCCACCGACGGCCTGCGCTACCGCCTGTCCGGCGGCGCCCGCGTCGTCGTCCGCCCTTCGGGCACCGAGCCCAAGCTCAAGTGCTACCTGGAGGTCGTCGTCCCCGTCACCGGCGAGGTCGCCGACGCCCGGACGCAGGCCGTACAGGACCTCGACGCCCTGAAGGCCGACCTCTCCGCCGCCCTCGGCCTGTGACCCCGGCCCCGGGACGGGCCTCCTTTTGACCGGACAGCGCTGACGCCGGAGCCTTCACCCTCAAGAGTTTCCGGTGAGACTCTCATGCCCGATGGTCTCATCTGTGAGAGTCTCAACTTTGAGACTCTCACAGATGAGACCATTGGAGAGCGGTGGACGGGTTCATCGGAAGAGACCATGAGCTGGGCAAACTGCGGCGGCTGCTGGACAAGGTCGAGGCGGGGGGCCGCATCGAAAGGCCGGGACGAGCGATCCTGGTGCGAGGTCGCCGCCGCGTCGGCAAGTCGCGCCTGGCCGAAGAGTTCATCCGGCGCTCGGGCGTCCCCCATCTCTTCTATTCCGCCGCCAGAGGACCGGAAGGCCAGCAGCTTCAGAGGTTCCTCAGCGCCGGCGCCGCATCCGACCTTCCCGGAGCCCAGCTCATGGGCGGGCAGTCACCGGACTCCTGGGATGCCGCGCTACGCCTTCTGGTGGCCGCTCTTCCCCGGGACTCACCAAGCATCGTGGTTTTCGACGAGCTCCCCTACCTGATCGCAAGCAGCCCTGACCTCGAAAGTGTCCTGCAGGTGCTGTTCGACCGGGAGTTCTCCCACCGTCCGGTGCTGCTCATCCTCATCGGCTCGGACCTGTCGATGATGGAGGCGATCAACCAGTACGACAGACCCTTCTACATGCGAGCCACCGAGATGGTGGTCAGACCGCTCACACCGGCGGACGTGGCCAGAAAGCTGGAGTTGACCGCGGCAGACGCCTTCGACGCCCATCTGGTGTCCGGCGGCTTGCCGATGATCTGCGAGGAATGGCGGCCGGGACTCTCCGTTCAGGAATATCTACAGGAGGCCCTGACGGATTCCACATCGTCTCTGGTGATCAGCGGTGAACGTGCTCTTGCCGCCGAACTGCCGCCCGATGCCCAGGCCCGGACCGTGTTGAGCGCCATCGGCTCGGGTCAGCGCACTCATGCTTCGATAGACCGCGCGACCCCGGGCATTCCCAGAGCCTCGCTCAACCGCGCGTTGCAGTTCTTGGTCGAGAAACGACTGGTCGTCCCCGAACTTCCGCTGGCCACCCGGCCTTCACGTGAGACCAGATATCACATCGCGGACACGCATCTGCGTTTCTGGCTCACTTTCGTCGGCCCCTGGCTCCCTGAGATCGAACGGGACCGGGGCGACCTGGTTCTCGCCCGGTTTCACCGATCATGGACATCATGGCGGGGAACGGCCATCGAACCGGTGATCCGGGAATCGCTGCGACGTATGGACGGGCTGCCGGAGGGGACCTGCGCCATCGGTGGCTACTGGACCCGCACGAACGATCCGGAGATCGACATCGTCGGGGCGGATCGCGAGCCGGTCGCCAAGAAGATCACCATGGTCGGCTCGATCAAATGGCTGGAGAACCGGCCGTTCGACCGGCATGACCTGAGCGAGCTCATTGTCCACCGTTCCAAACTGCCGGGCGCCGACACCTCGACCCCGCTGTTCGCCGTCTCGCGGAGCGGGGTCACGGCTGAGGGCGTCGAAGCGATCACCCCGGAGCGGTTGCTCGACTCCTGGCGCCCTCTGTCGGGCGCGCGAGAACCGGCCCCGTCCGGCGGGGCCGGTCCCGGAGGCCGGGCACCGTGATCAGGCGAGGATCGCGGCGATCACCAGGATGGCCGCGGCCAGCATGGCGGCCAGGGCGCTCGGCGCCCAGGTGACCCTCATGGCCCCGGTCCCGGTGGCGTCGGCGGAGGCGCCGGACTCGGTGGCCCGCGTACCCGCGCCGTCGGCGGGCTCGGCGGTCACCCGCTCGGCGTTCCGGACGGCCGCCCGCTTCGCGGCCTCGGCCCGCTCGGTGATCTGCTCGGCGACCCAGTCGGCGTGGGTCCTGCCCGCCAGCGCCTCGGCCGCCGCCTGCTCCCCCTTCGAGCGCGTCGGCTCGGTCTTGTAGCGGCCACCGGTGTTCGCGGAGTTCCCCCGCCGTACGGCCGCCGCCCGCTCGCGGGCCGAGGTCTGCGGCGTCCAGCAGCGGACGCTCTCCCCGCCGGATGTGATCTTGATCGAGTGGGAGACCACGACCTCGTCCACCCCGGCCAACGGCACGGAGACGTTCCTCAGGGGATTGCGGACCAGCACGCCGTCCTCGGTCAGGACGACCGCCGGACGCAGGCAGGCGATGAAGACCAGCGCGGTCAGCACCCCCAGCACCGCGGCGGCGACCAGCGAGGACGGCCCGCTGTAGCGGACGATCAGATCCACCGCGTTGAACGCGGCGAACGCCATCCAGATCCAGCCGAGGACCAGGGCGGTCCTCGACCGGAACACCTGCTTCATCGAGTTCACTCCACTCGTGCGGACCCGTTCACGACTGCCACTTGAGGCGCGCGAATCCGGGCTTGATGACACCGTTGATGAGCGCCAGACGCTCGTCGAACGGCAGGAACGCCGACTTCATGGCGTTGATCGTGAACCACTGCATGTCGTCCCAGCCGTAGCCGAAGGCCTCCGACAGCTTGGCGAACTCCTCCGAGACGGAGGTCGCGCTCATCAGCCGGTTGTCGGTGTTGACCGTGACGCGGAAGTTCAGCCTGCGGAGCAGGCCGATCGGGTGCTCGGCGATGGAGGCCGCGGCACCGGTCTGCAGGTTGGAGGTCGGGCACATCTCCAGCGGGATGCGCTTGTCGCGGACGTAGGCCGCGAGGCGGCCGAGCTTGGCCTCCCCCTCGCCGGACACCGTGATGTCGTCGATGATCCGGACGCCGTGGCCGAGACGGTCGGCGCCGCACCACTGGATCGCCTGCCAGATCGACGGCAGGCCGAAGGCCTCGCCGGCGTGGATGGTGAAGTGGGCGTTCTCGCGCTGGAGGTATTCGAAGGCGTCGAGGTGGCGCGTGGGAGGGTAGCCCGCCTCGGCTCCCGCGATGTCGAAGCCCGCCACGCCGACGTCGCGGTAACGGACCGCCAGCTCGGCGATCTCCCTGGACCTGGCCTGGTGGCGCATCGCGGTGAGCAGCGTGCCCACCCGGATGCCACGGCCCTCGGAGCCGGCCCTGAACCCCTCCTGCACGGCCTCGATGACCTCTTCGAGGCTGAGGCCCGCGGAGGTGTGCTGCTCGGGCGCGTAGCGCACCTCCGCGTAGACGACGCCGTCGGCGGCCAGGTCCTCGGCGCACTCGGCGGCGACCCGGACCAGCGACTCGCGGGTCTGCATGACGCCGACCGTGTGGTCGAAGGTCTCGAGGTAGCGCTCCAGCGAGCCGGAGTCGGAGGCCTCCTGGAACCAGGCCCGCAGACCGTCCGTGTCGGTCGTGGGCAGCCGGTCGTAGCCCGATCCGGCGGCCAGCTCGATGATGGTCCCGGGCCGCAGGCCACCGTCAAGGTGATCGTGGAGCAATACCTTCGGAGCCCGGCGTATCTCCTCAAGGGTGGGTAGCTGACTCATCTCATCACCTTACCGTCGGGTGCCTAATCACCGATCTTGCGAGCATGTGCGGCCGTGTGCCGGTCGTGCGACGTACGGCGCGGCCTCCCGCTCCCGCCGATGAGGGCCTCGGCGGAGGGCGGGGGCCCCGCGTTCACGGCGGTGCGGGGACCGCGCGCCACACGGCCGCCGCGCGGCAGTCCGTCGCGGTCGACGGTCTTGACGGACTCGACGGACGTCCGCCGCGGTCGACGGACTCGACGGTCATCCGTCGCGGTTGACGGACTCGGGAGAGAAGGCGGGGACGCAGACGGCGACGTACTCGGCGCCCTCGGGGCCGCAGCTGTAGCGGATCTTCTCCCCCGGCTCGCTCACGAACGCCTGCCCGGCGTTGACCTCGGTCGTGCCGCCCTCGTGCTCCACGATGACCGTCCCCTTGAGCACCAGCGTGTATTCGCCGAACTCCGGTGTCTGGGCCGGCTCGTCCCACCCGGCCGGGGCCTTCATGTGCGCGATCGAGATCCGGCTGTCGTCGCTGTTGACCCTGCCGACGTACTCGTCGATCGTCTTGCCGCCGGGGACGGGGATCCGCGTCGCGCTGTCGATTTTGCGTGCCATCAGACCAGTCTGTCACCGCTCTCAGTGCGCGACGTCGATGACCAGCCGGTCCGGTTTCTTCTGTTCGGTCACCCGGAAGGCCGCCTTGCGGTCGAGGACGATGCCCACGCCGACCACGGCCTCGAAGTCACCCGTCTTGACCACGTTCCGCACGTTGCCCAGCGCGGCCTGGAAGATCGGCCCGCCCACCCAGGTCGGGCTGCCCGACTGGGTGTGCGCGCCGGCCGGGTGCATCGACACCTGGAGGTAGGCCCCGCCCCGGACGTCGATCGGCTCGCCCGACCCGTCCTGGACGAGCTCGGGCACCCACCGCACGCTGTATCCCGGCAGGCCGCCCTTCAGGTCGATCACCACCCGGTCGAATCCTCCGTGCTCGGCGAAGCGCACCCCGGTGACGGTCGGCGGCTCGTCGACGGCGTGCTTGACCTCGACCTCCTTGGTGCTCGTCGGCGGCTTGGGCCCGGCCTTCGAGGG
>NZ_NGFP01000364.1 GCF_002149035.1 Streptosporangium minutum
GTCCCAGGCCGCCACCGGCCCCAGCACCCCGAACACGACCTGCACCCCTTGCCCCCTTTCCGGGGCATCGCCCCCGGCCACGATATAGCGCGCTCATCCGATGCTCATCCACGCCCGGCAGGCTGAAGACACCTGCTCACCTACCGAAAGGGCGCAACCATGACGCCTGCCATCGCCGGCTTCGACTACCGGCGCGTCCTCGTCGCCGACGGCGTGTCCCTGAACGCGGCCGTCGCGGGTTCGGGCACGCCGATCGTGCTGCTGCACGGCTTCCCGCAGACCCACCTGATGTGGCGGCATGTCGCGGCCGACCTCGCGGCCGACCACACCGTGATCTGCCCCGACCTGCGCGGCTACGGCGCCAGCGACAAACCCGCCGAGAGCGGCGGCGCCACCTACGCCAAGCGCACCATGGCCGCCGACATCGTCGCCCTGGCCCGCGCGCTGGGGCATGAGCGCTTCGCGCTGGCCGGCCACGACCGCGGTGCCCTGGTCGCCTTCCGTGCCGCACTCGACCACCCTGAGACGATCACCCATCTGGCCGCCCTGGACGTGCTGCCGACCCTGGACATGTGGGAGGTGATGCGCGGCACCAGCGCCGCCGTCGGCTTCCACCTCTACCTGATGGCCCAGCCCCCGGGCCTGCCCGAGCAGATGATCGCCGCCTGCCCGGACGCCTTCTTCGGCCACTTCCTCGACATCTGGACCAACGACCCGCGGGCGATCCCCGCCGATGTCCGCGCCGCCTACCTGGACGCCTGCCGCGACGCGGTGCCCTCGATCGTGGCCGACTACCGCGCCTCCGCCGGAATCGACGTCGACCACGACCGGGCCGACCGGGACGCCGGCCACCGGCTGCGGATGCCCGTCACCGTGCTCCAGCAGGACTGGGGCGCCGCCCTCGGCTTCGACGCGGCGGCGCTGTGGAGCGCCTGGGCCCCCGACCTGCGGCACGGCACCGTCACCTGCGGTCACTTCATGGCCGAGGAAGCCCCCGCCGACATCGCCAGGACCCTCCGGGACCTGCTCGCCCGCTGAACGGCCGCCGCGCGACGACGGCGGGGACGGGGACGCCGATGGCCGAGGCTCCTTCGATCCGCTCGTGTGAGGGCCACGGGTGATGCGCCTTCCCTCGGCCCCTCGGCACGGAGATCACATCAGGTCGCCGAGCTGGGGCTTCTCATGCGGGGCCCCCTTGAGCTCGTGGAAACCGGGGATGCCGGCCACCAGCAGCGTCCCGTCCCACAGGCGCCCGGCCTGCTCGCCCGTGGGGGCCCGGGAGATGACCGGGCCGAAGAACACCACGCGCTCGCCGCCGGCCCCGGTGACGGCGACCACCGGGGTGCCGACATGGTCGCCGATCAGGCCGATGCCCTCGGCGTGCGAGGCGCGCACCGCCTCGTCGTAGGCCGTCGACGTGCCGGCCTCGGCCAGCTCGAGCGGCAGCCCGGCGGCGGCCAGCGCGTCATGAAGGGAACCGATCCACTCCTGTTCGCCGCGATCGTGCCCGCAGGTCCACATCGCGGTGTACAACCGCCCGAGCGCCTCCTGCCCGTACTCCTGCTGCACGGCGGCGCAGACGCGCACGGGCACCCACAGGTAGCCCTCGGGGTCGCCTTCGGGATCGTCGTCGCGGCCCTCGTTGAGCACCGACAGGCTCATCACCCGCCAGCGCACCTCGACCGGCCGGACCTTCTCCACCTCCAGCAGCCACCGGGAGGTGACCCAGGTGTAGGGGCAGGAGGGATCGAACCAGAAGTCCGCGATCATCTTCTCGGTCATCACTGTCTCCTAAGTTCCTTAAGGCCTGTACGGAGTTGAGATCAGAGGGATCTGCCCGCCTGCGGACTGCAATATGGGGCCGGGCTCGACGAGCTGGTCGTGACCACGATGGATGGCGCGGTGGTGGAGAAGAAAGCGCCGCTGCCCGAGCGCTGGTTACGCGGCTTCGCCGAGGTGCAGGTCATCGCCTCGGGCATGGACGAGGAGGTCTTGCTCAGGAAAGATCGACGGCGAAGCCGGAGGTGGCGATGCCGATCTCGCCGTCGTATTCGGCCGCGGCGGCGGCTTGCGCGGCCGTGGCGTCCGTGCCTGGCTGCAGATGGGTCAGTAACAGGTGCCGGACGTCGGCTCCCCTGGCTTGTCGGCCTGCCTGGCGAGCGCTCGACAGGTGGTGCCGTGAATCCTCCGGGACCCGGTCCACATAAGTGGCCTCGGCCAGAAGCAGGTCGGCGCCGCGCGCCAGGTTCACCACCTCGGGGCTCGGGCCGGTGTCACCGGTGTACGCGAGCACTCGCTCGCCTGCGGTCAGCCGTATGCCGGCATTGGGCACCCAGTGCGGCAGCAGACGGGTCCTCGCGCGAAACGGGCCGATGTCGAGCCGGTCACCGGCGGTGAACTCGTGCAGGACATAGGCGTCGGCCAGCATCCCCGGGCGGTCCAGCGCGAGTACCGCGTCCAGGGCGCCGGGCAGCGAGTACACCGGCAGCGGTGCCGGCGGGTCATCACGCAATGCACGCGCCCGCAACAGCGGGTTCAGGTCGGCGCAGTGATCGGGGTGTCCGTGACTGACGAACACCGCGTCGACCTGATCGGCGGTGATCCGTTCCAGCAGCCGCGGCACCGTCGCATAGCCAGGGTCGACGAGCAGCCTGAACCCATCGTGCTCCACCAGGTAACCACTGCAGGCCTGGCCCGCCCCCGGCCACGCACCGCATCCGCCAAGGATCGTCAGCAACATTCATGAACTCTAACTTGGGGCTTCACGGTGAATATCGCCAACCTTGATCGTTTACACGATAAAAGTGCCTTTGAAATGGGATGATCAAACTTGTCTAAATTTCCGTCCACGTCAGCTCAAGAGGTACTTTTCACGCTTCGCAGCCGATCCGCCGACCGAGAAAGGACGCCCACGGGCTCGTGGAACCCCGCCCTCCTGGCATGACGACCGGGCCACCACGCTGATCAGGACGCGAAATCAACCCTCAGCCGAATACCCCAGCCGACCACACGAAGATCGTGAAAGATCGAGGCCAAGACCGTGACTCATTTGGCCGTCAGTCGTTGACCGTTCGTGGATGCGTTCCTTCAACGACTGGTGCCCGATGAGTTGTGGAAGTTGTTTCAGCTGAGTCACGGTCTAAGCCCGCAGGCGGTAGTGGTAACCGTGCGACTTCGTGAAACCCAGACCCTCGTAGAGCGCGCGGGCTGGGAGGTTGTCCTCTTCGACCTGGAGGTAGAGACGGGATGCGCCCTGCTCTTCCGACCAGCGGGCGGCGGCTGCCAAGACGGCCCTCGCGACGCCCTTGCGCCGGTGGCCGGGATGGGTGGCCATGCAGAAGATGCCCGTCCAGCCGTCCTCCGTGACCGCCATTGCCAGGCCGATGCCGTCCTTGGCGAGCAGCACCGCCTTGGACGCGATGCGGCCGATGACGCTCATGCCGTCGGCGCTGCCGGTGACTGCCTCGAACAGCGCGGCCCGGCGGGCCTGGTCGTCCACGTACTCGACCTCGCCGGGGTCCCCGGCCATGGCTGTCACGGCCTCCGTACCGGCGGTCATGACGAGCGTTCTGCCGGCCACGGCGTAACCACGGGCGGCCAGGAGCGCGTCGAGTTCCTGATGATGCTCCGCGGGACTTACCTGGACGGTCACCGGGACCGCTCGTTCCGCGTAGAAGGCCTCCAGCGCCGGGATGGACGGGGTGGCGCCGGTCAGCGGGAGCGCCGAGTTGGAGCGCTTGCGGCTCACGCCGGGCGTGTGGCGCAGGAGCCAGCCGTCGCGCTTCTCGAAGTGCCGGGCAGGCCAGGCGTTGGCGGCGCGCCGTTCGATCTGCCACGGACCCGATGCGTCGCACAGCCGGACGAGTTCGGGGACCAGGCGTCTCAGCATCTCCTCGTCCCGTGGGTCTGACGGCGCGTACTCCGTGATGCCCACGCCGGCAATCTCGTGCCGAGCGGCCAGAGTGGCGATTGCCTCGGTCAGTGCCTGGGCGGACAAACCTCCGGGTTCCGGGTAGCCGACCGAGGTGATGCCGTCCAGGACATCGAGATCCACGTGGATGTACAGGACCGCGCTGTCGCCTATGGCGGACAGGCCACCGATGCCCGTCTCCCGGATGTAGTCGACCTCCGCCGGATCCAGTGAGCGCGTTCCGGCCAGGACCACCTGGTCCGGGCGCAGCGCGGGCGAGGGCACCAGGTCGTGGGGGCCTTCGCCCTGGAGCGTGCGAAGGATCATGCCGTGGAAGGCCCCCGACGGGGACGTGGCCGGGGTGTTCATGTCGCCATGGGCGTCGAACCAGACGACGTTCAGGCGGTCGCCGTACCGGCGCAACGCGGCCGCGACCGGTTCGAGTTCGACACCGCAGTCTCCACCTACCGTGACGGTGAAGCCGTCCTGCGGGAGCACTCGCCGGACCCGAGCGGCGGTCTCGGCAAGGGTGTCGCCGGTGCCCACTCGGACATGCCGGGCCTGGGGCACCATGGCGGCCAGCCGAGAGGCGCCTTCGACTAGTTTGGGCGCTGTGGGCGACAGCGACCCCTGCCACTGGGGTATCTCGACAACGGTCAGCATCCTGTCCCTCCTCGCATCGGTCGGTGGTCAGGCGACAGTGTCGCCTGGTTCAATTGACAACGTCCACTTAGTGTTTTTGAGCCGACCTATAAGGTTTCCTTGATGTTGGAGCCCACCAGGCTCCGCCTGCTGCGCGAGTTCGCCGAGCACGGCACGATGACCGCCGTAGGTGAGGTCTGCGGCATGACCTCGTCCGCCGTGTCGCAACAGCTCGCCACTTTGGAACGCGAGGCCAAGGTGGCGTTGTTCGAACGCGCGGGGCGCCGCGTCCGCCTCACGGCCGAAGGACAGCGCCTCGTCCGGCACGCGAACATCGTCCTGAACGCGCTGGACGCCGCGGAGGAAGACCTCCGCGCGGCCTCGACCCCACGGGGACCCGTCCGGGTGGCCTGTTTCGCCACGGCCGCTGTCCACCGGCTGCTGCCGGCGATCGCCACCGCCAGGACCCGCCATCCGGAGTTGCACGTGGTCGTCTACGAACTCGAACCCCACGAGGCGGTCGAGGCGCTTCGCGACGGCAACTGCGACCTCGCGGTCGCCTTCACTTACAACCTCATCCCCGAGGACGGGCCACCCGGAATCTCCCGACGGCTCCTGGGTGTCGAGCCCATCCTGATCGCCCTTCCCACCGGCCATCCGGCCGCGACCCACGAGGTGGATCTGCGCCTCCTACGTGAGGAGCAGTGGATAGCCGGCTCTCAAGGCACCACCAACCACGAGATGCTCGACCGCGCCTGCGCCCTGTCGGCGGCTAGTCGCCCGGACCGCAGAGATTGAGTACGGGGGCCGCCCGTGTCTCAGCAAGAGTCTCGAATCCCCCGGCTAGTGATCTTGACCACCGGTGCCGCACGGGCGTTTCCCGGGCAGAGCTGCCGTCGAACGTCGAAGGCCGCGCTCGAAGGACTCACCCGATCCACCGTCGAAGCCCGGGAAGCCCCCGGCCGATCGCGGGCATGATCCTGATCGGCCTGGCGAGCTTCGGCGGCATGACGGCGGTATACCTCACCGCGGGCCGGAAGGCGAAGGAGAACGCCGCGAGCCGGAAGGCCCGTGAGGAGGCCCTCCACTCGGGTCCGTACGATGAGCCCTGAAGTCGGCGGCGGCGGCCCGGCGCGTCCGGTATCGAGGAGATCCCGCGTTGGTCCGGACGGCGCCGCCACTACCGGCGCAGATCCCAGTCATGGTCTCAACGTGTCACCGGAGTACTGGACGGTGTCGTCGGAGCGGCGGCTTCCGGCGGCGGGGAGTGTTCCCACGACCTGGTCACGACCGTGGGTCAGGCCCTGGACGGAGCCACTACGCCTGCGGTTCCAGCGCGACGAGTGTCTGGCGTAGCCATTCCAGCTCCGTCCGCGTGGTCGCCGTCGCGATGGTGAACAACCCCTGCCGGAACGGGTCGTCGAAGTCGGCGGCGCGGAGGGGCCGGCCCTCGTCCCAGAAGAAGCTCGCCGGCTGGGTGAGAAAACGCAGCCTGCGGCGTAGCACCGCCGCCTGCTGGGCCGGATCGTCCAAGTGGCGCAGAAAGGCCAGCAGGGTGAACCAGCGGTTCTCGTCGGTGACGAACAGCTCATCGGGTTCGCGTAGCCGGTTCAGCAGATCCTGCTTGCCCTCCGCGGTCAGCGACAGCATATGCCGGGGGGCCGCGACCTGGCCGGGCTGCAGCTCGCGGTGCAACAGCCCCGCCGCCTCCATGCGCTTGAGCAGCGGATAGAGCGTGCCGTCGGCGATGGGTCGCACGTGCCCGGTCAGGGCCGCGATACGTCTTCGCAGGTCATAGCCGTGCAACTGTGCGTCGTAGAGGAATCCGAGGACGGCCAGCTCCAACATGGCTTCAGAATACTATGTTGACAGGATATATCGAGTTCGAGGTATCTTCCGGGTCATGCACAGCGCACAGGTCCTTTCCGACGGCTCCTGCATTCGCTGGGTCGAGATACCCGGCGTCGAGCCCGCCCTCGTCTTCGTTCACGGGCTCGGCGCCAGCTCTGCCCCCTACTTCGCCCCGGCAACGGCGCACCCGGCCCTCGCCGGGCGCCGGACCCTCATGATCGACATGCTGGGCTTCGGGATCAGTGACCGTCCCGCCGGACTGGCCTACACCCTGGAAGAGCACGCCGACGCCCTGGCCGCCGCGCTGGACCAGGCCGCGGTGGGCGCGGCGGATGTCGTCGCACACAGCATGGGCGGCGCGGTCGCCGTCACGCTGGCCACCCGCCATCCGCACCTGGTCGGACGGCTGGTCCTGGTCGACGCCAACCTTGACCCCCTGCCACCACCGCAGGCCAAGCGGCCGGGCAGCTCCGGCATCGCCGTCTACCGCACAGAGCAGGAGTTCCTCGACCACGGCTGGAACGAGACCATGGACTTCATCGGCCCGTTCTGGGCGGCGACGATGCGTCTGGCCGGGCCCGAGGCGCTCTATCGCAGTGCGACGAATCTCCTGCGCGGCACCGTTCCGACGATGCGGGAGAACCTGGAGAAGCTGCCGATCCCGCGGACCTTCCTCTATCCGGCCGGAGACGGCCCGCGCGCCGACGCCGAAAGCCTCACCGCCTCCGGGGTCTCCATCGTGGGCATCCCCGACTGCGGGCACAACATCATGGTGGACAATCCCGACGGGTTCGCCAAGGCCGTCGCCGAGGCGCTGAACGAACGATCGGTGGCATGCCCAGCCGCCCCGGCGGCGCCAGGGCCTGTACGGGGTTGAGATCATGAACTCTGAGGGTGCTTCGCCTGCGCGACGGCCTTCAAGGTCCGCCTGCCCGCCGGC
>NZ_NGFP01000365.1 GCF_002149035.1 Streptosporangium minutum
GCGCCGGACCCCGCGGGCGACTCCGGAGACTTCCGCGACGACTTCCGAGCAGGTGGATAGACTTCGGAGACCGCCGACTCGCCATCTGTCCGGCGTTTCTCCTCCGAGACCAGCTCTCACACCCATTCGACGATCACTTCCTGGGGTTCCGGCCATGCTCACCATGCAAGACGCTCTCCTCGCGCTGACGCGGTACTGGACCGAGCAGGGATGCATGGTGGTGCAGCCCATGAACACCGAGGTCGGGGCGGGCACCCTGAACCCGGCGACCGCGCTGCGCGTGCTGGGGCCCGAGCCGTGGCGGGTGGCCTACGTCGAGCCGAGCGTCCGGCCCGACGACTCCCGTTACGGCGACAACCCGAACCGGCTGCAGACGCACACCCAGTTCCAGGTGATCCTCAAGCCCGAGCCGGGCGACCCGCAGGAGCTCTACCTCGGCAGCCTCAGGGCTCTGGGCATCGACATCGACCGGCACGACGTCCGCTTCGTGGAGGACAACTGGGCGTCCCCGGCGCTCGGGGCGTGGGGGCTCGGCTGGGAGGTGTGGCTGGACGGCCTGGAGATCACCCAGTTCACCTACTTCCAGCAGGCCGGCGGCATGACGCTGGACCCGGTGTCGGTGGAGATCACCTACGGGATGGAGCGCATCATCATGGCGCTCCAGGGCGTGGACCACTTCAAGGACATCGCCTACGCGCCCGGCATCTCCTACGGCGAGGCGTTCGGCCAGGCCGAGTACGAGATGAGCCGCTACTACCTCGACGACGCCGACGTCACCGCGCAGCGCGGCCTCTTCGAGGCGTACGCGGCGGAGGCCGACCGGCTGGTCGAGGCGCGCCTGCCCGTCCCCGCCCACACGTACGTGCTGAAGTGCTCCCAGGCGTTCAACGTCCTGGACTCACGCGGGGCGATCTCCACGACCGAGCGGGCCCAGGCGTTCGCCCGGATGCGCAGGCTCGCTCACAGCGTCGCCAAGCTCTGGGTGGAGCGCCGCGCCGAGCTGGGCTACCCGCTCGGCGGCGTGGACGTCCCGCCCGCCGCGGCGGCGACCGCGGAGGGCCCGCGGGCCGGCACGGACCAGACGCTCGCCTTCGAGATCGGCGTCGAGGAGCTGCCGCCCGCCGAGACGACCCGGGCCGCCGACGCCGTACGGCAGGCGCTCACCGAGAAGCTGGCCGCCACGCGGCTGCGGCACGGGTCCGTCACCGTGATGTCCTCGCCGCGGCGCATCGTGGCGCTCGTCGAGGACATCGCGCCTCGCGAGGACGACGACGAGCAGACCGTCCGCGGTCCGCGCCTGTCGGCGGCCTACGACGCCGACGGCGCTCCGACCAGGGCGGCGCAGGGCTTCGCGCGCGGCCAGGGCATCGACGTCGCCGAGCTGGCGCCCCTGAGCGCCGGCGGCGGCGAGTACGTGGGATACGTCAAGCACGTCCCCGGCCGTCCCGCCGGAGAGGTGCTCGCCACGATCCTGCCGGAGATCGTCACCGGACTGCGCGCCGAGAAGAACATGCGCTGGCGCTCACCGGGCCTGTCCTACAGCCGCCCGATCCGCTGGATCACCGCGCTGCTGGGCGCGGAGGTCGTGCCGTTCACGGTCGCCGACCTGGCCTCCGGCCGGTCCAGCCGCGTGCACCGCACCGCCGCCGAACCCGTCATCACCCTCGGCACCGCGACCGGCTACGTGGAGACGCTGCGCCGCCACGCGATCGAACCCGACGCCGCCGTACGGCGCGACGACATCGTCGCGCAGGCGGCCCGGCTGGCCGAGAGCGCGGGCGGAAGGGTCGACTTCGAGGCCGAGAGCGCGCTCGTGGACGAGGTCACGAACCTGGTCGAGGCGCCCGTCGCGATCCTGGGGACGTTCGACGAGAAGTATCTGGAGCTTCCGGCGGCGATCCTGACGACCGTCATGAAGAAGCACCAGCGCTACTTCCCGGTCCTGGACGGCGACGGCCGGCTGCTGAACCGGTTCGTGACCATCGCCAACGGCGAGTGCGACCACGACGCGGTGCGGGCCGGGAACGGAGCGGTCCTGCGCGCCCGCTACGAGGACGCCGGGTTCTTCTGGCGCAACGACCTCGCGACCCCGCTCGCCGAGATGAAGGGGCGTCTGGCGCGGCTCACCTTCGAGACCCGGCTGGGCTCGGTCGCCGAACGCGCCGAACGCGTCGACGCGATCGCCTCGGACCTGGCCGCGCGGGTACGGCTCGACGGGGACGACGCCGAGACGCTGCGCCGGGCCGGCCGGCTCGCCAAGTTCGATCTGGGGTCCGAGCTCGTCATCGAGCTGTCCAGCCTCGCCGGGGTGATGGCCCGCGAGTACGCGCGCCAGGCCGGCGAGCCGGACGCCGTCGCCGAAGCCCTGTACGAGATGGAGCTTCCGCGCCAGGCGGGCGACGCGCTGCCGCGGAGCCGTCCCGGGGCGCTGCTCGCGCTCGCCGACCGGTTCGACCTGCTGGCGGGGCTGTTCGCGATCGGCTCCGAACCGACCGGGAGCTCCGATCCGTTCGGGCTCCGGCGGGCGGCCCTCGGAGTGATCAACATCCTGCGGGCCCATCCCGGTCTGGAGGGCCTCACGCTGCGGGAAGCGCTCGCGATCGCCGCGAGCCACCAGCCTGTCCCCACGGACGCCCGCCTGCCCGGCCAGGTGCTGGACTTCGTCAGGCGCCGGTTCGAGCAGCTCATGCTCGAACAGGGCCACCCCGCCGCGAACATCCGGGCCGTCGCCGGCCTCGTCGACAGCCCCGTCCGCGCCGAGCGGACCCTCGACCACCTCGCCGCCCTGTCGGGGACCCCGGACTTCCAGGAGCTCGAAGCCGCGGTCCAGCGCATCCGCCGCATCATCCCGGCCGGCGCCACGCCCGGTTACGACCCGGCGCTGTTCGACAGCCCGGCGGAAGAGGCACTGGCGACCGCCCTGGAGAAGGCCCACGCGGGCCTGCGCGGGGAGGGCGACCTGCGGCGCTTCGCCGCCGAGGCGGCCGTCGTCGTCCATCCGGTCACCGTGTTCTTCGACGAGGTGCTGGTCATGGCGGACGACCCGGCCGTCAGAGCCAACCGGCTCGGTCTCCTCGCCGCCGTCCACGACCTGGCCGACGGCTACCTGGACTGGAAGGAGCTTTCCTGAGAGGTCCCGGGTCGGGACCTCCGTCCCGTTGCCCGCCGGTCCGGCGTCTCCCACCATGTTCGAATGACTCATCAGCGATGGCCGTGGGCGATCCCGGGACTGTGCTGCGCGGCGGTCGCGGCCGGTGTCGCCCCGCGCGGCCTGAGCACAGCCCTGGAGGAACGCGGGACGCGCTGAGCGAGCCGGCCTTCCCCCGGTAGTTCGTAATGCAAAGCATGGCGGGTAACGTGGGCCCATGACTTCCGACGCCCTCGTGGATGCCCTCGTCCGCAACACCTTCCAGGTGGTGGGCGTGCTCACCCGCATCGGAGCCGAGCGCGACCTCTCACTCACCCAGCTGCGGGTCCTCGGCATCCTCCGCGACCGCCGCCCGCGCATGACCGAGCTCGCCGCGTTCCTCGGCCTGGACAAATCAACCCTGTCCGGCCTCATCGACCGTGCCGAACGCCGGGGGCTGGTGGCCAGGGGTAAAAACCCCCAGGACCGCCGCGTCGTCGACGTGTTCCTCACCCCCGCCGGCCTGGAGCTGGCGGAGCAGATGTACGGCGAGGTCCGACACGCACTGACACCTGCGATAAACCGGCTCGACCCGCAGGACCGCGACCAGCTCGTCCAGCTGCTGCACGCCGTCATGCACTCCCCCGGCTGAGGCCGTCCTCTCCCGACGGTTCACCCCGGGATCGGTGTTCGATCCCGGGGTGATGTCGGATCGCGTCAGGCGAGGACGGCTTCGCCGGTGATCAGGAGTTCCACTCGCCGGTCATCTCGACGTAGTTCTCGCCACGGACCTTCTTGCCGTCGTACTTACCGGTGAAAGTCGCCGCGGCCTCCAGGTAGCCGCTCCCGTCGGGAGTCTCGATCTCCTGGTCCGGGTTTCCGGTGACCCGCACGTCGAGCTCGGAGCGCAGGGCGGGGATGCGGATGCGCCAGCGAGTGGGATAGGTCTGACCGGTGGCCGGACTGGTCCACTGCCGGGAGGCGCCCTGCGCGAGCGGCTCGACGTCGACCACCTCGTAGGAGCCGTCCGGATGGAGGACCGTCGCCCAGCTGTCCTTGGATTCGGCGCCGATCGTGTCCCAGATGGCGACCTTGTCGCCATTGGGCATGCTGAGGTTCATCCACGTCCACCTGGTCAGCGACGTCGGCATCTCGCCCCATTGCCTGTCCAGCCAGGAGGTGCCGCTGACCTTGTGCTTCTTGCCGTCGACGACGAGCGTTCCGGACGTCTGCATATCCGGGAGTGCGAACTCGTAGTTCGGCACGCCGTCGGCCAGGTTGAAGACGCCGGTCGACGCGTAGTTCATGGCGGGGCCGGTGGGCGCCATCTGGACATCGAGAGATCCCCAAGGCGTCTCGACCTGCACCGACTGGCGGACGGTGTCACCCGTCCAGCTCAGCCCCGGTGCCTTGATGTCGAGCTTGCCCTCGCTCCACCGATAGTCCTCCGGCTTGACCATCGTGTCGTAGTCCTTGTACCACCCGGTGGTCTTGTTGATCACCGAGAACGTCCAGCGGTACGCGGCCTCGGCCCTGCTCGGGAGGATGCGCGTGTGGACCTGAAGACCGAACTCCTGACCGTTCGCCTTCAACGAGCCGATGAAGTAGATCGAGTCGAACCAGGTCGGCTTGGGCCCGGGCGCGTGCCGTCCCAGGTCGGCCGCGGGATCGACCACGGCCGGGATCCCTGATGTGGCGGAGCGGGCGGCCGGTGCCGCGGACGGGGCGGCCGCCTGAGCCGGAGAGCCGGCGAACGTACAGAACGCCAGAGCCGCTGCCGCGGTGACCAGGGCTGCCGATCGGCCCTTGGTCCGGATTGCGGGCATGAGGATTCCTCCTTGCATCAGGGGCGGACGAGGCCGTCGCTCGCCCACCGGCGCCGGCCGGCAGAGCGGCGGATGATCATCATCGCCGCGGAGTCGCCCCTGGCCGGGCTGTTAGTTTGTAATACCAACAACTTCATAATGGTTGGCAATCCAAACAATGTCAAGCGCTCCGAGGACCGCGCACCAGGCGCCGGTGCAGCATCGAGCCGAGCGTCGACCTCCGCCACGGGCCCCACCCTCGGAAGAACTCACGCGAGGACAATCCCTCACAAAACTCCCCCGAGAACCCGGGCGAGTGTGTCGAGCGCGGCCGGATACACATGCTCGCGCGGCGTGCCGTACCCGACGATGATCGCCTGCGGGTGGTCTCCGGGACGGTGCCAGTGGCCGCCCAGGCTCCCCAGCGCCACGCCCCGCGCCGAGGCGTGAGCGAGCGTCTCCTGCTCGCCGGGCCCGTCGGCGGGCAGGGTGACCATCGCGTGGAGCCCCGCCGCGATGCCGTGGACGGCCAGACCGGGGATGGAGCCCAGACGGGCCAGCAGAAGGTCCCGGCGGCGCCGGTAGTGCAGGCGGCAGGCGCGGATGTGCCGGTCGTAGACATGCGTGGTGATCAGGTCCGCGAGCGCCAGCTGCCCGACCGCCTCGGTGTGATGGTCGAGGTGCAGCTTGGCGTCCACCACCGGCTCGACGAGGCGGTGCGGCAGCGCCATCCAGCCCAGTCGCAGAGCGGGCCCGAGGGTCTTGGACGCACTGCCCAGGTAGGCGACGTGGTCGGGCGCCATGCCCTGGAGGGCGCCGACGGGCTGGCGGTCGTAGCGGAACTCGCCGTCGTAGTCGTCCTCGACGATCAGGCCGTCGTGGGCGCGCGCCCACTCGGTGAGGGCGCGGCGGCGGGCCGGGTGCAGGGTGACCCCGGTCGGATACTGGTGGGCCGGGGTCACCACGACCGCGCCCACCCTCTCGTGGTCGCTCAGCAGGTCGGGACGGGCCCCGCGGCCGTCCACCGGGAGCGCGACGACGGCCGGCCCGGCCCGCCGGACCACCTCCCGGTGAAAACCCAGCCCCGGGTCCTCCATGGCGATCGCGGCCGTCCCGGCGTCGCCGAGCACCCGGGCCAGCAGGGCCAGGCCCTGGACGTAGCCGGAGGTGATCACGATCTGCCCGGGGGTCGCGAGCACGCCGCGGGTCCGTCCCAGGTATTCGGCCAGCGCGACGCGGAGCTCGATCCGCCCGCGCGGATCGCCGTAGTCGTAGGCCTCGGCCGACGTCGCGGCGAGCGCGCGGCGGGTGGAGCGCACCCATGCCTCCGCGGGGAAGGTGCCCACGTCGGGGCTGCCCGGCCGCAGGTCGTAGCGGGGCGCGACGGCATCCTGCCGTGGCGGCGGCGCGGGTGCCGGACGGCGGGTGAGGTCGGCGACCGTGGTGCCGGACCCCCGGCGGGCGGTCAGGTAGCCCTCGGCGATCAGTTGGTCGTAGGCGGCGCTCACCGTGCCGCGGGACAGGCCGAGCTCGGCGGCCAGCTTGCGGGTCGAGGGCATCCGGGCCCCGGGCGCGAGCCGTCCGGCACGGACGGCGTCGCGCAGGGCGTGCTCCAGACCGGACCGGCGGCCGGTCGCGGGGTCGAGTTCCAGATACAGGTCGACGCCGAAAGTGGTCCAAAATTCTGACACGATATTGGATCTTATTGCAGGTCCAGTGCTTCTCTAGGCTCACTGACATGACCACGACCGACCCTTCCCCCGTCCGCCTGGCGGTGGACGAGCTCGCCCCGCACGTCAACCGGGCGATGAACGCGCTGGACACGGCCTCCAGGCAGACCGGGCTGGAGGCCTCCCTGCTGGAGCTGGTCAGGGCCCGCGCCTCGCAGCTCAACGGCTGCGCCTACTGCGTCGACATGCACACCCGGGACGCCCGGAAGGGCGGCGAGAGCGAGCAGCGGCTGTTCGCCCTCCCGGTGTGGCGGGAGACGCCGTTCTTCACCGACCGGGAACGCGCGGCGCTGGAACTGACCGAGGCGGGCACCCGGCTCACCGACGGGCCCGTCTCCGACGAGGTGTACGGGCGGGCCGCGGCCGAGTTCACCGAGACCGAGCTGGCCGAGCTCATCTGGACGATCACGGTGATCAACGCGTGGAACCGGCTGGGCGCCATCGCCCGCCCCTGGCCCCTGGCGTGACCGCACCGGGCGGCGGCCGGCCCTGAAACAGCCGGTCGAGCAGGCCGCCGCCCCGGCTCGGCGCGGACCCCGGCCCTGAAACAACCGGTCGAGCAGGCCGCCGCCCCGGCTCGGCGCGGACCCCGGCCCCGGACTCCGCGAAGCGCGCCTCACCCCCCTTCGTGA
>NZ_NGFP01000366.1 GCF_002149035.1 Streptosporangium minutum
CCCCCGCCGTCTCCCCAGCACCTGCCGAGTCCTCCGCGTCCTCCGCCTCCTCGACGTCCTCAGCGGCTACCGCGTCCTCAGCGTCCCCGGCTGCCGTACCCTCGGCATCCTCAGCCTTCTCGCCGTCCACCGTGCCATCGACGGCTGCCGCGACCTCGGTGTCCCCGGCGTCCGCCGCGCTCTCTGAGCTCTCGGCCGCCGCCACGTCCTTGGCGTCCTCCGTGTCGTCGGCGACCTCGCCGTCCACCGCGCTCTCGGAACTCCCGACGTCCTCGGCGTCCACCTCGACCTCGGCGACCTCGACTTCCTCGGCGTCCGCCGTGTCGTCGGCGACATCGACTTCCTCGCCGGCGACGACCGCGCTCTCCGCCTCCGCCGGCCCGTGGCCGAGGCTGATCAGCCTCAGCCGCTCCGGCCGTACGGCGAGCAGCGCGGACGTGCCCTCCTCCAGGTCGGACAGGCCGGGCAGGACGCCGAGGCCGTCGCTGGACAGACCGTCCGCGCACGCCTTGCCCTCGAAGAGGTTGTTGGCGCCCACGAAGTCGGCCACGAACGGCGTGCGCGGCCGCTCGTACAGCGTCACCGGCGCGTCCACCTGCTCCACCTTGCCCGCGCTGAAGACCGCGATCCGGTCGGCCAGCGACATGGCCTCCTCCTGGTCGTGGGTGACCACGACGAAGGTGATGCCGACCTCGTTCTGGAGCCGCTTGAGCTCCAGCTGCATCTCCGCGCGCACCTTCTTGTCCAGCGCGGACAGCGGCTCGTCCAGCAGCAGCAGGCGCGGCCGCTTCACGATCGCACGGGCCAGCGCGACGCGCTGCCGCTGGCCGCCGGAGAGCTGCTGCGGCTTGCGCTTGGCCATCGCGGCCAGGCCGACCTTCTCCAGGACCTCCTCGACCCGCTCGCGGATCTCGGCCTTGGGCAGCTTCTCCCGCTCCAGGCCGTAGGCGACGTTCTTCGCCACGGTCATGTGCGGGAACAGCGCGTACGACTGGAACATGAGGTTGACCGGGCGGCGGTGCGCCGCCTGGCCGAGCAGGTCCTCACCGTCGAGCGTGACGGTGCCCGAGTCGGGGGCCTCGAACCCGGCCAGGATCCGCAGGAGGGTGGTCTTGCCGCAGCCACTGGGCCCCAGCAGCGCGAAGAACTCCCCCTGCCGGATCTCCAGGGAGATCTCCGACAGCGCCGTGACGTCGCCGAACCGGCGGCTGACACCTGTGATCTGCAGCATTAGGACAGCGACTCCGTCAGTCGGGTCATCCGCTGGGCCACGATCACCACGGTGAAGCTCACGGCCAGCAGTAGTGTCGCCAGCGCGTTGATCTCCGGGGTGACCCCGAAGCGGACCATTGAGTAAATGACGATGGGCAGGGTGGGCGTGGTCGGGGCCGCCGTGAAGAACGCGATCACGAACTCGTCGATGGAGAGCGTGAACGCCAGCATGGCGCCCGCCGCGATACCCGGCATGAGCTGGGGCAGCGTGACACGGAGGAACGTGGTGAGGGGGGTCGCGCCGAGGTCCCTGGACGCCTCCTCCAGGGAGGTGTCGGTGTGGGTGAGCCGGGTGCGGACCACCGCGGTCACGAAGGCCATGCCGAACACCGTGTGCGCCAGCAGCACCGAGTGCAGGCCGAGGGTCATCTTGACCATGGCGTAGAACACCAGCAGGCCGATGGCCAGCACCAGGTCCGGCAGTACGGCCGGCAGCACGCCGAGCCCGTCCAGCAGCCGCGACTTGCTGTAGCGGGCCAGGCCCACCGCCAACAGGGTGCCGAGCACGGTGGCCAGCACCGTGGATCCGGCGGCCACGATCAGCGTGTTGACCAGGCCCTCCGCGACGGTGGCGTTCCCGGCCAGCTTGCCGTACCACTTCAGGCTGAGGCCGTCGAAGGAGTAGGGCGACTTGCCGGCGTTGAACGACATGACGACGAGCACCACGATGGGTGTGTACAGGAATACGTAGGTCGCCCAGAAGGGGACGTACAGCAGGCGCGGTTTACGCACGGCGGGCACTCCATGCCTGCACGAGCAGCAGGACGATCAGTACGGCGAGCAGCGCCAGGGTGAGGGCGGAGCCGAACGGCCAGTCACGCGCCTTGAGGAACTGGTCCCTGATCAGGTTGCCGACCATGATCGAGCGTCCGCCGCCGAGCAGCTCGGGGATGACGAAGTTGCCGAAGCTCGGCACGAAGACGAACATGCATCCGGTGATGACGCCCGGCAGGGTCAGCGGCAGCGTCACGGAGGCGAACGTGCGGGCGGGCCTGGCGCCGAGGTTGGCCGAGGCCTCGCGGAGCTGCGGGTCCAGCTTCTCGATCGCCGCGTACAGCGGGAGCACCATGAGCGGCAGATAGGAGTAGACCAGGCCGGTGACGATTGTGCCCTGGTTGTAGAGGAACTCGAACGGCCCCAGGCCGAGCTTGCCCAGAACCGTGTTGACCAGCCCGGGACCGCTGAGTAGAACGATCCAGGCGTAGATGCGGATCAGGAAGTTCGTCCAGAAGGGCATCACGATCGCGATCAGCGCGATCGTCTTCCACCTGGCGGGCAGCTGGGCGATCAGGTAGGCCGTGGGGTAGCCGACCAGCAGGGCGATCAGCGTGGCGGCCGTGGCCAGCTTCAGCGAGTCGAGCACGACGTCGAGGTAGATGGGGTCGATCAGCCGGGTGAAGTTCTCCCCGGTCAGCTCGTAGACGACGCCGCCGAACCGTCCTCTGCGGAAGAACGCGTAGCTGATGATCAGTGCCAGCGGGATCAGCATGAGCACGATCAGGTAGGTCAGGCCGGGACTGAGGAAGGCCAGCCGTCCGAGCACACGCGACCGGCGCGACCGCTGCTTCGCGGTCGCGCCGGAGACGGTAGAGCTTGTCACTTCGCGGCCTGAACCTCGGTGGCCAGGCGGGTGAACTTGGTGGAGTCCTCACCGAGGTCGATGATGGACTCGCCCTCGAGCAGCTGCGCCGGGCTCATCTGGAGCGGCTTGTTCTTCTCCTTGAGCTCCGCGGGGAGGGCGTCCATGGCGGCCTTGTTCGGGACCTTGTAGAGGATGTTCTGCGCGGCCCAGCCGTGGATCTCCGGGTCCAGGATGAAGTTGACGAACGCGTGCGCGGCTTCCTTGTTCTTGGAGGACTTCAGCACGACCATCGTGTCCACCCAGAGGTCGCTGCCCTCCTTCGGCACCACGAACTCGATGTTCTTCTCGCTGGTCGGGCACCAGCCGTCCCACGCCTCGGCCATCACGGCCTCGCCGCTGACCAGGCGCTTGCCGAAGTCGACGTCGTCGTAGCGGAGCAGGCTGGGCTTGGCCTCGATGAGCTTCGCCTTGACCTTGTCCAGGTCCTCGTCGCTCTTGGTGTTGACCGACAGGCCGAGCGCCTTGACGGCGGGCAGGGCCAGCCAGCGCTCGGTGGTCATCATGGTGACCTTCTTCTTCGCCTCGTCCGGCGGGCTGAGGATGTCGTTCCAGCTCGTCGGCGGCGTCTTCACCAGGTCGGTGCGGTAGCAGATACCGGTGGTGCCCCAGGTATAGGGGACGGAGAAGACGTTGCCCTTGTCGTAGGAGAGCTCCTTGGCCTCGGGGTAGAGGTTGGCCAGGTTGGGGATGAGCTCGGGGTGGAGCGGCTCCAGCAGCCCGGCCTCGTTGAGCGCCTGGGCGTACTGGCCGGAGACAAAGGCGACGTCGAGGCCGGTGTCGGCCCCGGTGGTCAGCTTGCCCATGATGATCTCGTTGGTGTCGTGCAGGGTGACCTTGAGCTCGGTCTTGAGTTTGTCCTTGACCCTCTTGGGAAGGTCTTCAGGGGTGTAACCCGGCCAGACCGAAATGGTGAGGCTCTGCTTGGACAGGTCCATGTTCGGGTCGAGCTGGGCGGACGAGGCGCTCGCGGCGGGCGCGGCGGCGGTGTCCGTGGACCCTCCGCCACAGGCCGAAACGGCGAGAGCGAGACCGGCGACCAGGGCGGCGGCCGGAAGACGACGGGTGTACCGGGCACGGGACACGACCGCTACTCCTTAAAATTTCAAGTGTAATTAGGGTAGACCGGCCGTTACGGACACGGCAGACCGAAACAGGAGTGTTGCAGCCAAGAATAACTTGGGCAAGACTTTGCCGGACATCACCCCTGGGAAGTTTGGTCTGTCTGTTGAATCCACGTTCAATATGGGATCGGCTCGACACCGTGCCGCACGCCGGCGACGGGCGGACCGGCGAGCTTCTCGCAGCCCTGAGCTGCGAGGTCTCCGCCCCGTTCGCGGTCCGCCACTTCCACCCGCTGCCGGACCCGTTGGCTCAAGGTTTTTCAATCGACGTTCAACTGTTACCGGCTGACGGCGTCCCTAAGGCCGCCGAACGCGGCTTCGACGTGGACCAGACCAATCGCTCGGTCGTCGTGGGCGAGAGCGTGGTCGTCAAGTGGCTCA
This sequence comes from Streptosporangium minutum, assembly GCF_002149035.1. GTDB lineage: Bacteria > Actinomycetota > Actinomycetes > Streptosporangiales > Streptosporangiaceae > Streptosporangium > Streptosporangium minutum. The sequence continues at coordinate 4,417 of NZ_NGFP01000366.1, forward strand.
CCCCGCCGGCGCCGCTCCCCCAGCCGACCCCGGACATGTTCGCCCACCTGACCTCGGTCGGCTTCACCGCGACCGCCACGCCGTACGCGGCCGTCTCCCGCCGCGGGGACGACGGCGGCGAGCTGCTGCTCGCCCTGGTCACCGCCTACCTTCCCGACGCCAGGGACGGCTGGGAGTGGTGCGTGGACGAGGCCGTCTCCGGCGGCACGGAGTTCGCCGCCGACCTGGGCGTCCTGGCCGCCGACCTGCACGCCGCGATGGCCACCCCGTCCGCGACCTTCCCCGACCCCGTACGGCGGGCGCCCGCCGCCCCGAAGACGGGGACGACCGCCTGGTCCGTCCGCGCCGGAGAGGCCTTGGAGGAGGCGCTCACGCTGACCGACGGCGAGGACGGCGACTGGCTCGCCGCCCACGCCGACGCGCTCCGCGCCGAGCTGGCCCCCCTGGCCTGGGCGGACGCCACTCCGGTGATCCGCATCCACGGCGACCTGCACGTGGGCCAGACGCTCCGCTGGCGGGACGGCTACGCGGTGATCGACTTCGACGGCAATCCGACGGTCACCGGCGGCGACCCCTTCCAGCCCGCCGCCCGCGACCTCGCCCAGCTCATCACCAGCCTGGAACACGTCGGCCAGGTCGCCGTCAAGCGCCGCGACGCCCACCCCCTCGTGATCGCCGCGTGGGCCGTCGCCGCCCGCGAGGCGCTGGAGTCCGCCTATCTCGCCCGCCTCGCCGAACACGGCCACGCCTCCCTGCTGGACCGTTCCCTGCTGCGCCCCTTCGAGATCGAGCAGGAGTGCAGGGAGCTCATCTACGCCGCCCGTCACCTGCCCCGCTGGCGCTACGCCCCCATGGGCGTTCTACGGTCCTGGTACCGATAGACAGGCCCCCTCGGCAGCCGTGACCGCGCCGGGCGCCGGTCCCGGACCCGGTGTCCGGCCCCCGTGCCGGCCGGCGGGACCCGTGCGCCGGCCAACCGACCCCAAGGAGAAGAAGTGAACCCCGAGCTGTACCTCGCCGATCTGGAGGCCAAGCCCGCCGCGCTGGCCGATCTGGCGAGCGCCCTGGAGACCGGCGACCCGTTCGAGGGGCTCCCGACCGGGATCCGGCGGGTGCTCTTCCTCGGCATGGGCAGCTCCCGGTACGCCGCCGGGGTCGCCGCGCTGCGCCTGCGGTCCGTGGGCGTCGACGCGGTCGCCGAATACGCCTCGGCCTCCGTCTCCTACCCGGCCACCCCGGACACCCTGGTCGTCGCGGTCTCGGCCACCGGCGGCAGCAGGGAGACCCTCGACGCGGTCGCCCGGTACCGCGGCCGGTCCCCCGTCCTGGCGATGACCAACAAGCCGGGCTCCGCGATCACCGAGGGCGCCGACCTGGTGGTGCCGATGGTCGCGAGCGAGGAGCGCGGCGGCGTGTCCTGCCGGACCTTCCAGCACACCCTCGGCCTGCTCCTGGCCCTGCAGAACCGCCTCACCGGCGCGTCCGGCGCCGGGGCGGCCGTGCCCGGCCTGCTCCGCCGTACGGCCGAGGCCACCGCCGACCTCCTGGAGCGCCGGGGCCAGTGGCTGGACCCGGCGATGACCCTGCTCGACGGCCCCGCCGGGGTCTACACGATCGCCCCGGCGGAACGCCTGTCCTCGGCCGAGCAGTCCGCCCTGATGTTCCGGGAGGGCCCCCGTCGCGCCTCCGACGCCTGCGAGACCGGTGACTGGTCCCACGTGGACGTCTACCTCACCAAGACCCTCGACTACCGCGCCGTCATGTTCCCCGGCTCCCGCTACGACGACCAGGCCATGGACTGGATCCGCCAGCGCGGCTCCACCGTGCTCACCGTCGGCGGCGAGCTGCCGGACGCCAGGGCCGCCGTCCGCTACCTCCACGACGACGACGCCGACGTCGCCCTGCTCACCGAGACCCTGGTGGCCGAGCTGGTCGCCGCCCACTGGTGGCTGGACCAGCGCTGATCCCCGCCCCCTCCCGGGGCCCGTACGGCCGCGCCGCGGTCACAGGCGGTGCAGCCCGCTGAGGACGCGTTCCAGGAGGTGAGGGCCGGGGCCGTCCTGGTCGATCTGGGGATGGTGGACGCGGACCAGCCCCTCGGCCTCCATGTCCGAGACCAGGACGCGGGCCACGCCGAGGGGGATCCCGAGGAGGGCGGAGATCTCGGCGACGGACCGGATCTGGCGACAGAGATCGCTGATGACACGGTATTCGCGGATGTAGGACAGGCCGAGCTGGGCGGAGGTCGCGGAGGAGACCAGGGCCTCCATGGCGAGCCGGGTGCGCGGAGCGGTCCGGCCGCCGGTGACGGCGTACATCCGGACCAGCGAGCTCTCCTCCTCGGGCGGTTCACCGTACGGCGAGCCGTCGTACCCGGGAGTCCCCCCGGATCCGGAGGGCTCGTCCCACGATGGGCCGTAGCCGTCTCCCGGCCCCTGTCCGCCGCTCCGGTATCCGTCCTGCACGGCTCAGCTCTCCCGCGTCGGGAGTTCGTTGCGGGCCTTGCGCACGCCCTGCTGGAAACTCGACATCCGGCTGCGGACCCGCTCCGCCGAGATGGGGACCGCCGGCTGCGGCGGCTGGAGCGGGCCGGTGGCCCGGTTCACCGAACCGGGCACCAGGTTCGCCTTGGGGGTCCGTTTGGGCAGGCCCGACGTGGTCGTCCCGCCGAGCGCGGGCACGCTGGCGGCCTGGGCCGCCTGCCAGCCGGTGTCGGCGGGGGACGACCAGACCGGGGGCTCGGCGGGGCCGGCGGCCTCGTCGGGGC
>NZ_NGFP01000367.1 GCF_002149035.1 Streptosporangium minutum
CCCTCGTCCCGTCACGCCCCTCCAGCCGGAGCGTCCTTCCTGTCCGGCCGCACCGCTTCCCCTCCGGCCGGAGCGCCCCCGGCTCTACGATCCTCCGGGATCCCGTACAGCACGGCATCCGTCGGCACTTCCGTCCGACGCCGGCCGGGACGGAACGATCCACCCGGCCCACCGCCGGCCGGGATTGACCACAGGGCGATATGTCGCAACAGACCGTTTTTTCCGAACCGTTGACGCGGCTGTAGCGCGTAGTTAACATTTGGCCAACACGATGCAAGATTCTTGCAAACCATCGTTACTTTCTAGCTGTTCTTCGCAACTTCTCGCAGGGATACGCAGTGTCCGTGCGCCCGCTCCGCACCCCCCACGGAGAGGCCCCAGGTGATGTCGGCTTCGGCATTGCGTGTCCGGTCGCCGCCCGGCGACCGCGGTCGGCCGCGACACCTGAATCCGCCACCGGAGGCGGACCGGAGAGCACGGCCGCGTACAACGACCGGTCACCCCGGCCCGCCCGTCCGCCGGCTCCCAGGGACCCGGCATCCATCCCTCGCCGGCGAGGCCGTACCCGCCCGTGGTCGAGTGCGTCGCGCGGCGGACGCCACGGTCTCCTCTCCGCACCTGCCGTTCCAGACGAGAGACAGAGGAACGCAATGAGAAACAAGCACGTCCCGTTGTTACGGTTGACCGCGGCGGCGCTCGCGACCAGCCTGCTGGCCCTGTTCGGGCCGATCTCCCCCGCCTCGGCGGCGGCCGACCCCAACCTGGCGGCGGGGAAGCCGGCCTCGGCCGGCAGCGCCACCAACCCCTACACAGCAGGCAACGTCAACGACGGCAACGCGGCCACCTACTGGGAGAGCGTCAACAACACCTTCCCGCAGTGGGTCCAGGTCGACCTCGGAGCCTCCACCAGCGTGAACAAGGTCGTCCTGAAACTGCCGCCGGCGACGGACTGGGCCACCAGGACCCAGACCCTGACCGTGCAGGGAGGCACGAGCGGCCCGCCCTCCACCACCATCGTCCCGTCGGCGGGCTACACCTTCAACCCGGCGACCGGCAACACGGTGACGATCAACTTCACCGCGACCAGCACCCGGTACGTGCGGTTGACCATCACGGGCAACACGGGCTGGCCGGCCGGTCAGCTGTCCGAGTTGGAGGTGTACGGCCCCGCCGATCCCGGTGGCGACACGCAGGCGCCGACCGCGCCGACGAACCTGGCCTACACCGAACCGGCCTCGGGTCAGATCAGGCTGACCTGGAACGCCTCCACCGACAACGTGGGCGTGACCGGCTACGACGTCTACGCCAACAACGCCCTGCGCGGCAGCGTGGCGGGCGGCGTCCTGACCTACACCGACAGCCAGCCCGCAGGCGCGACGGTGTCGTACCAGGTCAAGGCCAAGGACGCGGCGGGCAACCAGTCTTCCGGCAGCAACACCGTCACGCGCGGCGGCAGCGGCGGCGGTTCCAACCTGGCCGTCGGCAAGCCGATCACCGCGTCGTCCTCGGTCTTCACCTTCGTGGCCACGAACGCCAACGACAACAACGTGGCGACCTACTGGGAAGGCAACGGCGGCAGCTACCCCAGCACGCTCACCGTGCAGCTGGGCTCGAACGCCGCCGTCAACTCGGTCGTGCTGAAGCTGAACCCCGACAGCTCGTGGGGGACGCGCACGCAGACCATCCAGGTCCTCGGACGCGAGCAGAGCTCCTCCTCCTTCACCAACCTGTCCTCGGCGGCGGTCCACACCTTCAACCCCGCCTCCGGCAACACCGTGACGATCCCGGTCACCGCCACGGCCGCCGACGTCCAGCTCAAGATCACCACGAACTCAGGCGCGCCCGCAGGGCAGGTCGCCGAGTTCCAGGTCATCGGCACGCCGGCCCCCAACCCGGACCTGACGATCACGGGCATGTCGTCGGCCCCCTCGGCCCCGGTCGAGACCGACTCCGTCACGCTGACGGCCACGGTCAAGAACATCGGGACGGCGGCCTCCGGCGCGACGAACGTCAACTTCTACCTGGGCACCGCCAAGGTCGGCACCGCCGCCGTCGGCGCGCTGGCGGCCGGAGCGTCCACCAGCGTGTCCGCCGGCGTCGGTCCCCGTGACGCGGGCGCCTACCCGCTGAGCGCCAAGGTCGACGAGGCCAACAGCGTCATCGAGCAGAACGAGACCAACAACGGCCACACGGCCCCCTCCCCGCTCGTCGTCAGGCCCGTCGACAGCTCGGACCTCGTCGCGACGACCAGCTGGACACCGAGCACCCCGGCGAACGGCGACGTCGTCACCTTCTCCGTGGCGATCAGGAACCAGGGCACCGTGGCCTCCGCGGGCGGCGCCCACGCCGTCACGCTGACGGTCTCCAACGAGGCGGGCACCGTCGTCCGCACGCTGACCGGCTCCCACAGCGGCGTGATCGCCGCCGGCGCCACGACCAGCCCGGTCAGCCTGGGCACGTGGACGGCCGCCAACGGCAAGTACAGCGTCAAGACGGTGCTGGCCGACGACGCCAACGAGCTGCCGGTGAAACGGCAGAACAACACCGGCACGCAGCCGTTCTTCGTCGGGCGCGGCGCCAACATGCCCTACGACATGTACGAGGCCGAGGACGCCGTCGTCGGCGGCGGGGCCACCGTCCTGGGCCCGAACAGGGACATCGGCAACCTGGCGGGCGAGGCCTCCGGCCGCAGGGCGGTGACGCTGAACTCCAACGGCAGCTACGTCGAGTTCACGACCAAGGCCAGCACGAACACCCTCGTCACCCGCTTCTCCATCCCCGACGCGGCGGGCGGCGGCGGGATCGACTCGACGCTCAACGTCTACGTCAACGGCACCTTCCTCAAGCCCATCAATCTGACCTCCAAGTACGCGTGGCTGTACGGGAACGAGGCGAGCCCGGGCAACTCGCCGGGAGCGGGCGGACCGCGCCACATCTACGACGAGGCCAACGTCATGCTCGGGACGACCGTCCCGGCCGGCAGCAAGATCAGGCTGCAGAAGGACCCGGCCAACACCACGACGTACGCGATCGACTTCATCAACCTTGAGCAGGTGTCGCCCATCGCGAACCCCGACCCCGCCAAGTACACGGTGCCCGCGGGCTTCACGCACCAGGACGTACAGAACGCGCTCGACAAGGTCCGGATGGACAACACCGGCGCCCTCGTCGGCGTCTACCTGCCGCCGGGCACCTACCAGACGGCGAGCAAGTTCCAGGTGTACGGCAAGGCGGTCAAGGTGGTCGGCGCCGGCCCCTGGTACACCCAGTTCCGCGCCCCGTCGACCCAGGACAACACCGACATCGGATTCCGCGCGGAGGGGACGGCCAACGGCTCCTCGTTCGCGAACTTCGCCTACTTCGGGAACTACACCTCACGCATCGACGGCCCGGGCAAGGTGTTCGACTTCTCCAACGTCGCCGACGTGGTGATCGACAACATCTGGAACGAGCACATGGTCTGCCTGTACTGGGGCGCGAACACCGACCGTGTGACGATCAAGAACTCCCGGATCCGCAACATGTTCGCCGACGGCATCAACATGACCAACGGCAGCACGGACAACCACGTCGTCAACAACGAGGCCCGCGCGACGGGTGACGACAGCTTCGCGCTGTTCTCGGCCATCGACGCCGGCGGGGCCGACATGAAGGGCAACGTCTACGAGAACCTGACCTCCATCCTGACCTGGCGCGCCGCCGGCGTCGCGGTCTACGGCGGCTACGACAACGTCTTCAGGAACATCTACATCGCGGACACGCTGGTCTACTCCGGTATCACGATCAGCTCGCTCGACTTCGGCTACCCGATGAACGGCTTCGGCGCCGACCCGCCGACGAAGTTCGAGAACATCTCCATCGTCCGTGCCGGTGGCCACTTCTGGGGCGCGCAGACCTTCCCGGCGATCTGGGTCTTCTCCGCCTCGAAGGTCTTCCAGGGCATCCGCGTCAGCGACGTGGACATCGTGGACCCGACCTACAGCGGCATCATGTTCCAGACGAACTACGTGGGCGGCCAGCCGCAGTTCCCGGTCAAGGACACGGTCTTCACGGACATCTCGATCTCGGGCGCCCAGAAGAGCGGGGACGCCTTCGACGCCAAGTCCGGGTTCGGAATCTGGGTCAACGAGATGCCCGAGCCCGGCCAGGGCCCGGCGGTCGGTTCGGTGACCTTCAACAACCTGAGGCTGAGCAACAACGCGACAAACGTGAAGAACACGACGTCGACCTTCACCATCACCACCAACCCGTAGGGAGAGCGGAGCCGGTGGAGGCGCCGCCGGGAGGTCCGACCTCCCGGCGGCGCCTCCGTCCGCGTGGCGGGCGCCGCACGGACGGCCACCCGGCCGTGAAAAGAGCCAAAGGGCCACCGGGCCGTCAGACTAGGGAGAGTCCGGTCCGGTGAACGCGAGAACGCCGAGCGCTCACCGAGGGTCGGGAAGGACCGGGAACCGTGCTGAGGACGTCCATCGGGCGGGCAGGCCCCGCGCCGCCGTACCCTGTATACGTTCAGAGCATTCCGCCCCCTCCGATTCTTGGCCATCATGAGTCGCCAGATCCGCATACCTGGTAGGACGTAGGGAACGCCCGCCCTGTGAACTGCGGGTCTAAGGAGTTCCCGATGTCAACCGAAGATGCGGCCACGCTCCTCATCTTGTCCGGATCGCACGGCGGCGCCCTCGTCGTCCGTGCGATCGGCGAGCTCGACTACGACTACGCGCCGACGTTCCGGCGAGAGCTCAGCCAGGCATGGACCAGCGGCACCGACGACTCACCGACGCTCGTCCTCGACCTCGCCGGACTCACCTTCTGCGACTCCACCGGGCTCGCCGAACTGCTGTGGATGCTGCGCCGGAGCCAGGAGAGCGGGACCCGCCTGGTCCTGGCGGGGGTGAGCCGCACCCTGCGTCACATGCTGACCACCACCGGGGTGCTGCCCTATTTCACGCTCTCCGCCTCCGTGGAGGAGGCGCTCCAGGGCGGGTGACCGGCGGTCAGGCCGGAGGAATCACGATGTGCAGGCGGACGGTCGTGCCGGTCCCCTGAGCGGAGCGGATCTGCACCAGGTCGCACAGCTGGTGGACGAGCCACATGCCCCGGCCGCTCAACGGGCGGGGACTCGGGAGCCTGCGGCCGATCATGGGATCGGTCATCACCCCGTCGTCGTGGAACTCGCAGACGAGCGTGCCCCCCTGCACCCAGGTACGGAGGGTCCCGTGGCCGCCGCCGTGGGCGATGCTGTTGCCGGCCACCTCGGTGACCGCGATCATGGTCTCCCTCAGCCGCTCCCCCTGCAGGCCATGCGGAATGGCGCAGGCCGACACCTTTTCCCGGACGGCCGCGAGATCCCCCCTGCTGTAGGGGAACTCCTCGAACGGGTCGCACGCCGGCTCCAGGTCGTCCCAGACGAAGGGCTCCTGGACGTAGTCGGGATACTCCCGGTGGCTGCCCTGCTCCAGGACGAACGGATGGCACTGGCTGATCGCCCGCATGGTCGTGGGATCGATCGTGTCGATGTCGTAGGGGCATAGCAGCCACCATGCCGGCGAGCCGGCGAAGGCGAGATTCAGCAACCACTCGTGATAGCGCAGCTCCGCGACCTCCGCCGCGCCGCGCCCGCTCCAGTCGGTCTCGCCGATGCCGCGCACCGGACGCCCCTCCTCGGCCCGCTCGCTGATCCACCGCTGCCAGGCCGGGATGAGCCGGGCGGGGTTGCGGCCCAGCTTGGAGACGTCCATGAACACCACGCGAGGGTCGGAGCCGGCCGGCTCCGCGCGCAGGATCTGCTCCCTGCTCTCGGGGACGGACACCAGGACGACCTCGTCGGCCGCCAGCGCGTCTTCGATGAAGGACAGGGTCCCGTCGAGGAACTGCGTCTCCCCCGAGTAGGAGTAAAGCTCGTGGCGGAGTCCTGTGGTCCCCTCCGCTCCGGTGACTTGAGTGGTCATGGCGTCAGCTCCACGGGTGCCTCGTAGGTGCTGTAGCCGAGCATCTCCCAGCACGAGCGCACTGTCGGGTTCGCGCCCTCGACGGTGATGCTGCGGACCGGGGCCCGGGTGGCGGCTTCCATGAGCGCGCGCATCCCGGATGCGTCCATCAACTCCAGTTCGTCGAAACGGAGCCGCAGCGCCGGCGAGAGCGCCGCGACGGCGGTCAGTGCGGCGCTGAACGCCGCAGCGCCGTCGGAGTCGACCACTCCGCACACGCTCCAGCTGTCCGGCCCCGAGCTGAACATCCGAAACGACGGCCCCGCCCACTCACTTCCCAGTTCACGAGGGTGAACACATGCCACGTGGTCCAACGTGGCGGCGCCGAAACGGTCACGGCCGTAGGCGCACACCATGATGGCCGCGCTGTCCGCCACGAGCTCGTCGAGGCGCAGCTCATGGTCGATCAGCATGTCCACGCCCGCCCCCGGCGGCACGAGCTGGTCCATCACGGCGAGCACGCGAAGGGCGCGGTAGCCCTGGCGTCCCGCCCTGTCCGCCTCGCGCCGCACCAGGCCCAGCATCGAACTCATGTCGGGGGTGGGGCCCGCGCCACGGATCAGCCGCGGATCGACGACCACCGCCCCGCGGGAGATGCCGGCGGCCGGAGAGGGCTCCAACGCCGACCCGAAGATGACCACCTTGTCGCCGAAGAGCTCGCCGTCGGCCAGGAACGTCGAGGTGGCGGCCGTGTATCCCTGGTCCGGATCAACGACCCAGCACACGTGCTCGCCGACATCAACCAGATCAAGCGTCTGCGTGATCCCTGACTTGCGCACCGCGAACTCACCTCGCCCTCGCTGCGACACCGGCGCCAGTTTATTGCGTCCGTACGGCACCGCAGATCACGCGCCGGACGGCCGGGAGCAGAGGGACAGAGGGGACACGGACCTCAAGGGACACGGGTCTCAAAGAGCACAGGTCTCAAAGAGCACGGGTCTCCGAGGACACGGAGTCCGGACGGAGGTCAGGGAGGCGAGGGTCGGGCGGCGGTGGCACGGAGTCCGGAGGCCAGAGGGGCAGGGGTCCGGAGGCCAGAGGGGCAGGGG
>NZ_NGFP01000368.1 GCF_002149035.1 Streptosporangium minutum
GCAGAAGTGGCCGTCGTCCATGGGGGCGGCGGGCAGCCCGCTCTCCTGCCCGTCACCGGGCCAGTGGCCCGTCAGCCCGGCGTACAGCAGGCGGCCGAGGCCTTCGGCGTCGGTCCGGGCGGGGTCGTCGCTCGTCACGTCGGCCATGACCATGGTCGTGCTGCTGGTGATGGTGGCCGTCGGCCTGGGCGCCTGGACGCTCGGCCGCAGCATCGGCAACGCCGGGACCCCGGTCGCGGAGGGGACCGCCACGCCCACGCCGACCGCGGCCACCGCCACCCGCGAGGTGAAGCCCGCCGCCGCCACCGGCTTCGACCCGCTGGGCACCGACGGCGCCGAGCGCCCCGAGCTCGCCCTCTACGCGGTGGACGGCAAGCCCTCCACCGACTGGCACTCCGAGTCCTACAACACCGAGGACTTGGGCGGGTTGAAGGACGGCGTCGGCCTGATGCTCACCCTGGACCAGAGCATGCCGGTGAAGCAGGTGTCGGTCGACTTCGGCGGCGGTTCCGGCGGCTCCGCGGAGGTCAGGGTCAGCGACTCCCAGAACCTGAAGGACATGACCGTGATCGGCAAGTCCGCCGAGGCCTCCGGCAAGAAGGTCTTCACCGCCGAGTCTCCGAAGAAGGGCAGGCATGTCCTGATCTGGTTCACCAAGATGCCCACCTACCAGGGCAAATACCGTGGCACCGTGATCGACGTCAAGATCCTCGCCACGAAGTGACGCCGGGGCGATTTGCTGGGTTTTACCCGTCTCGTTGACGATCATGGGAGATTTCGTGGCACCATCTATCACGTAGTGGTGTTCTCCCCGGACCGGCAGCAGGACTCTCCTTGTGAATTCCCCACCCGAGACCCCGCCAGCGGCGGAACAGCAGATGGCGCGGGCAGCAGTGTCCGACGCCGATCTGCTGACCCGGCATATCGCCGGGGATCCGCACGCTTTCAGTGAAATAGTCAAGCGACATCGCGACCGCATGTGGGCGGTCGCCCTGCGCACGCTGGGCGACCCCGACGAGGCGGCCGACGCCGTACAGGACGCCTTCGTCTCGGCCTATCGCAAGGCCGACAGCTTCCGCGGCGAGGCAGCCGTCACCACGTGGCTGCACCGCATCGTGGTCAACGCCTGCCTGGACCGCATGCGCAGGAAGTCCGTACGCCCGGTCGCCGACGACGAGCTCGTCGAGGCCGCCGAACGCGACACCCCGGTGCTCGACCAGACAGCCGAGCGCGAGGTCTCCATGGAGGTCTCGGCCGCGCTCAAGCTGCTCCCCGCCGACCAGCGGGCCGCGCTGGTGCTCGTGGACATGATGGGCTACTCCGTCGAGGACGCCGCCCAGGTCCTGGAGGTGCCGAGCGGCACCGTGAAGAGCAGATGCGCGCGTGGACGCGCGAAACTCGCGCCAATTCTTTCGCACTTACGGAACCGATCCGACCTGTCTCGCGTCTCATCCGCGAAGGGAGCAGAACTTCGTGACGGGTGATACGCACTACGACCTGGAGATCCTGGCCGAACTTGCCGAGGGTCTTCTTGACGCCGCCACGGCCCTGCAGGTACGCGAGCATCTCGCGGTCTGCGATCCCTGTGGCGAGAGCCTGGCCGATCTCGCAGCGGTCCGTGAGGTGCTGTCGGCGACGCCTACCCCGGCGATGCCGATGGGAGTCGCGCTCAGGATCGACCGCGCGCTGGCCGCAGAGGCCGAAAGCTTCCGTGGAGGTGGAGTGGGCCTGGTGGAAGCACCGGCCTGGGACGACATAATGCGCGACGCGCCGTGGGAGAGGACCTCTCTCCCCGAGCCTGAGCTGGAGCCGGTGACGCGGCTCGGAGTCGTCGGCGACGACGGCACCGTCATTCCGGCCAAGCGGCGCAAGGCCGCGCGACGGCCCCGGTGGGCCATGCCCGTCGCGGCGGCGGGCGTGCTGGCCGCCGTGGTCGGCGGGACCGTGGTGACGAGCGGCGTGCTCTCCGCACCCGGTGCGGAGCGCCCGGCGCCGACCGCCCCGGCGGTGATCGCCGCCGGTCAGGGCTACAAGCTGACCGACAGCAACTGGAACTACACCGAGCAGGAGCTCAGCGGCTCGCTGCTCGACTACATCGGCCCGGCGCAGATCGTGGACGCCAAGGACATGAGTGCGGGCGTCAAGCTCGAACAGTGCGTCCAGCAGGTCTCCGCCAAGGTCGGGAAGTCGCCGTTCGCGGTGGACCAGGGCCTCTACAACGGTCAGGACGCCAACATCATGGTCTTCTGGCAGAACCAGAAGAAGAACTCGGTGCGCGTCCACGTCGTGGGCCTGCAGTGCGAGAACCTGCGCAAGCCCGCTCTCGCAAGCTGGAACTGATCACCGGGAGCCCCCATCCGAGAAGAAGCCCGGCATGGATTCGTCCATGCCGGGCCTTCTCGTCTCACCCGGGAATCACCGCCGCCTAGGATCTGTTGACGCCACTGGCAATGACAGAGGGAGAGGCGCAGCAGTGATGGACGTCCGGAATGTGATCATCATCGGATCGGGTCCCGCCGGTTACACGTCGGCTGTGTACTCCGCGCGTGCCGACCTCAAGCCCCTGATCTTCGAGGGTTCGGTCACCGCCGGCGGCGCGCTGATGAACACCACCGAGGTGGAGAACTTCCCCGGCTTCCCCGACGGGATCATGGGCCCCGACCTCATGGACAGCATGCGCAAGCAGGCCGAGCGGTTCGGCGCCGAGCTGCTCGCCGACGACGTGGTCGAGGTCGACCTGACCGTCACCCCCAAGGTCGTCAGGACCGCCACCGACACCTACCACGCCAAGGCCGTCATCCTGGCCATGGGCTCCGGCTACCGCGAGCTGGGCGTGCCCAACGAGAAGCGCCTGTCCGGCCACGGCGTCTCCTGGTGTGCCACCTGTGACGGCTTCTTCTTCCGCGGCCAGGACATCGTGGTCGTCGGCGGCGGCGACACCGCCATGGAGGAGGCCATCTTCCTCACCCGGTTCGCCGGGTCGGTGACCGTCGTGCACCGCCGCGACGAGCTGCGCGCCAGCAAGATCATGCAGGACCGCGCGTTCGCGAACGAGAAGATCCGTTTCGTCTGGGACAGCGAGGTCGTCGACGTCCTGGGCGAGTCCAAGGTCTCCGGGGTCCGCCTGCGCAACCTCAAGACCGGCGAGGAGAGCGAGCTACCGGCCACCGGCCTGTTCATCGCGATCGGCCACGACCCCCGCTCCGAGCTCGTCAAGGGCCAGGTGGAGCTCGACGACGAGGGCTACATCAAGGTCGACTCCCCCTCCACGCGCACCAACCTTGACGGTGTCTTCGCCGCCGGCGACGTCGTCGACCACATCTACCGCCAGGCGATCACCGCCGCCGGCACCGGCACCGCCGCCTCGCTCGACGCCGAGCGCTGGCTGAGCGACCACGACGACAACTGACACCAACAGCACCATCGGATAGGGAGAGCAGGAACCTTGGGCGCCATCAAGAACGTGACCGACGCCAGCTTCGACGCCGACGTCCTCAAGAGCGACAAGCCCGTCATCGTCGACTTCTGGGCCGAGTGGTGCGGCCCCTGCCGCCAGGTCGCGCCGATCCTGGAGGAGATCGCGAACGAGCAGGCCGAGAAGCTGACCGTCGTCAAGCTGAACGTCGACGAGAATCCGGCAACTGCTGGCAATTACGGCGTACTCCAGATTCCGACCCTGAACGTCTATAAGAACGGAGAGGTCGTGAAGCAGATCATCGGCGCCAAGCCGAAGGCCATGCTGCTCCGCGAGCTCGAGGGCATCATCTAGGCCCCCTGCGGCCCGCGCACCCCACGGCGCACGCCGTACCACCCGCTTCCGAGCGGCACACCCACCCAGTGAAAGCCCCCTCGCCCGACGGCAGGGGGCTTTCGCGCGTCTCCCAGAGGGTCCATACCAGGCCCAGATGAGCCATAGCGCCACTCCGGGGCGGAGAGGCGAGCCCGGATCCCGGGGAGCGTCAGACGGGCCGTAGCGCCCTCTCAGGGCTCATGGAGCCCAGCAGCCGCTCCAGCGCCACCTCGACGTCCTCCCGCCACGACACGGCGGTCTTGAGCTCAAGGCGGAGCCGGGGGAAGCGCAGATGCGGCCGGACCGTCTTGAACCCCACGGAGAGCAGGTAGTCGGCGGGCATCAGGCACGCCCCCGGCTGCTCCCACTTCAGGTCGCCGAACGCCTCGATCGCCCGCACCCCGCGCCGGGTCAGGTCCTTGGCCACGCCCTGGACCAGCATCCGGCCCAGGCCGCCGCCGGAGAACTCGGGGACGATGTGCGCGGTCATCAGCAGCACGGCGTCGGCGCTGACCGGCGAGGTCGGGAAGGCCACCGAGCGCGGCACGTAGTGCGGCGGCGCGTAGAGCACGAAGCCGGCCGCCACGCCGTCCACATAGACGATCTTGCCGCAGCTCCCCCACTCCAGCAGTGTGGACGAGATCCAGGCCTCTTTCTCCAGCCCGGGATCACCCACCTCGACAGCCCGGTTCCCGTTCACGGGATCCAGCTCCCAGAAGACGCACCGGCGGCAACGGCGCGGCAGGTCGTCGAGATTGTCGAGTGTGACGTTTGCCAGCCGACGCGACACCTGTTGGCCCCAATCCTGGCGAGACGAGTGCAAGCCATGGCGAAAAACGCGCGAAAACGGCGTCTCCAGCTGGCATCGTAGCTCAGTGAGGGCCCCGGTTTCAGGGTGTCCCGTCCCCCCACGCAGACGACAATGACCACTGACGTACCCTGGTTTCTCAAGCATGAGCACTTTGTGCTCCACATAATCTAGGAGGTGGACCGTGCCCCAAGAGTCAGATCACGGTCGGACCGTCGCGGCCCAAGGCTCCCGCATCGACGCCTACGTCGACCGGTACGCCGCACGAGCTACCGGGATGGTCGCCTCCGAGGTTCGAGCTCTTTTCGCCGTCGCGTCGAGGCCCGAGGTGGTCTCGCTCGCCGGTGGCATGCCGTACGTCACAGCGCTCCCCCTCGACACCGTGGGAGAGCTCGTCGCCGACCTGGTGGCCCGCCGGGGCCCGGTCGCCCTGCAGTACGGCTCCGGCCAGGGCGACCCGCACCTGCGCGAGCAGATCTGCGACGTCATGCGCATGGAGGGGATCGAGGCCAACTCCGACGACGTCGTGGTGACCGTCGGCTCGCAGCAGGCCCTCGACCTGATCACCCGCATCTTCATCGACCCCGGCGACGTCATCCTCGCCGAGGGGCCCTCCTACGTGGGCGCGCTGGGCACCTTCTCCGCCTACCAGGCCAAGGTCGTCCACATCGCCATGGACGACGAGGGGGTCATCCCCGAGTCGCTCGCCCAGACCATCTACGCCCTCAAGACCGCGGGCAGCCCGATCAAGTTCTTCTACACCATCCCCACCTTCCAGAACCCCGCCGGCGTGACGCTCAACGCGGCGCGCAGGCAGCAGGTGCTGGACATCTGCCAGCGGGCCGACGTGCTGATCGTCGAGGACAATCCGTACGGCCTGCTCGGCTTCGACGGCGAGCCCATGCGGGCGCTGCGCGCCGACAACGCCGACGGCGTGGTCTACCTCGGCTCGTTCTCCAAGACCCTGGCCCCCGGTTTCCGGGTCGGCTGGGCACTGGCCCCGCACGCCATCCGCGACAAGCTGGTGCTGGCGATGGAGTCGGCGGTCCTGTCCCACTCCTCCTTCACCCAGCTCGCCGTCGGGCAATACCTCGCCACCCAGCCGTGGCGTGAGCAGATCAAGGCCTTCCGGGAGCTCTACCGCGAGCGCCGCGACGCCATGCTCAGCTCGCTCGAGGCCCTCATGCCCGCAGGCTTCACCTGGACCCGCCCCAGCGGCGGCTTCTTCGTCTGGGCCACCCTGCCCGAGGGGCTCGACTCCAAGGCGCTCCTGCCACGCGCGGTCTCCGAACGGGTGGCCTTCGTCCCGGGCACCGGCTTCTACGCCGACGGCGGCGGTGCGCGGCACATGCGGCTGTCCTACTGCTATCCGGAGCCCGACCGCATCCGCGAAGGCGTCCGCCGCCTTGCCGGAGTGATCGAGCAGGAGCTGCGGCTGCGCGACACGTTCGGCACCGGTTCCTCTCCCGACCACATCGGAGTGGACACCCCGGGGCCGGATCTCGCCTGACCCCTTCCTCGGCAGGCGCCTTCCGGCGGAGGCGCCTGCCGACATGGGATCCCTCGGGTGCACACCGATGCGGCGAGTTGCCGTACGGTGATTTCCGGCGTCGTCGTGCGGCGAACACCCCGGTCGTGGTGAGAGCCCCTCATCGGCTCGGCGCGGGCAGCAAAGAGAGGTATTTCGGGTGAGTGATCTGGGCTACGTGCTCGTCCTGGCAGGCGGACTGTCCTATGAGCGGGAGGTGTCCCTCCGCTCCGGCCGCCGGGTGAGCGAGGTGCTGCGCGGGGCGGGGATCGTCGTGGAGACCCGTGACACCGACGCCTCGCTGGTGCCCTCCATACTCGCCGACCCGCCGGACGCGGTCTTCGTCACCCTCCACGGCGGAGCCGGTGAGGACGGCGCCATCCGCTCCGTGCTCGAACTCCTCTCCGTCCCCTACGTCGGCGCCGGTCCCGACGCCTGCCGGGTGGCCTTCGACAAGCCCACCGCCAAGACGGTCGTCCGCTCCGTCGGCCTGCGCACCCCCGACTCGGTGACCCTTCCCAAGGAGACCTTCCACGACCTCGGCGCCTCCACGGTGCTGTCCCGCATCGTGGAACGCCTCGGTCTCCCCCTGTTCGTCAAGCCCTCCCGCGGCGGCTCCGCGCTCGGCGCGTCGATGGTGCGCGCCGCCGAGGACCTCCCGGCCGCCATGGTCGGCTGCTTCGCCTACGGCGACACCGCGCTGATCGAGCGCTGCGTCGAGGGCGTCGAGGTGGCCGTCTCCGTGGTCGACCTCGGTGGGGGCCCGACGGCTCTTCCCGCCGTGGAGATCGTTCCCGACAAGGGCGTCTATGACTACGCGGCCCGCTACACCGCCGGCCACACCGAGTTCTTCGCCCCCGCCCGCCTGTCCCCCGA
>NZ_NGFP01000369.1 GCF_002149035.1 Streptosporangium minutum
CCCTCGTACCACCCGGCGCCGACCCCGCAGATCGCTCTGCCCCCGGACACCCGGTCCAGGGTGGCGAAGGCCCGCGCGGAGACGAAGGGGTGCCGCAGGGCATAGAGGTGGACCGCGGTGCCCAGCCGTACCCGGGAGGTCAGCCCTGCCAGCCAGCAGAGGTAGGCGGGGGCGTCGAACAGCGGGGTGGCCGGTGAGATGCCGGGCCTGTCGGTTCCCGGGTAACGCGCCAGCGACAGGTCGGTGGCGAAGACCAGATGCTCGGGCAGCCAGACCGACTCGAACCCGAGCTCGTCCGCCGCGACCGCGACGTCCCGCCAGGCGTCCGGATGGACCAGCCCGAGAGGGACGCCGAACCTCATCGCCGACCTCCCGCCACCCGGTCGCGACACGCACGGATCACAACCGTCTCCTCACTCCGGGCACCCCGGTGGCCGCCCTCTCGGCCACCGGCGGGACGCACCGGCTCCGGCGCGCGTGGATCACGGCCATCGCCGCACCTCCGGGGTATCGAGGATCGCGGTCCGCAACCGTGAGCGGTGCAGGCCGGGGTCGCCGTAGGCGGCTGAGAGCGACCACACCCGGGCCAGCCAGAGGCCCAGATCGAGCTCGCCGGTGTAGCCGATCGCGCCGTGCACCTGGAGGGCGGTCCTGGCGGCCAGCTCGGCGGCCTCGCCCGCGGCGGCCTTGGCCGCGCTGACGTCCCGGTCCACGGTGGGCAGGTGCCGGTCCACGGCCAGAGCGGCGGCGTAGACCAGGGGCGCGGCGAACTCGACCGCGATGGCGACCTCGGCGAGCTGGTGCTTGACCGCCTGGAACGACCCGATCGGGGCGCCGAACTGCCTGCGGGTCCGCGCATAGCCGACGGTCGTGTCCAGCAGGTGCCTGGCCGCCCCGACGAGCTGGGCGGCCACCGCGACCGTCACCGCGCGGACGGCCGGGGCGATCCCGGTCCGGAGCCGGGCCGCGTCACGGAACTCCACCCCGAACAGCGGCCTCCTCCGGTCCACCCCGGGCTGCGGCGTCAGCCGTGCCGCCTCGGGCCGGACGGCGTACGGCACGCCCTCGCGCTCGACGATCAGCAGGTCGGCCAGGTCGGCGTCGGGCGCGTAGCCCTGGTCGCCGATCCGCACGCTCACCCGCAGCGAGCCCGCGGCGAGCTTGCCCAGCGCCGGATCGCCCGCCAGCAGCAGCGGGGCGGCCACGGCGGTCTCGGCCACCGGGCCGGGGAGCGCGGCCCGCCCTGTCTCCTCGAACGGGAGGACCGCGTCGACGAGCCCCAGCCCGAGGCCGTCGTGCTCCTGGGGGACCAGCAGCCCGAACAGCCCGATCTCGGCGAGCTGGGACCAGGCGGGGGTCCGTCCGTTCCGTACGGCCTCCGCCGGGCAGTGGGCCGCGAGCACCTGCCGTACGGCCGCCGCGAGGGCGAGCTGGTCGTCGGTGAATGCGAAGTTCATCGGGGCAGCCCCAGAACGCGTTCGGCGATGATGTTCCGCTGGATCTCGTTGGTGCCCGCGTAGATCGGACCGGCGAGGGAGAAAAGGTAGCCGTCCAGCCAGCGGCCTCCCTCCTCGGCGTCGGGGGCTCCGCCGTCCAGCAGGCCGCGTTCGCCGAGCAACCGGAGGGCGAGGGCGTGCATGCGCACGTCGAGTTCGGACCAGAACACCTTGCCCATGCTGGACGCGGAGCCGATCTCCTCCCCCGCCGCCAGCCTGCGGGCGGTGCCGAAGGTGTGCAGCCGGTAGGACTCGGCGTCCAACCAGGCCCGTGCCACCTGGTCGGCGAGGACGGGGTCGGCGCCGGTCGAGCGGGCCAGCCGGACCAGCCTGTCGGCCGTCGCGAGGAACCGGCCGGGGCTGCGCAGGGTGAGGCCGCGTTCGGAGGAGGTGGTGGCCATCGCGATCCGCCAGCCCTCACCGGCGGCGCCGAGCACCAGGTCGTCGGGGACGAAGAGGCCGTCGAAGAAGAGTTCGGCGAACCCGTGCTCACCGTCGAGCTGGGCTACGGGCCGGACGGTCACGCCGTCCAGGGGGAACATGAAGTAGGTCAGTCCCCGGTGCCGGGCAGAGGCGGGGTCGGTGCGGAACAGCCCGAAGCCCCAGTCCGCATAGGAGGCCCGGGAGCTCCAGGTCTTCTGCCCGTGGAGCCGCCAGCCGCCCTCGACCCGCTCGGCGCGGGAGGTGAGGGCGGCGAGGTCGCTGCCCGCCTCCGGCTCCGACCAGGCCTGGGCCCAGACGTCGTCGGCCCTGGCCATGCCGGGCAGGAACCGCTCCCGCTGCTCGGCCGTACCGTGGGAGAAGAGGGTGGGGGCCAGGAGGAAGATGCCGTTCTGGCTGACCCGGCCGGGGGCGCCCGCCGCCCAGTACTCCTCCTCGAAGATCAGCCACTCGACGAGGCTCGCGCCCCGCCCGCCGTACTCGACGGGCCAGGACACCACCGACAGCCGTTCCCCGGCGAGCAGGTGCTCCCACTCGCGATGCGCCTCGAATCCCTCCCGGGTGTCCATGGAGGGCAGCGGGACCCCGGGAACGTGCCCGGCCAGCCAGTCTCGCACCTCGGCTCGGAAGTCCTGCTCCGCGCGCGTGAAGTCCAGATCCACTCAACCAAACTAGCGCACGCTTGGTCAGCCGTACAGGGACGGACCGCACGGAACGGGGCCCGGAGCGGTGGATCCGCTCCGGGCCCCGGTGGGCCGGACAGGCCGGACGGGCCCTCCGGCCCGGCGGCGGGTCAGCGCTGGTCGGGCGGGCGCTGCCCCATGTTGCGGCGCAGCTGTTCCAGCTCCGCCTCAAGTCCGGCGATCCGGGTGTTCGCCCCGGGGCCGGGCTTCTGCTGCGGCTCCCCGTACGGCGAGTGCGGGCGGACCGCCCGGGTGTCCTCGGGTGCGGCCGGGAGCGGGTAGGGCGGCCGCTGCGGGTAGGGCTGCTGCTGCGGCACGCCGTACGGCTGGCCGTGCTGGCCGTGCTGGGCCGGATGGCCGTACTGGCCCTGTCCCGGCGGCAGGTAGCCGGGCTGCGCGCCGTACGGCGCGGGCGGGAAGGAGGAGGCCGGGATCTTCGACCGCCGCTTGCCCTTGAGCACCGCGCCCAGCGTGCCGAGCACGAACAGGACGAGCAGGCCGCCGCCGCCCCACAGCACCCACGGCAGGATCGACGAGGAGCTCTCGTCCTTGCCCGCGGTGATGGCCTGCTGGGAGTCGGTGATGTACTTGGCGACGTACGGGTGGTTCGGCTGCAGCGCCTGGACCTCGCGGAACTTGGGCAGCGCGTCGGAGTAGTGGTTCTTGAAGAACAGGTCGAGCGCCTCGTTGTAGGCCTTCGTCGTCACCGACTCGGCCGACTTGATGTTCTTCTCGTTCAGCTTCTCCTTGACGATGCTGACCGGCAGCACGAAGCTCTCACCCTCGGTGGAGCCGCCGTCCTGCTGGATCAGGCCTCCGACCAGGATGCCGATGACGTTGCCGTCCTTGCTGAACACCGGACCGCCCGAGTTGCCCGGGTAGGACGGGGCCTGGGTCTGGATGTACGGCACGCCCTCGGGGGTCTGACGGCTGGCGTTGTAGGGGCCCTCGGTGAAGGCCGGGTCGAGCTTGGACTCGATGTTGAAGATCGAGGTCTGCGTCACCGTGCCGGGGAACCCGCTGATGTAGAGGGTGTCGCCCACCCGCACGTCCGAGTCCTGGCCGAGCGGGACGGTCGGCAGGTTGTTCTGCCCGTTGGCCTTGAGGATCGCGATGTCCTTGCCCGGGTAGACCGTGCCCTTGGCCACCAGCTCGATCGGCACCGTCTTGGCGGTCTTGTCGACGCCGCCGCCGGGAAGGCTCTGCAGCAGCGACAGGGAGCTCTGAACGTTGCGGATCTTGATGTTGTCCGCGTTCCAGATCTGGAAGATCTTCGCGGCCGTCCGGACGATCTCGTCGTCGGAGGCGATGTCACCGAGGCTGGAGACCAGGTCGGCGGCGTCCTTCTCATTGATCTTCGTGAGGGCCTGGGTGGCGAAGGTCTGCGCCAGCTCGCTCTCCTCCTGCCCGACGCAGTGGGCCGCCGTCACCATGTAACCGTCCGGCGTGACCCACCAGCCCGTGCACAGGCCGCCGGCCGTCGCCTCCACGACCCGTTCCGGCGCTCCGGGCGAGAAGTAGCGCCCCGGTTCCTTGGCCATCTGCTGGACGACCCACCGGTAGATACTGTTCTCGTCCGACGAGATCTTGCCCGACTGGACCGCGGCGACCCCCTGCTGGGTCAGCCCTCTGATCGCCTCCAGATTCGCCACCGGAGTCGGCACGGCCACGTCGGCCGTGTAGGACACCGAGGTCAGCTGCACGGCAGGATGCGTCCTGGCCGCCAGCCATGTTCCTACCGGAATATCCAGGTCTTTCGGCTTTGCCATGGCGACACCAGGCAGGGCCAGCACACCGGCCAGTACCAGGCCGGTCACGGCGGTGAATCGTGCCCACATTTGCGTTCTCTCCCCAAAACTCGCTTCCCGAGGCGAGAGCATGGCGGAGACGACTTGGGGAGGACTTGGAAGCGACTGGGAGCTCAGCGGGGATCTCCGCCGATGTGGCCGCGGCGCTTCCGGCCGTGAGACGAGGAGAGTTCCGGCGGCCCGTCCGAACGACTCGACGACAGACCGGATTTCAGGCGGAGTCGCCCGTGGGCCCCGGATCGACATCCCGCCCCGTCGGGGCGTATCCGGCGAATCTATTGCACGCCCGAAAATCTCGCCGGTTTCGCATGAGCGCTTTCAGCACGAAAAAAAAAAGGGGTGGAGACGGCTTACGGAGCCGGCCGGCGGGGCCCCGGAAGACCAGGCCCCTGCGGTCCGGGAGGACCACAGGGACCACAGCGCCGGTCATCACACCAGGGCAATGCCCGAGCAGCAGGACCCGACGGTCCCGCAGGACCCCACAGCGCCGAAGAGATTGATCAGACCGATGGGGCCCACAAGCCCGTACGGACCGCCAGGGTCCGCGGCATCGGTGAGATCGACGGAACCGGCAGGTCCGACAGGACCCGCAGGGCCCATAGGACCGGCAGGGCCCGCAGGACCCGCCGGGCCCATGGGMCCGGCGGGGCCCGCAGGACCGGCAGGACCCGCAGGACCGGCGGGGCCCTCAGGAGCAGAGAGAGCGGTCGAAGAGCTGAGGTCGACAGCCCCCGCCGGTCCTACAGGACCGGCGGGACCGACAGGACCGGGAGGACCCGCAGGACCGGGAGGACCGGCCAGGCCATCAGCACCGGGAGGACCCACAGGACCAGCAGGACCGACCAGCCCATCAGCACCGGGAGGACCATCCAGCCCGTCAGCACCCGCAGGACCCACAGGACCAGCGGGACCGACCAGCCCATCAGCACCGGGAGGACCGTCCAGCCCGTCAGCACCCGCAGGACCAGCAGGACCGGGAGGACCAGCCAGCCCATCGGCACCCGCAGGACCGGGAGGACCGTCCAGCCCGTCAGCACCCGCAGGACCAGCAGGACCGGCGGGACCGGCAGGACCGGCGGGACCGGCAGGACCGGCCAGCCCATCGGCACCCGCAGGACCCACAGGACCGGCAGGACCCACAGGGCCGGCAGGACCGATCAGCCCGTCGGCACCGTCAACTCCGTCGGCACCCGCGGGACCGGGTGGACCGGCGGGACCGGCGGGACCGGGCGGGCCCGCGGGTCCCCGCTGGCCGTCTCTGCCGTGCCTCCCCTTGAAGCCACGGGGTCCGCGACAGCCTCTCCGGCATTCGCAGTGGCTCCGGCATTCACAGTGGCTTCTACATCCGCAGTGACTCCCGTGCCTGCAGTGGCTACGCCGGCACCCGGAGGAGTGGTCGCACGCACCGAGGGCGGCCTCCTCGATGGAGTACGTGTACGTGAAGGAGGAGGCGGGAAGCAGCCTGGCACCGACGATCCCGGACGGGGAGCCGATCACTTCCCCCTGTCCGGTGGCGGCGTCGGCCGGAGCCTGATTGGACGAGGCAAGGAGGACACCGGCCATGGCCGCTACGGCCAGGGCTCCGACACGCTTTCGGGAGATGCGACTTGACGTCCATCTGTTTCTCCAACGAAGCACTTAATTTCCCCTGACGTTCTTGGTATCGGAAGTTCCCGATCAGTCACGCCGCGGTGGCGATCAGCCAGAAATTACCTTCGAGGAGCCGGATTTCACCCGTTGACATACTCCGAGAAAAGCAAATAAACGCCATGCAAATTAAACCTTCACTCCCCTCGGCCCACTTAGCCCCTTCTGTCGGGATTCAAAGCAAGATCAGGATGTATATGCGCGCTCGACTTCATCTCCGTGTCGAACAACGGCCCGCCGGAGCCGGGGCGCGGTGGCGGACGCCCCGCCACGGCGCCGCGATCCCGGCCCACCACGCGAAGCGCCGATCCCGCGGCGATCAGATCACCGGCCACTCTGCTCACCGCTGCCCGGCAGGTGCCCGGCGAGGCTGTCCGCTCCTCCGCCGCCACCGGCCGGCGGGATCCCCGGCGCTCCGGGCGCCGGGGATCCGGGACCGAGCGGAGTGAACCGCCCGGAGACCCGCGGAAAGGGTGCTAGAAGGAGAAGACCGGGCCGGTCGCCCGGCGCATCGCGCAGGGGTTGCTGTAGGTGTACTCGAACTGGATGTACCGGCCGTTCCAGATGCCGGTCGCGGTGGCCCTGACGGGGTCCTGCACCTGAGCGCATACCGTCCACGACGGCGCGATCCTGGCGGGGTCGCCCTGCGCCGGCGTCAGCACGGCGCACGCCCCGCCCGCGTCAGGATGCGTTCCGGACACCGGGGCACACGCGAGCTGGACGCTCCGTGACGTGTAGCGCGGGTCCCGCAGCCTCTCCACGGTCAGCAGGAGATCTTTCGCCATGTCCTGCACAACCGGGTAGCTCGGATAACCGGGGTAACCGGGATACCCGGGGTAGACCGGGTAGGGGCGCGGCGGGATGGGCCACGCCACCGGCCCCGAGCCCGGTGGAATGGGCGGGCGGGGGTAGGCCCACGGT
>NZ_NGFP01000037.1 GCF_002149035.1 Streptosporangium minutum
GGGGGAGGCCACGTACCAGGACTGGAACTTGGTCCCGCCGCCCTGGGAGTTCTCGGAGATGCCGACCTGCTTGGCGGCGAGGACCAGGACCTGCGCGGCGGTGACCTTGGGCAGGCCCTCGGCCGCGGCCTGGAGGGGGGTCTTGTTCGCGTTGACCGGCTGGGCGACCTCGGCGGGGGAGGGGTTGAGGTGGCTCTGCCCGGGGGTGTCCGCCAGGGCGGAGGGGACCGCTACGAGGCTGCCGCCGAGGGCGATGGAGGCGCCCAGGACGAGGTGGGTCAGGTGACGGGTCTTGGGGGTGAGGCGGTTCTTGGCCATGCGGGGGTGTGACTCCTTGCTTCGCTTCTCATTCCGCCTACCGGGTTAGCTGACGGGTTCGGGCTGGGAAGTGCCCTACGGCGCGCGGAGGCGCCGATTCACCCCAAGAACGGTGGTTCCCCGGTTCCGCGGGATTCGCGGATTCGGCGGCCGTGATCACCGGGCGGAGCGATCCGCTTGGGTGCAGCACGGTCGGGCAATGTGTTGGCAATGCGTAGGACTGGTTGGTCCTAGGCGTTCACCAGGAATGAGTAGAAGCTACGTGAACCGGACAAACGATTACAAGTCCGGCACATTGCCCTGACTTGGGAATACGTCTGAATCGAGGGGGAAGACTTGGCCGCACCCAAGATCCCCGGCGAGGCGTCCGGCGGCTGGTGGGCGGCCGGAAACGCCTGCGGGGCAGGCGTTCCCGGGCGCCGGCGTCGGCGGGGAGCCGCCGGGCCGGCCCTTCCCCGTCCCCGGATTTCGCCATCATCGTAGATCTTTTGTCTTGACCCGGTTTTACCTGCGAAAACACCTGATTTGATCAGGTAGTGGCTGTGGACCAGGCGTGGATCAGCGGCAGCAGCACCCGGTCGACCGTCTCCTCGGCGAAGGCGCCGTCCAGCGGCTCTCCGGTGATGAGGAGCCGGTGCCAGACCAGGGCCTCGGTGACCTTCCTGATCTCGCCGGGGTCCGCCCCGCCCGGCAGCTCGCCCCGCTCGCGGGCGCGGTCGAGGAGCGGGACGGTGCCGGTGATGTCGGGGCGCGGCACGTTCGCGCGCAGGGCGGCCGCCAGGCCGGGGGCGGTGAGCAGGGCGGGGACCAGCGCGAAGACCAGGCCGCGCTGCTGCTCCAGGGTCCGGCAGAATCCGGCCACCACCGCCACGAGGTCGCCGCGCATCGACCCCGTGTCGGGCGGGGGTGCGACGTCGATCTCCAGATGGTTGCAGACCAGGTCCACGACCAGGGCCTCCTTGCCCGGCCAGCGGCGGTAGATCGTGGCCTTGCTCGCGCTGGCGCGCTTGGCGATCTGGTCGACGGACATGCGGTCGAATCCGACCTCGGAGAGCAGTTCCATGGTCGCGTCGAGAATCGCCCGCTCTCGCCTGGGGTCGAGCCGCAAGATGCCTCCGGTGGGCTACGAGTGCTGTGTGATCGTCTCGAATCGTACGCCTGTGAGCTCCTCCGACGTCTCCCACAGCCGCCGGGCCACGGTCTCGTCCAGCGCCTTGGGCGAGGGGGCCAGCGTCTTCGGGCCGGGGCCGATGAACTGGCCTCCGGTCACCTCGGGAGAGGTGGCGGCGTAGAGGGAGGGGACCGCGCCACTGTCGGGGGACTGGAGCGCCAGCCGCATGAGGGCGTTGGCCGGCCGGGTGAGCACGCCCAGTTTCATGATGCCGGTGGCCGTGGCGCCGGGGTGGGTGGCCAGGCTGAGCAGCCGTCCCCCCGCCCGGCGCTGCAGCTCCAGCGTGAACAGCAGGTTGGCCAGCTTCGATCTGCCGTAGGCCGAGAACCGTCCGTACCGGCGTTCGAGCCCCAGGTCGTCGAAGTCGATTCTGCCCAGGCTGTGCGCGTCGCTGGAGACCGTGACGACCCGGGCGCCCGGCCTGGCGAGCAGGTGGGGCAGCAGCAGCCCGGTCAGCGCGAAGTGGCCCAGGTGGTTGGTGCCGAACTGCATCTCGAAGCCGTCGGCGGTGGTCCGCCGGGGAATCATGCCGATTCCTGCATTGTTGACCAATATGTCGATCGGCCCGTCGAAGGCGGCCGCGAATCCCCGCACCGAGCCCAGGTCGGCCAGATCCAGCGCTCTCAGTTCGATCCGCGCGCCCGGCGTCTCCGCCCGGATCGCCCGCACCGCCGCCTCCCCTCTGGCGAGGTCGCGCGCGGTCATGATCACCCGGGCGCCGCGCCCGGCCAGCCGTGACGCGGTCGGAAGCCCGATGCCGCCGTTGGCGCCGGTGACCACCGCGGTGGAACCGGTCAGGTCGGGGATGTCGTCCGGAGTCCACATGGCCTGTCTCCTCTGAGGTGTGCGGTCGGGATGTGGGGTGTGGTGTACGAAACCGTTTCGTACACTACGGTAGATCGTTCCGCGCCGGGCGCGCAAGTGGGCGTATTCGGGTGTTCACCCGCAGTTCCTGGACGTGTAAGACATCCGGGTTACGGTGAGGCGGTCGTGAACGGGTCATCGCCCGGCGTGGAGAACGGTCGAGACCACGCGCGGGAGCAGTGTTCGGCCGTCGCCTGGGTGGAGTCCCCGCTGCAGATGCTCTGCGCCGTGGAGGCCCACCACGCCGGACTGCTCGGCGCCCACACCCGGGTGCTGCCCCGCGCCGGCCTGCGCCCGCTCGTCGTCACCCGCCGCGAGATCTCCCGGCTCGGCCTCCCCGGCGGCCTGGAACTGGCCACGCCCGAGCCCGAGATGCCCAGGCCTCGCCGGGGCACGACCTGGGTGGTCGGGGACGCCTTCTCCGGCAAGGTGCAGCTCGGCTGGCTGACCGCCCTGCCGGGACGTATCGTGATCGTCGACGACGGCCTGGCGACCATCAGGCTCCTGGAACTGCTCACCGGGCGGATCCGGACGCCGCTGCTACGGGCCCGCGCCACGGCCGGCCCGCTCGGGGCCGGGCTCAGGAGCGCGCTGGGAACGGCGGCCGGCCTGCGGCTGCGCGCCGCCGCCCGATCCGGCCGGCTGTCGATCTTCACGGCGCTGCCCGTCCCCGCCGAGCTGGCGCGGGCCGTACGGGACAGGGGCGCGGAGCTGGTCACCCACGACTTCGCCTGGCTGCGGTCGCAGCCCCTGCGCGGGCCCCGGCCCGAGGAGCGCACCGTCGTGCTCGGCACCTCGCTGGTCCGCAACGGCCTGATCCACCGCGACCGTTACTTCACCTGGCTGGCCGGGCTCGGCTCGTCCGGGCCGGTCGCGTACTTCCCGCACCGCAGGGAGGACCCTCGCGATCTCGCCCGGGTCGGGGAACAGCCCGGGATCACCGTCTACGACGGCGGGATCCCCGCCGAGATGACCCTGCGCGGACTCGCCGCCGAACAGCGGGTGCTGAGCCTGCCGTCCACCGCGGTCACCTCCCTGCGGGTCCTGCTCTCGGCCCGGGGCGTGGCCGTGGAGACGGTGGACGTCCCCGAGGAGTGGTGGACCGCCCAGGCGGCCCCCTCACTCCGTTCCCACCTGTCGATGTTCGCCCATCACGACACTGGAGCTACAGCGTGAAGGTCCTGGCCGTGGCCGACTCGGACTCCTACCTGAAATGGGCCGCCCACCTGCTCGGGGACCTGCCGTCGAGCTGTACGGCGGAGCTGACGGTGATCCGTACGCCCATCACGCCCTCCCCGGCCCAGATCCACGCGGCCGTGGCGGGGGCGGCAGCCGATCCGCCCGTGCTGTCGGCCCGTGCGCTGCGCCGGGCCGCCGAACGGTTCAGGCCGGACGTGGTGCTCGTCGCCTGCACCGGGCCCGTGGTGGACGTGCTGGTCAGCGAGGTGCTCGCCGGTCTGAGGCCGAGACCGGTGTTCATCTCCGGGCTGCCGGGGATCTCCATCCCGGCGACCGAGAAGGCGTGGGTGTTCCGCAGCGGATGCGACCTGTTCGTCCTGCACAGCCGGCGGGAGGTCGAGGAGTTCTCGGCGATCGGCCGGGAACTGGGCGGAGGCGGGGCGGTGGGCCTGACCCGGCTGCCGTTCCTCCACGGCGGCGAGGAGGTCCCCGCCACCGGCCCGCGCGACCGGGTGGTGTTCGCGACCCAGGCCAAGGTGCCCAGGCGCAGGGAGGAGCGCGAGCGGATCCTGCTCGCGCTGGCCGAGCTGGCCGGGCGGCGGCCCGACCTCGACGTGGTGGTCAAGCTCCGTGCCCTGGACACCGAGCGGCAGACCCACAACGAGCGCCACCACTACCAGCGCCTGTGGCAGTCGCTGGCCGACGACGGCCGGGTCCGTCCCGGCGCCGTGCGGTTCGCCGTGGGGCCCATGCACGAGCACCTGGCCCACGCGGCCGGATTCGTCACGGTCAGCTCGACCGCCGCGCTGGAGGCGATCGCCCGGTCGGTGCCCCTGCTGGTGCTGTCGGACTTCGGGGTCAGCGCCGAGATGATCAACCTGGTCTTCGAGGACAGCGGCCTGCTCGGCACGCTGGACGACCTGTCCGGGAGCCGCTTCCGTACCCCGGACGAGGCCTGGTGCCAGGCCAACTACTTTCACCGGCGCGGGGAGAGCGACTGGGTGTCCCACATGGTCACGCTGGTCGCCCAGGTCCGTGCGGGACGCCGGGCCCCGGCCCGGTCGCTGCTCGACGGCCCGCAGCACGCCGCCGCCCGGCGGCGCGCCCGCCTGCGGGTCGAGGTCCCGCCCAACGTGCTGCGCGTCGGTTACCGGGCCAAGCGCCGGATGCGCCGCTACCTCAAGGCGCTGGGCTGACGGACTCGCACGTGGTCGGAAACGCCCGTGACGCCGGGCTGTCCGGCCAGCTTGTCCACCCGCCGCGTCAATGCCGCTCTCCGGGCCGGCCGGATCGCTTGGTACCGGTCTCGTCGCCGACGGTCCAGGCGCGAGATCGGGCCTTTCGGCGTGCGGAAGTACGTCGTCAGGCCGGCGGGCCCGCCGATCGCGGGGGTGATCCTGCTCGACACGGCATCCAGGCTCCGCCGCCATCTGGCGGTTGCGGACTGCGAAACTCGACAGTACTTACAGTAATGGTATAGTCACATTTCGTTATGGAAATTATCAGCGGACTGCCGCGTCACGTGGCTTGTGTGATGGACGGGAACGGGCGGTGGGCCGCGCAGCGCTCGCTGTCGCGCACCGCAGGCCACGAGGCGGCGGAGGCCGCCGTGATCGACGTCATCGAGGCGGCACGCTCGGCCGGTATCACCTGGCTAAGCCTGTACGCCTTCTCCACCGAGAACTGGCGGAGGCCGGCGGGCGAGGTCGACATCCTGATGAGGCTCGTGCGCCGGACCATCCGCAAGCACGCACCGGCGTTGCACGCGCGAGGTGTCCGGTGCAGGTTCCTGGGCATGGCCGATCCGCGGATCCCCCCATCGCTGGCTCAGGACATCACCGATCTGATGACGCTTACCAGTGACAACAGGCAAATGACGCTGACGATCGCCTTCGACCACGGGGGACGTCGCGACATCGTGGAAGCCGCCCGTTCGCTGATCCGCGCCGCCGTACCCGCCGAGCAGGTCACCGAGGCCACCTTCGCTCGGCATCTCCCCTACTCCGACACACCGGATGTGGACCTGGTCATTCGTACCTCTGGAGAGCAACGGATCTCCAATTTCATGCTCTGGCAAGTGGCCTACGCCGAATGGGTCTTCCCGCAGGTGCTGTGGCCCGACTTTCGCGCGACCCACCTCTGGGAATGCCTTGACGCCTACCGGCGGCGCCAGCGCCGATTCGGCGATGTCCGCCAGCCGACCGCCACGACGGGAGAGGGACTTCGATGAACCAGACCACCGCAGAGGAGACCGTCGACGTCTTCGGGCCGAACTCGATGCTGCGCCGACTCGCCAACGAGGCACGCTGGGGCCTTGCGGTGACCCGCGCCACGGTTCTGGAAGCCGCGCATCCGCAGATCGGCGCGGCGTTGATCGGAAACTCGACGTTCGTGACGCATCCATGGCGGCGTCTGCGCAACACCGTGGTGAGCACGCAGCGGATGCTCGACCCGGACCGGCATGTTCGCAGCCGGGAGGCGGCTCGTCTCAACCGCATGCATGCCCGCATCTCGGGCACCGACCCGCAAGGCCGCCGCTACGACGCGATGGACGCAGAAGCACGTGCCTGGGTGGTGGCGACCCTGTTCGAGTCGGCGGTGGCGATGTATCGGCTGGGCGGTGAGTCGCTCGATGGGCCCACGATGGAACAGCTCTACACCGAGTTCCGGACGCTCCTGGCCCTGCTCGAGGGCAACAGCGACCAGATCCCCGCGACGTTGCAGGAGTTCTGGCCCTACTACGATGACATGATCGACCATCGCCTGGAGAGCACCGAGGCGGTGCGCGTCATCCTCTACCGGCTCTTCGCCAATGTGCCCGCGCCGCCCCTGCTGCGCAGCCATCCCGCGGTGTGGGCCGCGGGCCGGGCCGTGGCAGGCCCTGTGGCCGCCGCGGTCACCATCGCGTCGCTGCCGGAATCCTTCTGCCGACGTGTCGCCCTGCCTGACCTTCCAGGGGCGCGGGCGCTCATGCACGGGGCCTACCTGACCACCGGATTCGCCACCCGCCTGCTTCCGAACAGCTGGATGCATATCGGCTCGTTCATGAGCCTGCTGGATTCCGACCACGCCGGTGGTCCTGGACCATGGGAGGACGTACGCCGCAAGGCCGGCCAGGCCGCGGCCATGCTCAGACTCCTCACTCCGGCTCCCGACGAGGTCAATCAAGCCACACGCTCGGCCGACCAGTTCTTCGCCGAGGTCCTTGACCAGACCGGCGACGGCTACCTCGCCTGGCCCGACCTGGCCGCCATGGCCAGAGAGATCGCCACCCGGCTCGACCTGGACGAACAGGCCGAGGAGCGGCTTTACAACGCCTACGCCGCCTGGTGGCGGGAGTTGCAAACCAATCTCGACGCCGACGGCGACGGACGCGTCACGCGCCAGGAATACGCCGCCTCAGCTGCCTCTCTGCCCAGCTTCGGACTGGTCAAGGTCGCCGACGTGCTGTTCGATGTCACCGACGTCGACGAGGACCAGACGATCGACGCCCAGGAGTATCAGATGTTGTTCCGCACGGCCTTCCACCGCGATCTGTTGACCGGCAGAGGCGACGGCTACTCGCGCAGCGCTTTCGTCAGGCAGTTCCTGTCCTTTATGTCCGGACAGCAGCACTCAGTCGCCTATAACTCACTCCTATCCTAGCTAGTGCTGCATTCCTTAAAGGATGTACACAAAACGGCGTTGGCCTTCCCTGAAACGGCCTACGACGTACAGGTCAGGAAAGCGCTCGGGACAGGCGGTGGCGGAGCCTGTCCAGAGGGCCGGGCTGCCGGGCGGAGGGCGCGGGGGCCAGCCCCAGGGCGGCCAGGCGCTGCCGCTTGAAGTAACGGGCGGGCCCGTGGGCGTCGAGGTAGGCGGCGGCCGGCTCACGCAGGCCGGGGTGGCTCTCGCTCCGCATGCAGTAGCCGACGGCGCGGACCAGGGCCTGAAGGTCCACCGGCGGCGGCTCCTCCAGCGACCCGTCGGCCGACAGCCGGGGGAGCAGGGCGTCGGTGATGGTGGCGGGCACGCGGTTGCTGTTCTCGTACGGCGAGAGCCGTTCCAGGACCAGTTCCCCGCCCATCGCCGCCACCGGCAGGCCGAAGTGCCGCCTGGCGGTGATCAGGGCGGTGGAGAAGCACCCCACCACGAGGGCGGGCCTGAGCGCGGCGAAGCACGACTCCGCCGCGACGCCCTCTCCCGCCACCGCCAGCCGCACGCCCAGCTCTCCGGCCGTCTCGCGGAGCCGCTGGGCGTGCCGCCGCCCGGCGGCCGGGTGGGGCTTGAACAGCACGGTGCCGAACCCCCGGGCGGCCAGGCCGCGCAGCATGTCCGCGTGGAGCCCGGCCTCCTCCTCGGGGGTGACGATGTCCAGCGCGGACAGGTACTGGCCGAGGATCATCGGCGGACCGGCGGGCAGGTCCCGCGTCTCCTCCCCGGCCGCGCCGCTCTGCGCGATCACGTCGAGGAAGGCCCGGTCCGGAAGGGTCTCGGCGGGCACGCCGTACTCCGACAGCAGCAGCGGGGACAGGCCCGGCACGAGGTCGAGGTGGAGCAGGCGGGTGATCCGGCCGGAGATCTCCGCCGGGAGCGGGTCGCGGGTGGGGCCGTAGCTCATCAGGCCGTCGGAGTAGACCGTGATCGGGCAGTCCTTGACCAGACCGGCGAGGGTCCGCGACGGAGGGACCGCGATGGACTCCAGGATCAGCTCGCCGGGGCCGCCGTCAAGGGAGAGATGGGACAGCAGCAGGCGGCCCAGCATCGGGACCTCGATGATCCGGGCCTTCCAGTCCGACGGGTGCAGCGGGGCCACGATGTCGTTCCACGACCGGACCTCGTCGAAGCGCGGGCGCAGCGCGGCGAATCCGGGGAGCTGGTCCAGGGACGGGGTGATCTCCGGGATGGCCGCGTTGTTGGAGACCAGCAGAATCCGGCGGCCGTCGCGCGGTCCGAAGCGGCCGTCGTCGATCGCCGCCGCCAGCGTCATCGCACCGAACAGGGTCGAGGCGTAGAAAAGCTGCGTCACCGGGCCTCCAACAGCCGCCGCAGGATCTGGTCGCGTTCCGGGTCCAGGCGTGTTTCGGCGAGCAGGTCGCCGGGCAGCCGCCGCAGGGCCTCGGCGCCGCGCTGCTCGAAGCGGGCGCGGAGCTCGGGGGAGAAGCGGTCGGCCAGCTCCAGGTGGTGGGCCAGCAGGGCGCAGAAGGTGCGCGCCGCCTTGGGCGCGAACTCCTCCTCCAGATCGGCGAAGACGAGGTCGAAGGCGTCGAAGAAGTGCAGCTGCCGGGCGTCGCCGATCCGGGTCAGCGAGCCGGGCACCATCCGCCGGTAGAAGAGCCCGGCCAGCGAGACCACCCCGAACGAGCTCGCCTGGCGGTGCAGCCGCCAGATCCACGGCCGGTCCTCGGCGGTGTGCAGGCGCCCGGGGAAGGTCAGCAGGTCGCCCAGGTCGCGGCGGTAGATCCCGGCCCAGGCGTAGGGGTAGTCGACCATGGTCCTGACCTCGGCGGGCAGGATGTGGTCGCGCGGCTTGAGCACCACCTCGCGGGTGGCCGGCGGCGCCCGGTGGATCACCCGCCTGCGGCCCTCCACCTGGACGTGGTCCACCCGGACGAAGTCGCAGCCGAGCCGTTCGATCGCCCCGACCAGGTCGGCGAGGTAGCCGGGCGCCAGCCAGTCGTCGCCGTCCATGAAGGTCAGGTAGCGGCCCGAGGCCAGCGACACCCCGAGGTTGCGGGCGTCGGCCAGCCCCACCGGCCTCTCGTTGCGCAGGACGACCAGGCCGGGCAGGTCCTCGCGGAAGTCCTCGACGATCTGCCCGGTCGCGTCCGTCGATCCGTCGTCCACCACGATGAACTCGAAATCCCTGCGGGCGTTCCTGATGAGCGAGGTCAGCGCGTCGGAGATGTAGAGCTCGACGTCCCGCACCGGGACGACGACGGACAGTTTGATCAAGTTTCTCTTTCCCATTCGGAATCCGGTCCTCCGCGAGGACACGCGCCGCCGCCTCCCGGCGCGGATCACACGGTGACGCGGCGCAGGCGGGACTTGGGGGCCTCCTCGCCGGGGAAGACCCGCTTGACGCCGTCCCCGAGCGCGGTCTCGATGATGCGGATGTCGCGGACCAGGTGCTCCAGGCCGGCCGGCTCCAGCGAGGCGGCGTGGTCGGAGCCCCACATGGTGCGGTCCAGCGTGATGTGCCGCTCCACGGTCACCGCGCCGAGGGTCACCGCGGCGAGCGAGATCTGCAGGCCGCGCTCGTGGCCGGAGTAGCCGACCGGCACGCCGTACCGCTCCTGGAGGGTGACGATCGTGCGGAGGTTGGCCTCCTCCGGGGGGAGCGGGTAGGTGGAGGTGGCGTGCATCAGCACGAGCTTGGAGGTGCCGAGGATCTCCACCGCCCGGTCGATCTCCTCCAGCGTGGACATGCCGGTGGACAGGATGAGCGGCTTGCCGGTGGCGGCGAGCGCGCGGAGTAGCTCCAGGTCGGTCACGCCGGCTGAGGCGATCTTGTGGGTGACCACGTCCATGGACTCCAGGAAGTCCACCGACGGCACGTCCCACGGCGAGGCGAACCAGTGCAGGCCCCGCTCCCGGCAGTGGGCGGCGATCTCGGTGTACTCGTCCAGGCCGAACTCGGTCCTGAGCTTGTACTCCATGTAGGTCATCTCGCCCCACGGCGTCTGCCGGATCTGGTCGCGCTGCTCCGGCGGCACGCAGATCTCCGGCGTGCGCTTCTGGAACTTGACCGCCTGGCAGCCCGCCTCGGCCGCCACGTCGATGAGCCTGCGCGCGATGTCCAGGTCGCCGTTGTGGTTGATGCCGATCTCGCCGATCACGTAGACCGGCCGGCCGGCGCCGACCAGCGCGTCGCCGATCTGGACCGGCCTGGCGACCGGGGTGAGCCGCAGCTCGGCCCGGGGCGCGGGGGCGGGCACGGCCTCGGTCTCCGGGCGGGCCGCGAGGACCCGGTCGCACAGCTCCCGTACGGCTCCCGCCCCGCCGGGCCTGGTGAGCACGGTCCGGGCGGCGGCGCGGACCCGGGGGTGGGCGTCGGGGACCGTGACGGGCCAGCCGACGTCGCTCATCGGGCCCAGGTCGTTGACGTCGTTGCCGATGTAGGCGACGCGGGCCGGGTCCAGTCCCTCGATGGTCAGCCAGTCGCGCAGCACGGTCCGCTTGTCGGTCAGGCCCTGCAGGACCGGCACGCCCAGCTTGCGGGCGCGGGCGGCGACCACCGGGTTGTGCTCGGTGGACATGATCATCAGTTTGACGCCGGACCGGCGCAGCAGCGCGACGCCCATGCCGTCGGAGCGGCTGACCGCGACCATCTCGCGGCCGTCCTGGTCGACGTAGGCGCGGTCGTCGGTGTGCACGCCGTCGAAGTCGGTGATCACGGCGTCCACGTCGATCGGCTCGGGCCGGTCCACGAACGGCGCCAGCGCCCGGACGATCTCCAGGTCCTCGGCGGTGTCCACCTCGACGGCGTGCCGCGACGGCACCGCCTGGACGGCGACGGCGCCGAAGAAGCGGTGGCCGTGCTCGCGCAGGCCCTCGGCGCGCATCACGTAGAACGCGCCGGTCTCGCGGAAGTGCGGCTCGCGGTCCTGGCGGCGCGGCCGGAAGGACGGGTCGTGGTTGACGCCCGCGCCGGCGGCGCTCCAGAGGAACTCGTGCGTCCGCAGCCCGGAGAACACCACGTCGGCGGTGCCGTCGAGGACCTTGACGATGGCGGTGTCCAGGTCGGCGGGGTCGATGAAGGCGCTGGTGCACTGCACCAGGACGACCACGTCGGGGCTGTCGGACATGTGGTCGAGCACGTGCAGGACGGCCGACTCGCTGGAGGCGGTCGCGTCGCTCAGCTCCTCCGGCCGGTGGATCACGGTCGCCCCGGCCTCGCGGGCCACGGCGGCGATCTCCGCGTGGTCGGTGCTGACCACCACCTCGTCGATCAGCTCGGCCCGCACGCAGGCCTTCACCGCGCGGGCGACCAGGGGAGTGCCGCCCACCGCGGCCAGGTTCTTCAGCGGGACGCCCACCGAACCTCCACGGGCGGGGACAACGGCCAGGACTCGCAAGGTGGCTCCTCATGACATACGGCGAAGGCCCCTGAACCGGGGTGTCCGAGGAACGCTAGTCACGGGGGTGGCCGGGCAGGGGTGCCTGAGCTGAACGTCCAGAGTCGCCCGCCTTAACTTTCCGGGCGAGGTGGGAGCCCCGACACGGAAGGCGCCGCGGACGGCGTGAGTGCTGTCCGCGGCGCCCGTCATCCCAGGCGGTCCCTACTCGGCGAAGTGGCCCCGCGCGTCGTCGGAGACCTTCTTGGCCCTGTCCTTGGCCTTGTCCGCCGCCTCCTTCGCCTTACCCTTGGCACGGTCGGTCCGGCCCTTGTCGGCCAGCCTGTCGTTGTCGACCGCCTCGCCCGCGGTCTCCTTGACCTTGCCCTTGATCTGGTCGAAGTTCGTCATCTTGCTCCCCCGTAGTTCAGGACCGATTGGTTATTTCCTCTCATAGCCAGTTAGGAGGTCACTAACCGTTACTTAGCTAACTTTAAGTGACAAAATGCCTCTTCATGGTGACAGAGTGCGATGGGTGTCAGGCTGTCACGCCGATGGAGCCCATGAGCATCGGTAGCGCGCGTTCCAGGCCGCGCTGCCAGTACGGCCAGCTGTGCGTGCCGGGGCCGTAGAAGTCGACCGCCACCTCGGCGCCGTCCGCCCTGGCCCGCTCGGTGAAGGTGACGGCCTGGCGGAGCAGGGAGGTCTCCCCCTCGTCCACGGAGGCGGCGGGGGAGTCCAGCGGGCCGGGGGAGCCGTCCCCGCAGGAGACGAAGAGCCGCACCCCGCGCAGCCTCCCGGTGAGGTCGGACGGGTTGTGGGCGGCCCACTCCGGGTCGCCCGGGTCGCCCCAGAGCTTCCCGGAGTTCTCGCCGCTGCGGCCGAGCAGCCAGTCGACGCCGCCGTTGCCGTCGCGGGTGTGCAGCACGCCCGAGAAGGAGGCGGCGGCCTGGAACATGCCCGGATGGCGGGCCGCGTAGGACATCGCGCCGAACCCACCCATGGACAGTCCGGCTACCGCGCGGCGGTCCCCGGCGCCGTAGTCGCGCTCCAGGATCCGGCGGACCTCGGTCAGGTGGAAGCTCTCCCAGCCGGGCCCCTCGCGCCAGTCGGAGTAGAACCCGACCTCGCCGCCCTCGGGCACGACCACGATCGCCGGGTAGCGCGAGGTGAGCCTGGCGGCCTCCCCCCGGGTGACCCACGCGTCGTACTCGGACTGGCAGCAGCCGTTCAGCAGGTACAGCACCGGCCACGGCCCCGAACCCGGCCGCCAGCCCTCGGGCAGCAGCACGCGGACCATGCCCTCGCGGCCGAGCGCGGCGGAGGAGATCGTGAGCACGTGGTCGCGCCCGCTCAGCCGTTCGACCACGACGCCGGGCGAGCCGCCGCGGCCGTCACTTCCGGGCAGGTCGCCGGAGGGTCCGGACGAGAAGGGTGTCAGCAGCGCGACAAGCACGGCCGTCACCGCCGCTCCGGCCAGCAGGAGCACTCCCAGGCGTACGGCTGTGCGGTTCACACGCCCAATCCTGGCGTTTCATCGGTTCCCCGTGAAGCCCGTCGGCGGGATCCCCGGGATCGGTGCGGGCCGAATCCCGGGAAAGCCCGTCGACCGGATGCCCGGGGGCGGCGTGCCGGTCCCGGGGGTCAGCGCGGGCGCGTCCCCGGGATCCGCGGGCCCTCGTCCTCGGGGCCGGGTTCCGGTGCCAGGTGGCGCAGGAACCACTCCTGGGCCAGCCGGGCGACCTGCTCCAGCGCCCCGGGCTCCTCGAAGAGGTGCGAGGCGCCCGGGACCGTCTCCAGGCGCGTCTCGCCGCCCAACCTGGCGGCCGCCTCGCGGTTGAGTCCGGCGACGACGGGGTCGTGCCCGCCGACGATCAGCAGCGTGGGCTGGTGGACCGAGCGGAGCGCCTCGCCGGCGAGGTCCGGCCGCCCGCCACGGGAGACGACCGCCTTGACGAGGGCGGGCCGCGCCGAGGCGGCGACGAGCGCGGCCGCCGCGCCCGTGCTGGCGCCGAAGAGCCCGGCGCGGAGGCCGGTGGTGGGCGCGTGCCGCACCAGCCAGTCGGTCAGCGCCACCAGCCGTACGGCGAGCCTGTCGATGTCGAAGCGGAACTCACCTGTCTGCGCGTCGGCCCGTTCCTCCTCCGGTGTGAGCAGGTCGGCGAGGACCGTGGCCAGACCGGCCCTCTGGAGCTCGCCCGCCACGTGACGGTTGCGCGGGCTGTGGCGGCTGCTGCCGCTGCCGTGTGCGAACAGCACCATCCCGTGCGCCGGTCGCGGCACCGCGACATCGGCCTCCAGCACGACGTCCGCGGCCGGGATCTCCAGGCGCTCAAGGTTCATCCGGACGGCGTTCATGGCGTCCTCCCTCGGATGAGGGGACCCGTCCCCGCCCCGGGGCGGGGAGGCCGATCCGCCGCTGATCGGCGTGGTCCGTTGCTCTCCCCCGGATATGCCCGGATTACGGCGGGCGAGACGGCGGTCCGCGGTGATTTCCCGCCGGGAGGGATGCCCCGCCACCTGGGCCGCGTGATCCCGCGCCGCCCTGCCCGGCGCCCGCCGCCGTAGGGGCGGGCCGGCCGTCCGCCGGCCGGGCACTCCGTCGGTCGGCCACCGGCCCGGAGGTCCGCTGACCGGACACTCAACCCGAAGGGGGGAGGGCTGCGGCAAAACCGAACAGATGATGCTAAAACGTTTTATTGTGACAGGAGTGAGGCTTGTAAGCTCTCGCCCGTGACAACAGCAGTCGCCCCCCGGCTGGGCCCGCGGCTCTGGGCCGCCCTGATCGTGCTCGGCTTCGTCGGCCAGGTGGCCTGGACCGTCGAGAACATGTACCTCAATGTCTTCGTCTACGACACGATCAGCGACGACCCCGGAGCCATCGCGACGATGGTCGCGGCCAGCGCGCTGGCCGCGACGCTGGCGACGCTGCTGATCGGAGCCGTCTCCGACCGCACCGGCCGCCGCAGGGTGTTCATCTCGGTGGGATACGTGCTGTGGGGGCTGGTCACCGCCGCGTTCGGGTTCGTCACCGTGGACGCGGTCGCGGGCGTCGTCTCCGCGGCCGGCGCCGTCCTCGTCGCGGTGATCGCCGTCATCGCCCTCGACTGCCTCATGTCCCTCCTCGGCGCCGGGGCCAACGACGCCGCCTTCCAGGCATGGGTCACCGACGTGACGCATCCGGGCAACCGCGGCAGGGTCGAGTCGGTCCTGGCGACCATGCCGCTGGTGGCGATGCTGGCCGTCTTCGGCGGGTTCGACGCTCTCACCCGGGCGGGGAACTGGCGGCTGTTCTTCCTGATCACCGGGGCGGCGATCGTCGTGGTGGGGGTGGCCTCCTGGTTCCTCGTGCGGGACCGGCCCGATCCGGCCCGGCAGGAGGGCGGCTACCTGAGCTCCCTCGTCCACGGCCTGCGCCCGGCCGTGATGCGCGCCAACCCGGGCCTGTACCTCGCACTGGCGGCGTGGTCGATCTGGGGGATCTCCACACAGGTCTTCCTGCCCTATCTGATCATCTATGTGCAGCGGTACCTGAACATCGAGGGCTACGCGATCGTCCTGGCGGTCGTCCTGACCGGCGCCTCGGCCGTCAGCGTCGTGTGCGGCCGGTACGTCGACCGGATCGGAAAGATCCGCTTCCTGCTGCCGGCGGTCGCGGTGTACGGGGCGGGGCTGCTGCTGATGACCGTCGCGCGCGGCATGATCCCGGTGATCGCGGCCGGGCTGGTGATGATGTCGGGCTTCATGCTCGTCCTGGCGCCCATCGGCGCGATCGTCCGCGACTACTCGCCGCCGGGCCGGGCCGGGCACGTCCAGGGGCTGCGGATGGTCTTCGCGATCCTCATCCCTATGATCGTCGGGCCGTCCCTCGGCGCCGCCGTGATCAAGGGGGCGGACGAACACTACGAGGAGTTGGGCGTGCTCAAACAGGTCCCCACACCGGCCGTCTTCCTGGCCGCCGCGGCCGTACTGGTGCTCATCGTCGTGCCCGTGCTGGCGCTGCGCCGGAGGGAGGGCCGATGAGCCTGCTCACCCGCTGGGGCGCGGACCTCGACCCCGACGCGATCCTGCCCGAACACCCCAGGCCCCAGCTCGCCCGCGACAGCCACCTCAACCTCAACGGCCGCTGGGAGTACGCCATCACCGGGGCCGAGGAGGAGCCCGAGACCTACGACGGCGCCATCCTCGTGCCGTTCTCGCCCGAGTCGCCGCTGTCGGGCGTCGACCGGCAGCTGCTGCCCGGCCAGACGCTGTGGTACCGGCGCACCCTCACCGCGCCCGACGGGTTCCCGCCCGCCGGCGACGTGCCCGTCCGGGTGCTGCTGCACTTCGGCGCGGTGGACCAGACATGCCGGGTGCTGCTCAACGGCGCCGAGGTCGGCGGCCACACCGGCGGCTACCTGCCCTTCACCTGCGACATCACCGACGCCCTGCACGACGGCGAGAACACGCTGGTCGTGGCGGTGCGCGACGACTCCGACACCGGGCACCACGCGCGCGGCAAGCAGAAGCTGAAGCGCGGCGGCATCTGGTACACCGCCCAGTCGGGCATCTGGCAGAGCGTGTGGGCCGAGTGCGTGCCCGCCGTCCACGTGGAGCGGCTGACCCTCACCCCGCACCTCGGCGAGGGATGCGTCGAGGTGACGGTGCACGCCGAGGCCGCCGGGGAGGCCCGGGTCGAGATCCTCGCCGCCGGGGCCGCCGTCGCGCGGGCCGTCGTGCCGGTGGGGCAGCCGGTACGCGTCCCGATCCCGGACGCGCGGCCGTGGAGCCCGGAGGACCCCTTCCTGTACGACGTCACGGTGGAGCTCGGCGCCGACCGCGTGCGCAGCTACGTCGGGATGCGCTCGTTCTCCGTGGGGCCCGACGAGAACGGCGTGCCCCGGCTGCTGCTCAACGGCCGCCCCTACTTCCACGCCGGGATCCTGGACCAGGGGTACTGGTCCGACGGCATGTACACCGCGCCGTCGGACGAGGCGATGATCCACGACATCACCGAGATGAAGCGGCTCGGCTTCACCATGCTGCGCAAGCACATCAAGATCGAGCCGTTGCGCTGGTACTACCACTGCGACCGGCTGGGCATGCTCGTCTGGCAGGACATGGTCAACGGCGGCGGCGCCTACCACCCGCTGGTCATCACCGCGCCCGTGCTCACCCCGCTGCGGCTCAGCGACCGCCGTCACCGGTGGTTCGGGCGTGCCGACGCCCAGGGCCGGGCCCGCTTCCGCACCGAGCTCCGCGACACCGTGGAGCACCTGCGCAATGTGGTGAGCCTGGCCGTCTGGGTGCCGTTCAACGAGGGCTGGGGGCAGTTCGACGCGGCGCGGATCGCCGCCGAGGTCGCCGAGCTCGACCCCACCCGCACGGTCGACCACGCCAGCGGCTGGCACGACCAGGGCGGGGGCGACCTGAAGAGCCTGCACGTCTACTTCCGACGCTTCCGCGTGCCGCGCCGGCGCCGCGGCGACCGGCGGGTCCTCGTGCTGTCGGAGTACGGCGGGTACAACCTGCGGGTGGACGGCCACGCGTTCAACGACAAGGACTTCGGCTACCGGCGGTACGGCTCGGCCGGGCAGCTCGGCGAGGCGTTCAGCCGCCTGCACACCGAGCAGATCGTCCCGGCCATCCGGCAGGGCCTGAGCGCGACCGTGTACACCCAGCTCTCCGACGTCGAGGACGAGCTGAA
The DNA here is from genome assembly GCF_002149035.1 of Streptosporangium minutum. Lineage (GTDB taxonomy): Bacteria > Actinomycetota > Actinomycetes > Streptosporangiales > Streptosporangiaceae > Streptosporangium > Streptosporangium minutum. Next base: position 17,258 of record NZ_NGFP01000037.1, read on the forward strand.
CGGGCTGCTCACCTACGACCGCGAGACGCTCAAGCTGCCCGCCGAGCTGGTGCGGTCGGTCAACGCGCTGCTGCGGCTGGAGTAGCGCCGTCACCGCGCCCTCGCCGGGGCGGCGTCGCCGTCCTGGCGGGTCCATCGGGCCCGCGTGGAGGAGCGGACCACGAGCTCGGGCTGGAAGAGATACTCGGCGGCCTTGGCGGGGCGGCCCTTGATCTCGTCGAGGAGGGCGCGCACGGCCGCCACCCCCATGGCCTGGACGGGCTGGCGGACCGTGGTGAGCGGGGGGTCGGTGAAGGACATGAGCGGGGAGTCGTCGGCGCCCACGACCGAGACGTCCTCCGGCACCTTCAGGCCGTGCCGCCGCACCGCGCGCACCGCGCCCAGCGCCATCAGGTCGCTGCCGCAGACCAGCGCGGTGGCGCCCCGCTCGACCAGCAGGGAAGCGGCGCTCTGGCCGCCCTCGACGTCGAAGGGCGACAGCTCGATCAGGTCGGCGTCGTACCCCCGGCCCATCTCCCGCAGCGCGGCCCGGAACCCGGCCAGCCGCCGCTGGACGGTGGAGTAGCGCAACGGGCCGTTGACGAACCCGATGCGGCGGTGGCCCAGCTCGATGAGGTGCCGGGCGGCCGTACGGCCCGCGGCGACGTCGTCGCAGGAGACGCAGGGAACGCCGAGGCCCGGCAGGTCGCCGTTGACGAACACGATGGGCAGCCGCCGCCTCCTGAGGGTGTGGTAGCGGGCCCGGTCGATGGTCGTGTCCGCGTGCAGCCCGGAGACGAACAGGATGCCGGACACCCCGCGGTCCAGCAGCATCCCGACGTACTCGTCCTCGCCCGCTCCCTCGGGGGTCTGCGTGCACAGGACCGCGGTGTACCCGTGGCGGGCCAGCGCCGTCTCGATCACCTGGGCGAAGAACGGGAAGACCGGGTTCTGCAGCTCGGCGGTGATCAGCCCGACAAGCCCGGAGCTGCGCGGGCGCAGCCCGATCGGGCGCTCGTAACCCAGCACGTCCATCGCGGTGAGCACCGCGCTCCTGGCCTTCGGGCTCACTCCGGGACGTTCGTTGAGCACCCGGGAGACCGTCGCCTTGCTGACCCCGGCCTGCCGGGCGATGTGATCGAGTCGTGCCGCCATGCTCGGTGATTGTGATGCAGCTTTCTGAAACATTGCAAGATGCAATGAAACATTGCTGCAATTCTCTGCAACGCATTCCAGGTCGTGTGAACCCTCTGTTAACTTCGGCGCACACCGCGGTGCACCCCCTGAAAACCCCTTCCCACCTGGAGCTCAACCGTGCGCAGACCCGCACACGCCCTCGCCGGAGCCCTCGCGTTCGGACTCGCCCTGACCGCCTGCGGAGCGCAGACACCGACGCGGGGACAGCCCTCCCCGGCCCCGGCCGCCGTCGGCGACGCCACACTGCTCATCTGGGCCGACCAGATGCGCTCGGAGACCCTCAAGCCCTTCGCCGAGGCCTTCGCCAAGGAGAACGGGATCAAGGCCGAGGTCGTCGTCGTGGCCCAGAACCAGCAGCAGACCTTCACCACCGCCTCCCAGGCGGGCAAGGGCCCGGACGTGCTGGTCGGCGCGCACGACTGGATCGGCAACCTGGTGCAGAACGGCCTCATCGACCCGATCCAGATGACCGAGGACCAGCTCGCCGGATACGTGGACGTGGCCCGTAAGGCCGTCACCTACAACGGCCAGGTGTACGGCGTGCCGTACGCGGTGGAGAACCTGGCGCTGTTCCGCAACACCGAGCTCGCGCCGGAGGCGCCCAGGAGTTTCGACGAGCTGGTCGAGACGGGCAAGAAGCTCAAGGCCGCCGGGAAGGTCGAGGAGATCGTCGGCTACCCGGTCAGCCAGCAGGACGGCCAGTCCGGCGACACCTACCACCTGTACCCGCTCTACACCTCCGCCGGCGCCCACCTGTTCGGCACCACTCCGGGCGGCGACCCCGACCCCTCCGACCTGGGCGTGGGCGACAGGAAGTCCGTCGAGGCGTTCGAGAGGATCGCCAAGCTCGGGGAGAAGGGGGAGGGCGCGCTCAAGCGCTCCTTCACCTCCGACAACTCGGCCGCGGCCTTCAACGAGGGCAGGACCGCGTTCATGGTCGCCGGGCCGTGGCGGCTGGCCGACGCCCGCAAAGCCGGTGTGAAGTACGACGTCACCCCGGTACCGGGTTTCAAGGGGGCCGAGCCCGCCCAGCCGTTCGTGGGCGTGCAGTCCTTCTTCGTGGCGAGCAAGGGCGGGAACAAGGCTCTCGCCCAGGAGTTCGTCACCGGCACCCTGGCCTCCGCCGAGGTGGCGCGGGCGCTGTTCGACGCCGAGCCGCGGATGCCCGCGCTGGAGGAGGCCCTGACCTACGCGGCGGGCAAGGACCCCGACGTCGCCAAGTTCCGGGCCGCCGCGGAGAACGGCACGCCGCTGCCCGCGATCCCGCAGATGGTGGCCATCTGGGTGCCGTTCAACACGCTCATCCACGCCGCCGTGAAGGGTGAGCCGGTCCCTCCGGCGGTCGAGGCCGCCGGCAAGGCCATCGCCGAACAGCTCAAGCAATGAACACCGGACGATCCGCGGCCGGGGCGTGGCAGGGGAGTGCGGGCGGGATCGCGGCGCGGGTCCTCGTGCTCGGGCTCATCGTCGCCGTCGCGCTCTGGGCGGTCGCGCCGCTGCTGGCGGCGGACAACTGGACCGGGGTGGCGATCGTCGCGGTCGTCACCGCGGCCGGCCTCTTCGTCTACCTGACGCCGCGGCGGCTGCCCGTCAAATACCTGCTGCCCACCACGCTCCTGGTCCTCGCCTTCCAGGTCTTCCCGGTGGTCCACACGATGTCGCTGGCGCTGACCAACATCGGCGACGGCCACCTGGGCACCAAGCAGGACGCGATCGCCGCGATCGAGTCCTCCTCCGTCAAGCGGCAGCCCGGTTCCGCCGAATTCCGGCTCACGGTGGCGGAGAAGGACGGCGACCTGGTCTTCCTGCTGGCGTCCGCCGGGCGCGCCTACACCGGCACCGCCGGGGGGCTGCGACCGCTGGAGGGCGCCACGCTCGGCGCCGGCGGGCGGATCACCGCGGCCGGCGGCTACACGGTGCTGACCGCCGCGCAGGCCTCCGCCCGGAGCTCGGAGATCACCGAGCTGATCGTGCCCGTCGAGGGCGGGGCGATCCGCAGCCAGGGCCTGTCGAGGGCCTACCGGGGCACGGCGACGCTGGCCTACGACGAGGGCTGTGACTGCGTCACCGGCCAGGACGGGGTCTGGCGGGCCGACGAGGAGCAGGGCAGGTTCGTCTCCGACGACGGGCGGGCGCTGGCGCAGGGCTGGAAGGTCGGCGTCGGCCTGGCCAACCTCACCGCCGCGCTCACCAACCCGAAGATCAACGCTCACTTCCTCGGCGTCTTCGGCTGGAACCTCGTCTACGCCACGTCCGTGGTCGTGCTGACCGCCGGGCTCGGGGTGGCGGTGGCCCTGGTGCTGCACCATCCCCGGATGCGTGCCGTACGGGCCTACCGGACCCTGATCGTGCTGCCGTACGCCATGCCCGCCTTCGCGATGCTGCTGGTCTGGCGGGACATGTTCAACACCGACTTCGGGCTGATCAACAGGATGTTCGGGCTCGACGTCGACTGGCTCGGCGCGCCGCTCACCGCCCGGCTGTCGGTCCTTCTGGTCCAGCTCTGGCTGGGCTTCCCCTACATGTTCCTGATCGCCACCGGGGCGCTGCAGACGATCCCGCCGGAGTATCTGGAGGCGGCCCAGGTCGACGGCGCGACCGCCTGGCAGCGGTTCGGGAAGGTGACGCTCCCGCTGCTGATGCTCGCGCTGGCCCCGCTGCTGGTCTCCTCCTTCGCGTTCAACTTCAACAACTTCAACGGCATCTTCCTGGTCACCGCCGGAGGCCCGTTCCCCGCCGACAACCCGACGGTGGGGGCGACCGACCTGTTGATCACCTACACCTTCCGGCTCGCCTTCGGGCAGCAGGGCGCGCAGTACGGCCTGGCCTCGGCGATGTCCATCTACGTCTATCTGATCGTGGCCGTGCTCTCGATCATCGGCTTCCGGCGCACCCGGGCCTTCCAGGAGGTGGGCCGGTGAAGCGCGAACTGCTCCTGCGGCACCTGGCGGCGATCGCCGTCACCGCCTTCGCCCTCTTCCCGATCCTGTTCGTGGTCTCCTCGGCGCTCAACCCGCTCGGCACGCTCAGCTCGGCGACCCTGTTCCCGAGCGGCGCGAGTCTCGGCAACGCCGCGGACCTGCTGACGGGCACGGCCTTTCCGACGTGGTACCTCAACTCCGTCCTGATCGCCGCGCTCACCGCGGTCCTGTCGGTGGCGGTGTCGGCGGTCTCCGCCTACGCCTTCAGCCGCTTCCGCTTCGCCGGCCGCCGTACGGGCCTGGTGGCGCTGCTGGTCATCCAGGCGTTCCCGCAGTTCCTGGCCATCGTCCCGCTGTACGTCATCTTCAGCGTGATCAGCGACAACTGGCCCGCCTTCGGGCTCAACAGCATCTGGGGGGTGATCCTGCTCTACATCGGCGGCCAGGTCGGCGTGAACACCTGGCTGATCAAGGGCTTCTTCGACACGATCCCACGGGAGCTCGACGACGCCATGCTGATCGACGGCTGCACCCCCACCCAGGCGTTCCGCAAGGTGGTCCTGCCGCTGTCGGCGCCCATCCTGTCGATCAGCGCGCTGCTCGTCTTCATCGGGACGATCAACGAGTTCCTCATCGCCAGCGTCTTCCTCACCGGCGACGACGCCCGCACCCTCGCGGTCGGCCTGTTCAGCATGCTGGCCGACCAGCGCAACGCCAACTTCGGCATGTTCGCCGTCGGCACCCTGCTCACCGCGGTCCCGACCGTCGCCGTCTTCCAGTTCCTGCAGAGATACATCGTCCACGGGCTCACCGCGGGCGCTGTGAAAGGTTGATCATGATAGATCGGGGCTTCCACCACGACGGCTCGCCGGACCACGTCAGCACGCAGACGCCCGAGCTCGGCGAGACGGTCACCGTCTTCGTCCGCACCCCGCGCGACCAGCGTTCCGGCGTGCACGTGCGGACCACGCCCGACGGCGAACCACACTTCACCGAAGCGGTGATCGACCGCGAGACCGAGCACGAGACCTGGTGGCGGGCCGACGTCGTGGCCCGCCACCCGGTGAGCCGCTACCGCTTCCTCATCGACGGGCCGGGCGGCTACCGCTGGCTGACCGCCGCCGGGCTGACCTCCCACGACGTGCCGGACACCACCGACTTCCGGCTGGTCACCCATGCCGCTCCACCCGCGTGGGCGGCCGGCAGCGTGGTCTACCAGATCTTCCCCGACCGGTTCGCCTCCTCCGGCGCGGAGCGCGACCTGCCGCCGTGGGCGATCTCCCGGGGCTGGGACGACCCCGTCGCCGGGACCGGGCCCGACACCCCCCGGCAGGTCTTCGGCGGTGACCTGGACGGCATCCGGTCCCGGCTCGACCACGTCGCCGCCCTCGGCGCCGACACCCTCTACCTGACGCCCGTCTTCCCCGCCGCCTCCAACCACCGCTACAACGCCTCCTCCTTCGCCGAGGTCGACCCGCTGCTCGGCGGTGACGCGGCCTACCGCGCGCTGATCGACGAGACGCACCGCAGGGGCATGCGCATCCTGGGCGACCTCACGACGAACCACTGCGGCGACACCCATCCCTGGTTCCGGGCCGCGGTGAGGGACAAGGGGGCCGCCGAGCGGGAGATGTTCTTCTTCACCGACGACGACCTCGGCTACGAGGCGTGGATGGGCGTTCCGTCCCTGCCCAAGTTCGACTGGTCGAGCGAGCGGCTGGCCGGGGAGATGGAGGAGGTCGTCCGGCGGTGGCTCCGCTTCGGCCTGGACGGCTGGCGCGTCGACGTGGCGAACATGACCGGCAGGCTCCGCCGGGCGGACCACGCCCACGAGGTGGCCCGGCGCATCCGGCGGGCGCTCGCCGGTGAGAGGCCGGACGGGCTGCTCGTCGCCGAGCACGCCCACGACGCCACCGGCGACCTCGACGCCGACGGCTGGCAGGGGACAATGAACTACGCCGGCTTCACCCGCCCGGTGTGGAGCTGGCTGCGGGGCCCCGAGCTCCGGCTGCCGTTCCTCGGCGTCCCGGCGGAGGTGCCGAGGATCGGCGGCGGCGACGCGGTGGCGACGATGCGGGCGTTCTCCAGCCTCGTGTCGTGGCGCTCGCTGACGCATTCCTGGTCGATCCTCGGCTCCCACGACACCGCCAGGATCCGCACGGTGTGCGGAGGGGATCCCGCCCTGGTGGAGGTCGCCGCCGGGCTGATGTTCACGCTGCCCGGCACGCCCATGGTGTTCGCCGGCGACGAGATCGGCCTGGAGGGGGCCTGGGGAGAGGACTCCCGCCGGACCATGCCCTGGGACCGGCCGGAGCGATGGGACCACGGGACCTTCGGCGTGTACCGCGATCTGGTCGCGCTGCGCCGGAGCGAGCCCGCCCTGCGCCACGGTGGCCTGCGCTGGCTGCACGTCTCGGAGGACGCCGTGGCCTACGTCCGGGAGCACGCGGGCGAGCGCCTGCTGGTGCTGGCCGCCCGCGCCGCCCATCGGCCGGTACGGCTCCCGCTCGCCGCCCGTTCGGCCGTCCCCGTGTACGGCGGAGCGGAGACGGCCGTTTCGGACGACGGCACCGTCACGCTGCCGGCCGACGGTCCGGCCCTCCACATCTGGCGGCTGGCCTAGATGATCGATTCCAAGGGGTTCAGTGGTCGTAGGCGGTCAATGTGCGCATGGTCGGCTGGCCGGTGTGGTCGTTGTGCCAGATGGCGGCAGTGAGCGCGAGGATGCGCTGCAGGACGCGGACGGCCACGCCGCCGGGGGTGCGGCCGCGGTGTCGTTCGAGGTCGAGCTGTCCTTTAAAGGTCTCGTTGATCGACTCGATGACTTGCCGCAGGGGCTTGAACAGCTGTGATCCGGGCCGCTCGGTTTCGCCTTTGCGTCTGGGCCGCAGCAGCCGGATGTCCAGTTCGGCCAGCCGCTGTTCGAAGTCGCGGCCGAAGTAGTTCTTGTCGCCGATCAGCGTCTGGCCGAGGCGCTCTGCGATGAGCTGCGGTTCGACGGCGAGCAGGTCCGGTAGTGTCTCTCGCTCGTCGGCCTTGGCCCCGGTCAGCGCGAAGGCGATCGGCAGGCCGTGCAGGGTGCACACCAGGTGCAGCCGCAGCCCCCAGAAGTAGCGTGTGTGGCTGGCGCAGTACCCGTACTGGGCCCATCCGGCCAGGTCGGAGCGTTTGACGGTCTCCCGGGAGCGTCCGCACTCCACCGGCGTGGAGTCCACGACCCACACGTCGTCGCTCCACAGCATGGTGTCGCGGGCCAACGCCCGGGTGACGCGGCGAATGAGGTCGGCGGCCTTGCGCAGCCGCTTGTTGTAACCGGGCTGCTGAGGCAGGTAGGGGAACAGGTGCCGCAGGTGGGCGCGGGCGTACCGCAGCCACCTGGCCTCGGAGGTGAAGCCGAGCATCGCCTGCATCATCGCCAATGTCACCAGCTCCGCGTCGCTGAGCTGCGGTGCGATGCCCACAGCCGGCCGCCACGGGGCGAGCTGAGGTGAATCCTTCAGCAGGTCGTCGGTCTTCACATAGAGTGCGGCGGCGAGGGAGTCCACGTCTGTCTTCACACACCGACGTTGGACTCCCTTCCCCTATGCACGCAGGCATCGCCTAAGATCGGCCGCTTATGCGGTGGTCCGCCTGAGGGGCAGTTTCTTGCCCTCCTCCGGCAGAGAGGCTTCGCGGTCGACATGGGGGGCAGGTCGTGGACATGGCACGCAGGGTTGCCATACGTGATCATCTGGCAGGAGTCGCACGCGCGGCTCTGGGCGCCGAACATCGCCTCACCGGCGTCTCACGGCTTCGCGGCGGCAGTAAGAAAGGCGTGTACCGCCTCACCTTCGATGATGATTCCACCGCGATCGCCTACATCTGGGACGACGCCGAGAACTACTGGCCCACCGCGCAGATCGATGAAGTCGACAACCATGCGAATCCGTTTTCGCACGCCTCTGGCATCGATCTTTTCGAGGCTGCTCACAGGCGCCTGGACGCCCTGGGGATCCGCACCCCGCGGATCCATCTGGCTGACCGGAGCAGGAGCCACTACCCAGCGGACATCGCAGTGGTGGAGGATGTGCCGGGCGCAACGCTGGAGGTGCTGCTCCAACGGGACCAGCACGGCGCGAAGGTGCCTCTGTCACGACTTGCCGACGCGCTCGGCGCGATGCAGCGGCACCAGGGACCGGGCTTCGGCAAAATCGCCCTGCTCGACAACGGCGGCATCTCCCAGGGCCACTCGTGTGAGCAGGTCGTCCTCGACCGCGCGCTCGACGACCTCGCTGAAGCCGCCTCGCGCGACACGCGGATCGCGGGCGGCCGCGACCGCCTGGAGGACATGGTTCGCGGGCTGGCCGCCACAGTGCGCCCGCGCTCGGAGTATGGGCTCATCCACGGCGAACTTGGACCGGACCATGTGCTGGTGGACCGGCATGGGCACCCGGTCCTCATCGACATCGAGGGCTTGATGTTCTTCGACATCGAGTGGGAGCACGCGTTTTTGCGACTCCGCTTCGGCGAGCACTACCGATGGCTGCACAAAAGCGGCCTCGACGAGCAGCGTCTGACCTTCTACACGCTGGCGATGCGCTTGTCGCTCGTTGCCGGACCGCTACGGCTCCTCGACGGCGACTTCCCCGACCGCGACGCCATGATGGGGATCGCCGAGCACAACCTCCAGCAGGCTCTTGCCTTCCTGCGCTAGGAGCGTGACGCGCCGATCATCATGTCGTTCAGATCAGCATCCGAGTCCAAAGGGCCAGCCGTCTGCCAACTCTGACCGTCTACGACCACCGAACCCCTTGGAATCGATCATCTAGCGGGAAGGCGCCGGGGAGCGGTCCCGCCCCTGCCGGCGCGGAGGGACGCCGGGCGGCCACGGCAGGGCACGCCGTACCGTGGCCGCCCACCGGCGGATCTGTAAAAACAATATTCATTGGTGATAGAGTCCGGGATCTGACGAAGGAGATGATCATGACCTCATCGACGATCGGGTCCCGGCAACCCGCGGAGCTCGCGGCCGAGACGCTGCGTGCACTGGCGCTGGACGAGGACCTTAAATGGCGGATCGCGGCCGACCCCGCGCTGCTCCCCGTCGCCCGGCGGGTCGCCGGACGCTACATCGGCGGGGAGACCCCGGAGGAGGCGCTCGGGCGGGTCCGTGAGATCAACGCCGGGGGACAGGCCGCCTCGGTCGAATACATGGGCGAGAGCTGCCGGGACGCCGCGCGGGCCGTGGCGGAGACGGAGGTGTTCGTCGCCCTCGCCGGGCAGGTCGCCGAGCAGGGGCTGAACTGCTCCATCTCGCTCGACCTCTCCCACATCGGCTCGGTGGTCGACGCCGAGCTGGGCCTGGCCAACGCCGTCCGCGTCGCCGAGGCGACGGCGGCCGCCGGCCAGGAGATGATGATCTCCATGGAGGGGTCGGACCGGACCGACCTCATCCTGTGGACCCACGGGCGGCTGTGCGAGCGGTTCGACCATGTCGGCATCACGGTCCAGGCCCGGCTGCACCGGACCGCCGAGGACCTTCCCCGCCTGCTGGAGCGCCCCGGGCGCATCCGCCTGGTGAAGGGGGCCTTCCTCGAACCCGAGTCCGTCGCCTACCCGCGCGGCGGGGCCGACCTCCGGACGGCCTACCTCCGCTACGCGAGGACCCTGCTCGACAGCGGCCACGCCTGCTCCATCGCCACCCACGACCAGGACATCCTCGACGAGCTCCACGGCCACCTGGCCGGTACGCGGCGGGAGGTGGAGCGCTTCGAGTTCGAGACGCTGCTCGGTCTCGGCCCCGAGCAGCTGCGCTCCGCGCAGTCGCGGGGCTACCCGGTCCGCGAGTACGTCGTCTTCGGCACCGAGTGGTGGCTCTACGTCTGCAACCGGATCGCCGAGGACCCGTCCCGCCTGTTCCAGGCACTCGCCGACGCCGTACCGGCAGGTGCGTGACGCCCTCCGGGACGGGCCACACGCCGGTCGGCCGGCGTCCTCACCGGTGCGGCCGTGACCGGTGCCGACGCGGGCGTGGCCGTCCGCCCGCACCGGACCGGACCGGGACATCGAGCCGTACCCCGGCCAACCCTGCTTGACCGCCCAGGGGCCGGGCCGCGACCGGCTCCCCTTCCGGGGCCGCGCGTGGTTCACGCCCCCCTCGCCGGGGTACGTCGGTGCCGCCGGCCACCTCGCGCGGGGGTGGGAAGGGGTGGGCGAAGGGGGAGAGGGATGCGCGGACTCGTGTGGATCAAGGACGGGGGCGCCGAATACGCCGAGGTGGGCCTCGCGTCGGAGCTGACGGCGGTCGGCGTGGCGATCGGGACGGACCCCGCGCCCTACCGCCTGGAGTACACCCTGCGGACCCTCCCCGGATACGTGACCGAGCTGCTCTCCGTACGGGCCCACGGCGCGGGCTGGCACCGGGCGCTCGACCTGCGCCGCTCCGCCCACGGCGCCTGGTCGTGCGAGACGAAGGAGGAGGGCCGTCTCGGCGGACCGCCGCCCGGCGGGGACATGAACGTCCTGAACGACGCGCTCGACTGCGACCTCGGGCTCTCGCCGCTGACGAACACCATGCCGGTGCTCCGTCACGGCCTCGACAAGTGCGAGGGACGGATGGACTTCGTCATGGCCTGGGTCCAGGTCCCGCACCTGCACGTGATCCACCACCCCCAGCGCTACACCCACCTCGGCGCCGGCGCGGTGCGCTACGAGAGCGAGGGCTTCAGCGCCGATCTCACCCTCGACGACGACGGCATCGTCACCGACTACCCGGGCCTGGCGAAGCTCGTCGCCTCCTGACGTCCCGCGCCCGCCGCCCGCCCGGCCGTCCCCGTGTACGGCGGAGCCGAGGCGGTCATCGGGGACGGCGGCACCCGGGTCCGGGGCGTCGCCCCGGACCCGGGTGAGGGGCCGCGAGGCCCCTCACCCTCTCCGGCCGGCACCCTCCAGCAGGACGGCGTCGGCCTCGGCCTGGACGGCGTCCAGGTCGTCGGCGATCTCAGCGCCCGCGACCGCGTCGGGCAGCGCGTCCTCCATGCGCCGCAGCGGCCGGTACCACAGCCCCAGCGCGCCCCAGAGCATCAGCAGCGCACCGCAGACGACCAGCAGCAGCCCGACGCCGCGCCCCGGCCCCACTCCGACGACGTCACCGACGACCGTGTCCGCGAGAGGGCCGCCCGGGACGAGCAGCGGGCCGAAGACGTCGTCGGCCAGCGCCGGCGCGGTGAGGAACGCCAGCGGCGTCATCGACACCGCCAGCATCTGGTTGGTGGCCAGCACCCGGCCCTGCAGTTCCAGGCCGACCTTGAGCTGGATGAGCGCGAGCCAGTGCGCGTTCAGCACGGTGAGGAACACCCACGACATCAGCCCGCCGAAGGCCGCCAGCACCAGTGAGGGCCGCAACCCGACCAGCAGCACCCCGGCCCCGAACCCGATCACGAAGCCGACCATGCCGATCGCGCGCCGCTCGGTGCCGCCCCAGAACACCATGATCAGCGAGCCGAGCACCGCACCCACACCCTGCATCGCGGTCACCGTGCCCACGCCCGCGACGTCGCTGAACGACAGCACCGCGGGCACCGTCACGGCCAGGCCGAGCATGTTCAGGTAGTTCATCACGACGAAGAACCCGATCATGATCATCAGGGGGCGGCGCCGTACGAGGAAGCGCCAGCCGCCGATGATGGCCTGCCCGAAGGACTCCTCCAGGCGGTAGAACAGCCGGTCGGGGAAGCGGACCAGCAGCAGCGTGCCGAGCCCGGCGAGGAACGTGGCGATGTTCACCGCCACCACGCCGTGCAGCCCGACCAGGGTGATGAGCGCGGCGCCGCCCAGCGGGCCGATGAGCATGCCCAGGCCGGTGCCGAGGTTCGCCAGCGCGTTGGCCTGCATGATGTACGGCTTGGGCACCAGCTGCGCCACCGCCGCCAGGTAGGCGGGCCGGTGGAAGGCCGTCACCAGGGACAGCAGCCCGGCGATGATCCCGACCTGCCAGATCTCCAGCCGTCCCAGCCACAGCAGGATCACCAGGAGCGCGGTGGCCACCGCGGAGACGCCGTCGCACACCAGCATGACCAGCCGCCGGTCCACCCGGTCGGCGACCGCGCCGCCCAGCGGCGCCGCCAGCAGCGACGGCAGCAGGGCGAGCATGGTGACCAGGGCGTAGTCCAGCACCCGGCCGCTCGCCTGATAGGCCCACACGCCCAGCGCGAAGGAGGTCAGCGCCGCGCCGAGCAGCGACAGGGTCTGCCCGGCCGCGACGGTGTAGAAGCGGCGCAGGTCCCGGCGGGCGTTCCGGCCCGCGACCTCGACCTCTCCGACCGGTTCGGGCAGATCGCCGTCGTCCCAGCGGTCCAGGTGCTCGGTGATCAGCCCGGCCAGGGTCTCGGCCTGGTGTTTGAGGAAGTAGTGCCCGGCCCGGGGGATCGTGGCCAGCCCCACCCGGTCGGCGAACGCCCCCCACTCGCGGTGGCGCTCCTGGTAGAGCTCGGTCGCGCGGTCCCGCTCGCCGATCACGCACACCAGCGGCGCGGAGAGCCTGCGCTCGGAGTGGGCGGGGGAGTCGAGGTGGCGGCTGAACCAGGCCTGCGCCTGCTCGACGTCATGCCGCAGACCGCGCAGCATGATCTCGGTGTCACCGAAGTCCTCGTCCAGGGCGCCCAGTGTGCGCAGGAAGTCGCGCTGGGTGCGGTCGGAGGCCCAGCGGTGGGCGGGGAACCTCCGGTTCCACCAGGCCGACAGCCGTCCGGGCAGCCGTGCGTCGGGGAAGCTGCCGCCGACGAAGACGCCGGCGACCGGGGTCCCGGACGCCTCCAGCCGCAGTGCCAGCTCGGTCGCGGCGGCCGAGCCGACGCAGTGGCCGTACAGCGCGATCGGGCCGGAGACGCCGGCCAGCTCGGCCACGATCCGGTCGGCCAGCTCCGGCATCGGCAGCATGTCCTCGCCGGGCCGGGCCGGGTCGTGCCCGGGCAGTTCGACGGCGAGCACCGCCGTGCCGGGGGAGGTGCGGGCCAGCTCGGCGGCGAGCGGCCGGTAGGCGGCGGCCGAACCGCCGCCGTAGGGCAGGCAGACGAGGGTGCGCGTCGCCGTACGCGGACCGCCGAGACGGTGCAGCAGCCCGGCCGGGGCCTCGGCGCCGCCGTCGAGGTGAGCGGCCAGCTCGCGGACCGTGGGCCGGGTGAACAGGTCGATCACCCGCAGCGCCGGGTCGATCTCCCGGACCGCCCGCACCGCGCGGAAGGAGTCGCCGCCCAGCGTGAAGAAGTCGTCGTCGACGCCGACGTCCTCCACGCCCAGGATGTCCGCCCACACCGCCGCGATCCGCAGCTCGGTCGGTGTGCTCGGCGCCACCCGCTCCGCGGCGGGCGCCGCCTCCGGAACCGGCAGGCGGGCCCGGTCGACCTTGCCCAGCGGGGTGAGCGGCAGCTCGTCGAGGACGACGAACACGGACGGGACCATGTAGTCGGGCAACCGCTCGCGCAGCCCCGCCCGGACCGCGGCGAGGTCCGCGGAGGCGGGCGCGACCCAGGCGGCCAGCCGCCGGGAGCGGCCCTCGCCGACCGGCAGCACCGCGGCCTCGGCGACGCCGGGCTGCTCCTGCAGGGCGGCCTTCACCTCGCCCAGTTCCACCCGGAAGCCCCTGATCTTGACCTGGTCGTCGACCCGGCCGAGGAACTCCACGAGTCCGGCGGAGTTGAGCCGGACCCGGTCGCCGGTGCGGTAGCAGCGGCCGGTCCCGGTCACCGGGTCGGGGACGAACCGCTCGGAGGTCAGGTCGGGCCGGTTCAGATAGCCGCGGGCCAGGCTGGGGCTCGCCACCCACAGGTCGCCCGGCACCCCGGCGGGCAGCGGACGGCCCGCGGGGTCGACGATGTGGCATTCGACGCCGGGCAGCGGACGGCCCAGCGGGACCGACCCCGACCCCGACGGCGTGCCGGGCACCCGGCCGCCGAGCACCGAGACCGTCGTCTCCGTCGGTCCGCAGTGGATCTGCACCTCCAGGTCGGGGCGGGCCGCGCGGACGCGTTCGGCCAGCTCCCACGACGTCGCCTCGCCGGCGAGGATCAGCAGCCGGCGCGGCAGCATCCGGGCCAGGTCGCCGTGGGCGGCCAGCAACTCCAGATGGCTGGGCACCATCTTGATCACATCGACGGGATGCGCCGCGAGATAGGCGGTGTACGCCTCCGGGTCGGTGGCGGCGTCCTGGTCCACGAGATGGACCGCGGCGCCCCGGACGAGCGCGCCGTACAGGCAGGTCATCACCAGGTCGGAGGCGATCGTGGAGACTACACCGTAAGAGGAGTAGGCGTCGGGCACCAGCTCGGCCAGGCCGTGCAGGTAGTGCAGCGCCGACCGGTGCTCGATCGCGGCGCCCTTGGGCCGCCCGGTGGAGCCCGAGGTGAAGATCACATGCACCAGGTGGCCGGGGGTGACGTCGACCTCCAGGGGCTCGTCGGGCCCGTCAGCCAGCAGGTCGGGCAGGACCAGCGCGCCGGGGACCCGGCCGGCGTGCTCGCGGTCGGCCAGCACGACGCGCGCCCCGGACGTCTCGATCATGTAGGCGAGGCGGTCGTCGGGGTAGGCGGGCTCCATCGGCATGTAGGCGCCGCCCGCCCGCAGCACGCCGAGGAGCGCGGGGACCAGCCCGGTGTGCCGGTCCACCAGCACACCGACCGGCTCGTCCGGCCGCACCCCGGCCGCGGCCAGGTGGCGGGCCAGCCGGTCGGCGAGCCGGTCCACCTCGCCGTAGGTGAGCGACCCGGAGGCGTCCACCACGGCGGTCGCCTCCGGCGTCCGCCGTATCCGGTCGCCGATCACCGCGTGCAGCGGCCGGGTCAGGTCCATCCGCAGCCGCGTGCCCGCGACGACGGGCCCGGTCACCGGCTCCAGCGGCACGGCCGCCGCGGGCGCGTCCAGGTCGGCGAGCATGCCCTCCAGCAGGTTCAGGTACCAGCGGGTCATGCGCCGCACGGTCGCCTCGTCGAACAGGTCGGTGCGGTAGGTGAGCTCGCCGTCGTACTCGTCCCCGTCGTTGACGAAGGCGAGGTTGAGGTCGTACTTGGCGGTGCGCGGCGGGGCCTGCACGTGCTCCGCGGTCAGGCCGGGGAACTCCAGCGGCCGGGGAGGGTCGTCCAGGACGTTGAGCAGCACCTGGAAGATCGGCGTGGTGGCGAGGCTGCGGTCGGGGTGCAGGTGCTCCACGATCCGCTCGAAGGGCACGTCGCGGTGGGTGAGGGCGTCCAGCACGGCGCCGTTGGTCCGGGCCAGCAGCTCGCGGCCGGTCGGCTCGCCGGACCTGTCGCCGCGCAGCACGAGCGTGTTGACGAAGCAGCCGAGCATGCGCGTGGTGTCGGGGTGGAGCCGTCCCGCCTCGGGCACGCCGACCGGCACGTCGTCGGTGCCGGAGATCCGGCCCAGCAGCTCCTGCCAGGCGGCCAGCAGCACCATGAACGGCGTGCAGCCGGTCTCGGCGGCGACCTCGCGGACCCTGGCGGTCAGCGCGGGCGCCAGCCGTACCGGGACGGTGGCGCCCGACCAGTCGGCGACCGACGGCCGGGCGCGGTCCACCGGCAGGTCCAGAACCGGTTCGAGGCCGGCCAGCCGCTCGGTCCACCAGGCGAGGTCGCCCTCCGGCCGCCCGGCCAGCCAGGCCGCGTAGTCGGCGTACTGCACCTTCGGCGATGCGGGCGGCTCGGCCGTGCCGAGCCGTGCCGCGTACAGGGCGGCCAGCTCGGCCAGCGCCAGGTTCCGCGACCAGGCGTCGAAGGCGATGTGGTGCACGGTCAGCGCCAGGACGTGCTCGTCGGCGCCGGTGAGGCGGAGCAGCAGGGCGCGGGCGGGCGGCTCGGAGTCCAGCGCGAACGGGCGAGCGAGCTCCTCCTGCAGCCGCGCCTCCAGCAGATCGTGGTCGTCGAGGTCCTCGACCATGATCGGGACCCGGTCGGCGTCGACCGGGGTGGCGCCCTCGTCGGTTACCAGGCTGCGCAGCACCTCGTGCCGGTCCGCGAGGTCGCGTACGGCGCCCAGCAGCGCGGCGGTGTCCAGCGGGCCGCGCAGCCGTACGGCGGCGGGCACGTTGTAGGCGGCCCGGTCGTCGAGTTGGGCGAGGAACCACAGCCGTGCCTGGGCGGGCGACAGCGGAGCGGGACCGCCGGTCGCCTCCCTGGCGGGGATCGCCGGGGCGGCCTGGGCGGCGGTGCGGCGCGCGGACGACAGCCGGGCCGCGAGGGCGCTCCGGCGCTCGTCGCTGATGGTCATGAGATCTCCTTCGCCGGTCTCGCGACCAAGCCGCCGTGTCTGCTGATGGTCTCGACAAGCTCGGTCATGAATCCGCCTCCAGGTCGGCCAGCAGCAGGGCCTCGAGCCGTGCGGCGTAGTCGGCCAGCCTCCGCCGTTCGAACAGCAGGCGCACGGGCACCCGCAGGTCCAGGGCGTCGCTCAGCCGGGCCGTCACGAGGGCGGCGGTCACGGAGTGACCGCCGAGTGCGAAGAAGTCGTCGTGCGCGCCGAGGTCGGAGCGGTCCAGCACGGCGGACCACACCTCGGCGACCAGCAGCTCGGCCTCGGTGCTCGGTGACACCCGCGAGGCCTCACCGCCGGGTTCGGGCAGAGCGGTGCGGTCCACCTTGCCGGAGGCCGTGACGGGCAGGGCATCCAGGAGCACCCAGCGGCGGGGAACCATGTAGTCGGGGAGCCGGGAGCTCAGACGCCACTCCAGCTCGTCGGTGTCGGTCCCCGGTGGCGCGACGAGGTAGCCGACCAGGTGGTCGCCTCCATACACGGTCACGGCCGCGTCGGCGACGTTCTCGCGGAGCACGGTCTCGATCTCGCCCAGCTCGATCCGGTGGCCGCGGACCTTCACCTGCTGATCCCGGCGGCCGAGGAAGTCGAGCGTGCCGTCGGGCCGCCAGCGGGCCAGGTCGCCGGTACGGTAGCGGCGCCCGCCCAGCGGGTCCTCGGTGAAGGCCGCGGCGGTCAGCTCCGGCCGGCCCCGGTAACCCCTGGCCACGCCGGCGCCGCCGATCCACAGCTCGCCGGGCCTTCCGGCGGGCAGCACGCGACCTGCCCGGTCGAGCACGTAGGCCCGCTCCCCGGCCAGTGGCGTGCCGATCGGCACCTGGTCGCCGACCGGGGCCGTGATCTGGAGCATGGTGGAGTAGATCGTGGTCTCGGTGGGGCCGTAGGCGTTCCACAGTTCGGCGACCCGCTCCAGCAGGTCACCGGCGAGGGCGGGGTCGAGCACCTCGCCGATGCTGACCACGCGCACGTCCCCGCCGTGCCAGCCGGAGGCGACCAGCATGCGCAGCGTCGTCGGGGTCGCGGTCATCAGCGTGACCCCCGCCTCCTCGATCCGCCGCGCGACGGCCCGCCCGTCGAGCGCGTCGTCACGGCCCAGCAGCTCCAGCCGCAGGCCGTGGCAGAGGCTCACCCACAGGTCGAAGCCGAACACGTCGAACGAGAACGGCGTCAGGCCGAGCATCACGTCGTCGGGCCTGATCCCCGGGGCGATCGTCATCGAGGCGACGAACGCGGCGAGGTTGGCGTGGGTGACCTCGACACCCTTGGGCCTGCCGGTGGAGCCGGAGGTGTAGAGGACGTAGGCGAGGTCGCGGGGTTCCACCCGTGAGGGATCATCGGGATCCGCCCCGTCCCGTACGGCTTCCGCCGAGGGCAGTCCGGCCAGATCGACGACGGTGTCGCCCAGCTTCCCGGCCACCGCCAGCCCCTCGCCCGCCGCGATGATCATCTTGATGCCGGAGTCGTCGACCTGGTGGCGGAGCCGCCGGAGCGGGTGGCCGGGGTCGAGCGGAACGTAGGCGGCACCGGCGAGCAGCACGCCCAGCAGCGCCGCGGGCAGGTACCGGTCGCGGGGCAGGCACACGCCCACGCAGGCGCCCGCGGCCGTCGGGCCGAGCGCCGCGGCCACCCGTCGCGACCAGCCGGCCAGCTCGCCGTAGGTGAGGACGCCGTCGGCGTCGACGACCGCCGGGGCGTGCGGGCGCCGTACCGCCTGCTCCAGCACCGCCTCCACCACGGTCCGCGGCACGTCGGCGGGCAGCGGCACGCCGGTCCCCGCGGCCAGCAGCGCCGCCCGCTCCTCGGCGCCGACCACCTCGAACGCCGACAGCGACCGGTCGGGGTGGGCCAGCGCGTCCACCAGCAGGCGGACCAGCCGGTCGGTGAGGATCTCGGCCCCGGCCCGGTCCAGATACTCCACGTCGTACTCAACCTGGAGCTCGGGCCCGGCCGCCGTGGCGTTGACGTAAACGATCAGCGGCGCCTGGGCGCTGCCCGCGTCCAGCTCGCCGATCAGGTCCACGCCCACGCCTTCGCGCTCCAGGGAGAGGGGGACCTCCGACGGCTGGATCGAGAGCGTGACAGGTGTCAGCACCGCGCCGGGCGGGCGCTCGACGCCGCTGGCCTCGGCCCGCTCCCACGCGGACAGCGCGCGGTGGTCCATCACCCGGGCGGTCACGGCTCCCGCGTGCCGTACGGCCGCGCGCAGCGACAGCCCGTCCTCCAGGCGCAGCCGCACCGGCACCACGTCGACCAGCACGCCGACCACGGCCTCCAGGCCGGGGTCGGCGCGATCGGCCACGGCGGCGCCGAGGACGACGTCCCGCCGGTCGGTCAGCCCGGCGACCAGCATGCCGAGCACGGTCAGGTAGACGGCGAACGGGGTGGCGCCGCAGTCGGCCGCGAGTTCGCCGACCCGCGCGGTCGTCGCCGGGTCGATCGGGCGCACCAGGCGCTCGCCGCGCAGGCGGCTGGGGCCGTCGTCCGGGCGGGGCAGCAGCTCGTACGGCGGGACCGCCCCGGCGAGCTCCTCGGCCCAGAAGGCCCGCAACGCCTCGGCGTCTCTGGCGGTCGCCTGCTCGCGCAGCGCGACATCGCCGAGCTGGAACGGCGGCTCCGGGACGCCGCCGGAGTGGGTGAGCCCGTCGAGGAGCTCCCGCATGACGATCCCCAGCGACCAGCCGTCGAACGCGGTGTGGTCGGTGAGGAGCACCAGCTCCGCGCTGTCCGGTTCCGACCACAGCAGGGTGGCCCGCAGCAGCGGCGACACCCGGGTGACGTCGAAGTCGTGGGCGACCGCTGCCCGCCGCAGCGCGTCGGCCTCCTCCGCCGAAGCCGGGCGGTGCTCGTCCAGCGGCACCGCCACCGGCGGCCCGACCTCGACGGTCGTGTTGTCCACGACGACGGCGCGCAGCGCCTCGTGGCGGCGTACGATCGCGTCCAACGCGGCCCGCAGCGGCTCCGCCGAGGTGAGGCCGCGCAGCCCGAGCCGGAAGGCGATGGCGGTGGCGCCGGGGTTGTGGCTGACCTCGCGCAGCAGGAGCATGCCGCGCTGGTCCTCGGTCAGCGGGTAGCGGCTCCGCCCGGTATGGCGGACCAGCGGCGTCACGGCGGCCGGGGCGGCCTCGGCGACGTACGACGCCAGCTCCGCGACCGTGGGCCGGGCCAGGAACGTCGTCAGCGGGACGTGGACCCCGAGCGCGTGCTCGATCCTGGCGCAGATCTTGGCGGCGGCCAGGGAGTGCCCGCCCAGGTCGAGGAAGTGGTCGTGGACGCCGACCCGATCGGCGCCGAGCACCTCGGCGGTGATGGCGGTGAGCCGCAGCTCGGTCTCGTCGCGGGGGGCGACGTACTCGTTCCCGGCCGCGTCCACGGTGGCGGAGGAGGCCGGGGCGGAGGAGTCCCGGGTGGAGGAGAACGTCACCGCGGGAAGCCGGGAGCGGTCGGCCTTCCCCGTGGGGCCCACGGGGATGGCGTCGAGGAACACGATCCTGGAGGGGATCATGTAGTCGGGCAGCCAGTCGCGTAGCCAGGACCGCAATCGCCCGTCGTCGAGGCCGGGACCGGCCGGTTCGACGTAGGCGACCAGCCGCCGGGTGCCCTCCTCGTCGACGGGGGCGAGCACGACGGCGTGGTTCACCAGCGGATGGCGTACCAGCCTGCCCTGCACCTCGCCCAGCTCGACGCGGAAGCCCGCGACCTTCACCTGGTCGTCGATCCGCCCCTCGTAGAAGTGGACTCCGCCCTCTCTGCGGACCAGGTCGCCGGTGCGGTAGTGGCGCACGCCTCCGGCGTCGGTCACGAACCGCTCGGCGGTCAGCTCGGGCCGGTTCAGGTAGCCTCGGCCGACCAGCGGCCCGGCCACCCACAGCTCGCCGAGCTCGCCGTCGCCGAGCGCCTCGCCGCTGGCGCCGCGCACCGACAGCTCCGACCAGGCGTACGGCGTGCCGATCGGCGGCTCGCCCGTCTGGTCCCTGGAGATCTCGTGAGCGCAGCAGTGCACGGTGCACTCGGTCGGCCCGTACAGGTTCATCATGCGCCGCACGCCGGGGTTGGCGAAGACGCGGTCGGCCAGCGCCCGGCTCACCGGCTCGCCGCTGGAGAGCACCGTGCGCACACCCGGGGGCAGCGGCTCCCGCAGCAGCGCGGTCAGCGCCGAGGCCGCCGCGCTGATCATCGTGACCTCGTCCCTGGCGGGCAGAGTGTGCAGTGCGAGGGGGTTCTCCGCCATGATCACCGTGCCGCCCAGCAGCAGGGGGAGGTAGAGCTGGGGGACGGACGGATCGAAGCAGACCGAGGTCGAGGCGAGGAACCCGGCCAGCTCCTCGGCGGTGAAGTGGTCGGCGTCCCAGCGCAGCAGCGTCATCACGTTGCGGTGTTCGATCACGACGCCCTTGGGGCGGCCGGTCGAGCCGGAGGTGTACATGACGTAGGCCAGGTCGGCCGGGTCGCTCGGCAGGTCCGGATCGTCCTGCGAACGGTTGCCGATCTTGTCCACCAGGATGAGGTCGCGCCCCGGCAGCCGCTCCGCCAGCGCCGCGGAGGTCACCACGTGTGACACTCCGGCGTCCTCGATGATGAACTCAAGACGGTCGGCCGGATAGGCCGGGTCCAGCGGCACGTAGGCGGCGCCGGTCTTCCAGACGCCCAGCAGCGCCGCGATCAGCGTCTCGTCGCGGTTCAGGCACACGCCGACGGTCGAGCCTCGCCGTACTCCCCGGGAGACGAGTTCGTGCGCTATCCGGTTGGCCTGAGCGTTGAGGCCGGTGTAGGTCGTGTGGATCGTTCCCGCGATGATCGCCGTGCGCTCCGGGGTCCGTCGCGCCTGCTGCTCGAAGGCCTTGTGGACAGGTTCGAGCAGGGCGAGTTTGCCAGCCACCTTTGATCTCCTCTTGGTGTACGGAAAAGGGGGCACAGGCCGTACGACGGCAAGGGTGACAAAGGGGGTTCTAGCAAGGTAGGGCAAAGATCTTTTTGTTACCTTAACGGTATTGATTGGGACAAGTTGTCCTTGAGTGGGATTTCGGTTACCCGGTGTGACGTGATGTCCCGTAGTTCTCCCAGGTGGGCAGCGTCGCGATGGGACACGTCGGTCACCTGTGCGTGGTCGCCGAGCGGGCCGGTGGCCCCGGGGGTCCGCCGGCGGCCGTCGCCGCCGGCGGACCGTGTCCTACCTCAGGTACGGCCCCGCCGTGCCGACCTTGCCGGGCGCCGGGTTGCCCGGCAGTGACAGGACGTAGGCCCGCATGTTGCCCTTGCCGCCGCCGGCGATCGTGAGCGTCCCGCCGGTCACGGCCTTGCTGTCACCGGTGACCGCGTCGACGTAGGTGCCGTTCGGGACGCCGGTGAAGGTCGCGCCCCCGGAGACCGAGACCAGCACGAAGCTGTCCACCGACCCCTGGGTGAAGCGGCGCTTGTAGGCCATCTGGCCGGTGACGCCCTCGGTCGAGTACTGCCCCTTCTGCAGTGCCGGGATGGCCCGGCGGATCTGGTTGAGCCGCTGCACGTGCTTGACCAGCGGCTTGTCCAGCGTCTGCGCCACCGCGCCGGTGGCCGAGGAGACGACGCCGAAACCGGAGGCGGTGACGCTGCCCGCGAGGTGGTCGCCGTAGTAGGCGCGGCCGGTGGTCGCCAGCGGGCAGGTGGGCCCGCAGTCGATCCGCTGACCCTTCTGGAACTCGATCTCCGAGCCGTAGTAGAGCGTCGGGATGCCGCGGAAGGTCCACATCAGCGACATGTTCTCCGCCCACGCGTCGGTCCCGCCGGTGTAGCGCTCGTTGGACTTGTTGGGGCCGAAGTCGTGGGAGTCGACGTAGACGGTGTTGTAGGTGGCGTCGTTGTAGCTGTCGTCGGAGTCCTTGCCGTTGTTGAAGGCGTTGGGCGCGTCGCCGAAGTTCATGTGCATGCGCATGTCGATGACGTTCATGCCGGAGAACTTCGAGTGGTCGGGCGCGTGGTAGGCGTTGCCGCGCAGGAAGGCGTTGTCGGTGGTGGGCTGGTTGCCGGTGCCCATCAGGTTCTCGTAGTCGAACTGCTCGACGACCGCCCTGGCGTCGTCGGGGCTGAACTCCCTGCGCTCCTTCCAGGTGTAGAACTGCGCGGAGTGGTTGACCGAGCCGCGGTTCCACTTGTCGTTGACGAACGCCCCGACCTCACCGAAGACGTAGAAGTCCTTGCCCTTGTCCCCGTGCGTGGCCACGGCGTGCTGCTGCAGGGCCGGCAGGAAGCGGCGGTTCCACATCAGCCGCGAGACGTGCACGGCGGTGTCGACGCGGAAGCCGTCGACCCCCATGTCGATGTACTTGTTGTAGGCGTCGATCAGGTAGTCCTGCACCGCCTTGTTCTCGGTGTTGAGGTCGGCCAGGTCGTCGTGGAGCCAGCAGCTCTTGGAGTCCGAGCCCTCCCAGTTGCCGATCCAGCACCGGTGGTAGTACTCGGCGGGGAACATGCCCGAGGTGGGGCTGGGCCACTGGCAGTTGTGGATGGTGAAGCCCTCGGGGCTCTTCCACTGGGTGGGCGTGCCGTAGTCCCCGCAGGTGTTGCCCGCCGGGGCCGCGGTGGACCACAGGTCGCCGTTGTACGGCCTGCCCTTGGCCATCTCGTTCTGTCTGGCCGTCATCTCCGGGTCGTCGCCCTGGTGCTCCTCCATCGGGTCGTACTCCTTGCCCGGGACCTTCTCGCTGTAGAGCCACTTCCACTGCTCGTCACGCGCGCCCCACACCGGGGGGACGTACAGCCCCTTGGCGCCCCAGCGGGAGCTGTGGTTGTAGACCACGTCCTGGAAGATCTTGATGCCCTTGGCGTGCGCCTTGTCGATCAGGTCCTGGTAGGTCGCGCCGGGGGTCTCCAGCCGCGTGTCGACGCGGTGGAAGTCCCAGCCGTGGTAGCCGTGGAAGTCGTAGTCGGAGCGGTTGAGCACGACCGGGGTGATCCACAGCGCGGAGAAGCCGAGGCCCTTGATGTAGTCGAGCTTGTCGATCAGGCCCTTGAAGTCGCCGCGGAACATCGGGTCGTTGTTCCTGGCGTTGCCCGAGACGGTGTGCTGGCCGCCGCCCCGGTTGTTGGAGGTGTCGCCGTCGTTGAAGCGGGCGGTCATCACGAAGTAGATGGAGTCCTCGCGCGGGTCGCCGCCCAGTGGCGACCCCTTGGCCGGTTCCGGTGGGGCGTCGCCGGTCTTCGCCGCCGCCTCGGTGCTCGCCCCGGACCGGTTGCCCGCCGCGTCGCGGGCCTTGACCGTGTAGGCGTAGGTGGTCCGCGCCTCCAGGCGGGCGTCGGTGTAGACGGTGTTGGTGCCCGTCGTGAGCGTCACCGGGGCCTCGGAGCCCTTCCTGCGGGTGATCTCGTAACCGGTCACCGCGATGTCGTCGCCGGCCTCGTTCCAGCTCAGTTTGACGGTGGTGCCCTCCGCCGTGGCGGTCAGCCCGGTGGGGACGGAGGGGGCGGTGGTGTCCGGAGGTTCGGGGGTGCACGGCTCGGTGGCGTTGGCGCGCACCACCCCGTCCTTGACGGTGGTCAGTCCGGTGCCGATGGCGTAGTCGGCGCCGCCGTTGTTGTCCCAGGTGCCGGAGCCGTTGTTGAAGGCGGCCTTGAGTCCGGTGGCGGTGCCGAGGTCGACGGTCTTCTTGGCCCAGCCGGCGCAGGCGGTCTCGTCCATGGCGACGCCGGGGACGGGGGTCCAGGTCCCGCCGGTGGGCTGGTAGTGGATGTTGGCGGCGTTCCAGCCCTTGGTCTTCTTGTGGAAGTAGACGACGGCCTGCTTGCCGGGCGGCTCGGTCGGCCCCCCACCTGGGCAGGGGTTACCGGCCGTGACCTGGCCGCCGGAGACCTTCACGGTCCCGGTGCCGATGGCGTAGTCGCGGCCGCCGTTGTTGTCCCAGGTGCCGGAGCCGTTGTTGAAGGCGGCCTTGAGTCCGGTGGCGGTGCCGAGGTCGACGGTCTTCTTCTTCCAGCCGGCGCAGGCGGTCTCGTCCATGGCGACGCCGGGGACGGGGGTCCAGCTGCCGCCGGTGGGCTGGTAGTGGATGTTGGCGCCGGTCCAGGCGGTGGAGTAGTAGACGGTGGCGTCACCGGTCGGCGGGTCGGTCGGCCTGACGCCACCGGTGTGGATGGCGACCGCGCCCTTGGCGGGGACGGTCACCGAGGCGGTGCCGTTCGAGCCGACCGTCACCGGGCCGCCGCCCAGGTCGTCGGCGTAGGTCCCGGCGGGCAGACCGGTGCTGAAGGTCCGGGTGACGGAGCCGCCCTCGTTGTTGATCGCGACCCAGCCCTTGCCGCCGCGGCTGAAGGCGATCACGTTGTTGCCGTTGTCGTACCAGTTGCCGACCGAGGTGCCCGCGACGGCCCGGTTGAAGCCGACCATCCCGCTCATCCGGCGGTGGAAGCAGGTCCACCGCCCGTTGCCGCAGTCGGCGTCGGTGACGAAGCCGCCGTTGGCCGAAGGGGGGCCGCCCTCCGCGTTGCTCCAGGTGAAGCCGGAGTAGACGCGCGGCGTGCCGTACGGCCACGCCAGCATGAAGACGTTGGCCAGCTTGTAGGCGTCGCCGTACTTGTAGTTGAGGGTGGAGCCGTTGCGCTCGGTGTCGTGGTTGTCGACGAAGACCACGGCCTTGTCGCTGGGCACCGACAGGCCCCAGCTCTGGCCGAAGCTCTGCAGCCACTTGATCTGGCCGGTGAACTGCTCCTTCATCTTGCGGCCGTACACGAACTCGTGGACGTCGCCGATCCCGGTGTAGTGGCTCGGCTTGACCGCCTCGTTCGGGCCCTCGATGACCTCCTGGTGGATGTACGGCGAGCCCCTCAGCCTGGACTTGATCGCCGCCAGGTCGCCGGGGGCGATGTGCTTGGCGGCGTCGACGCGGAAGCCGTCCACGCCGAGGTCGGTCAGCTTGTTGAGGTAGCCGGCGATCTGGTCGCGGACGTACTCGGAGCCGGTGTTGAGGTCGGACAGGCCGACCAACTCGCAGTTCTGCACCCGCCGGCCGTCGTTGACGTAGTCGCCGTCGTTGATCGCGCAGGCGGGGGAGTGGAAGTCCGAGGAGGAGTAGAGCCCGGGGTAGTCGTACTTACCGAAGTCGTAGCCGCCGTAGCTTCTGCTGCCCTGGCCGGTCATGTGGTTGACGACCACGTCGGCGTGGACCTTGACGCCCGCGTCGTGGCAGGCCCTGACCATGTTCCTGAACGCGTTCTCGTCGCCGAACTTGCTGTTGAGGGTGTAGCGGGCGGGCTGGTAGACGTCCCACCAGACCGAGCCGCCCTTGCTCATCGAGTCGCTGGGCGGGGAGACCTGGACCGCGCCGTACCCGGCGGGGCCGAGCACGTCGGTGCACTCGCGCGCGACCGAGTTCCAGTTCCAGTTCCACAGCTTGACGATCGGGCCGGGCGCGGGCGGTGCCGCCTGGGCGGGGGCGCTGAGCACGGTGGGCACCACCACGACGGCGCTTGCCAGGGCGCTTAACGCTGTGGTGACAATGACTTTGTAGGATCTCATGCGGGGGGCCTCCAGGGTTGTGGACGGGTTCCCTTGATCGGGCCGGGTGCTGCAACACCCGGCCCGAGCTCTTTTCCGGTCAGGAACGCACGAAGACGGCCACCGTGCGGGCCGGGACCGTCAGCGTGCCGGTGGCGGGATCGAAGGTCGACTGCTTCACGACGGCGTCGTCGCCGGCCGTCTGGACGGGGTGGAGCGTCACCTGGGCGTCCTTCAGCGCGGCCACGGTCTGCGGCTGCGTCTCGGGGGTCGCGTTGAAGACGACGGTGATCGACTTCCAGCGCGGGTCGATGCCCGAGGCGTCCAGGTGCATGGTGACGACCCCCGGGGTCTCCTCGGCGCCGCCGGCGGGGAAGGTCAGCCGCTTCTGCACCTCGGCCAGGGAGCCGAGCGCGAAGGCGGGCGAGGAGGAACGGATCCTCAGCAGCTCGCCGTACCTGGCCCGCGCGGAGCCGATCGAGGCGCAGTCGGGCCTGAGCGCCGGGTCGGCGAGCAGCGGCCTGGCGTAGGCCCACTTGTCCTCGTTGTCGGCCCTGGGCGGCAGGCCGGCGCCGAAGCCGTTGCCCTGCGAGCAGTCCCACAGCAGCCGGTTGAACCAGTCGCCGGAGTCGAAGGAGTTGCGGTCGAGCGACTTTGAGCGCAGCCGCTCGCTGCCCGCGTGGATGAAGGAGGTGCCCTGCGCCAGCACGGCCGTGGCCAGGGAGAGCGACTGCATCCGCACCCGGTCGGCCATCGTGGTCGCCTGCGGCAGCTTGTAGGCCAGGGCGTCGAACAGCGTCTCGTTGTCGTGGGCGTCCACGTAGGTCACGACCTCGCCGGGCGAGGCGGTGTAGCCGGCCGGGGAGCCGTTGTAGTCGACCTCCGAGCCCTTGACCTGCCTGCCGCCGGAGGCGGTGAAGGTGTAGTCGCGCAGGTTGCCGGTGAGTCCCACCTTGATCAGGTCCTGGTAGCCCAGGAGGCGGGCCCGCTGCTGCTCGGCCGTGCCGTTGGCCGGCGATCCGTTGGGCGCGCCGGCCAGGCCCGAGCCGAAGCCCTGGACCCGGGGGTCGGCGTCGAAGGGGCTGCCGCCGCGCACCGCGTCACGCAGGCGGTCGCTGAAGGTGCCGATCCCGGTGCCCGCCATGTTGAGCTGGGTGGCCTGCTCGAAGCGGGCGTCCCCGGCCACCTCGCCGAAGTTCCAGCCCTCGCCGTACAGGATGATCGACTTGCCGTCCACGCCGTCCTTGGCGAGGGTCAGCCGGTCCAGGGCCTTGCGGACCGCGAGCATGTTCGCCTTCGGGTGGTGGCCCATCAGGTCGAACCGGAAGCCGTCCACCTTGTAGTCGCGGGCCCAGGTGACGACGGAGTCGACGACGAGCTTGCCCATCATCGCGTGCTCGGGCGCGGTGTTGGCGCAGCAGGTGGAGGTGGCCACGGCGCCGTCGTCGAGCAGCCGGTGGTAGTAGCCGGGCACGATGCGGTCGAGCACCGAGGTGGGGTCCTGACCGGCGGCGTGGGTGTGGTTGTAGACCACGTCCATGACCACCCGCAGCCCGGCCCCGTTCAGCCCCGCCACCATGCCCCGGAACTCCTTGATCCGGCCGGAGCCGTCCGGGTCGGACGCGTAGGAGCCCTCGGGCACGGTGTAGTGCCGCGGGTCGTATCCCCAGTTGAAGGCGTCCTTGGCCGCGACCTTCGCGACGCAGGCCTGCTGCTGGTCGGAGTCGGCGGGCATCGAGGCCAGGTCGCAGTCCGGCTCGGCGCGGTCGGACCTCCTCTCGGGGACGGTCGCGATGTCGAAGACCGGCAGCAGGTGCACGTGGGTCAGGCCGTCCTCGGCGAGCTTGCGCAGCTCCTTCATCCCGGCGCCGTCCCCGGCGAACGCCGCGTAGGTGCCCCGCCGGTCCGCCGGGACCGAGGCGTCGGAGGCGGAGAAGTCACGCACGTGCAGCTCGTAGACCGACGCCCGGTCCTGGGTGACGGCCTTGGGCTTGGCCAGGGAGGACCAGCCGCCGGGCGCCAGGGACCGGTCGGACAGGTCCACCACCTGGCTGCGGACCGAGTCGGCGGCCAGCGACAGGCTGTAGGGGTCGGTCACCTCGTTGGTGACGACCTTGCCCGCCGCGGGCGAGTAGACCGTGACCAGGAAGGTGTAGTAGCGCCCCTTCCATGAGGGCAGGCCCCGCACCGACCAGACGCCGGTCTCGTCGTCGCGCCGCATCTCGTGGACGGTACGGCCGCCGCCCGCGGCGTCGCGGTGGAGCGCCAGCTCGACCTTCCGGGCGGTCGGCGCCCAGACCGACAGCCTGGGGGTGCCGCGCCAGACCGGGCCGAGCTCGACGCCGGCCGCCTTGGCGTAGACGTCGTCGAGCACGCCGGGGATCTGCACGCCGGTGGCGGTGAGCGGGACGCCCGAGGCGTCCCGCTCGACGGCCACGACCTGACCGCGCAGCGCCTCGCCGGTCAGGCCGGCGTCGCGCGGGTCCACCTTCAGCGCGGCGTAGCCGGCCAGGTGCGGCCACTTGGCCTTCTGGGCGTCGGTGAGCTCGCCGGGGATCAGCCGGATGATCCGCAGGTCGCCGGTGAGGTCTCCCTTGGCGTAGGCGATGTCGCCCTTCGCCGAGAAGGCCAGGGAGTGGTGGAGCGAGGCGGACGGCTCGACCTTCCAGGCGACGGTGTCCCGGTCGATCCAGTGGGCCGCCGACTTGCTCAGGTCGGCGTCCGCGCCGCGGGCCGGGGGCTGGGGCAGCAGGTGGCCCTCGGTGGCGGCCACCCGCCAGACCTCGTGGCCCGCGGCGGTGAGGTCCAGTGCCTGGTTGTCCGGCAGGTCCTTCTCGTCGCCCTTGTGGATGATGTAGCTCACGTTCTTCGCCCCCTCGGTCAGGGGGACGCGGAAGTGGATTCCGAATCCGTCCTCACCCGCCGGCTGGAGCGGGGTGGCCCACTCTGTGGGAGCGGCCACGTCACCCCACAGGTGTAGTCCCCAGCCCTCGTAATTCCCGTCCGGCCGGTGGTAATGCAGGATGGCGACGTTCTCGGCCGCGGCCCGGGTCGGATGGACCTTCGCCACGCCCGAGCCGACGTAGGCGTCCGGCTGGAGGGCGGGGGTGAACGTCTGGTCGGGGCCGGGGTCCTTGGTGTCGCCCCTGTGGATGATGTGGTTCACCGGGGCGGAGGCGTTCTTCAGCGGGAGCTTCCAGAACGCGCCGTAGGCGTCGGTGCCGTCCGGCGGGCGCGGGGCGGCCCACTCGGTGGGCACTCCGTCGGCGAGCCCGTCGCCCCACAGGTGCAGGCCCCAGCCCTGGTAGTTCCCGTCGGGGCGGCGGTAGTGGACGGTCGCGTACCCCTGGGCCGCCGCGCGGGAGGCGTGGGTGGCGGGGTCGCCCGCCGCCAGCCAGACCTCGCCGGTCCTGGCCGGGTTGACGACGCGGTCGCCGCCGTCCTTCTCGTCGCCCTTGTGGACGATGATCCCTACGTTGGAGGCGCCGGGCTTCAGCCTGATCCAGGCGAACCTGCCGTAGGAGTCCTCACCGGTCAGCGGGAGCGGGCTGCCCCACTCGGTCGGCTTGTCGACGTCACCCCAGACGTGCAGGCCCCAGCCGTCCGCGTCCTCGCGCTGGTAGTGCACGACCAGCCAGTCGCGCTTGACCGCGCCGGGGTCCTCCGGGGCGGGCTCGGAGCCGACGGCGGCCGTCGCGGTCGCCGAGGCGAACCTGCCGGCGGAGTCCTTTACGACCGCCTTGTAGGCGATCTCCGTGCCCGCCGGGATGCCGCGCAGGTCGTGGAAGACGCGGAAGGTACGGCTGCCGCCCGGCACGGCGTTGGGCGCGTCGTCGGTGCCGAGCACCCGCCAGGAGCCGCCGCCCACCTTGGCGGCGAAGGTCACCTGGTCGAAGCCGGTCCCCGGCACGGTAGCGGTGACGGGGATCCGGCCGTCCTCGGCGGTCCCCCTGATCTCGGCGCCGGGCAGGGCGATCGAGACCGCCGGGGCCGCCGCCGGGGCGGCGAGCCTCGCCGAGGCCCGGTAGACCACCGCCGACAGGGCCGGCACGGTCACCGCCAGCCTGGTGTCCGCACCCGTCGTGAGCGCCGCGGCGGCCTCGCCGTACACCTTGGTGAAGGCCGCGCCCGCCGAGAAGGTCGGCACGTTCACGGCCGCCGGCCGCTCGGCGTTGTTGACGGCGACGACGTATTCGACCTGCGCCCTGGCGTCGATCCTGGAGAAGGCGTAGACGCCGCCCTCGGAGAGGCGCTCGACCTGCGCGCCGTCGGCCAGGGCCGGGTGGGCGTCACGGAGCTTGGCCAGGGCGGAGATGCCCCGGTAGAGCGGGTGGCCGGGGACGAAGTTGTCCTGGGCGTGGGTGGCGTCGGTGCCAATCAGGTCGTCGCTCAGGTAGCCGCCGGTCCGGGAGGCGAACATGGAGGCGCGGGCGTCCTGGTCGCCTCCCTTGCCGGTGAAGCCCTGCTCGTCGCCGTAGTAGACGACCGGCTGGCCCCGGGTGAGATACATCAGCTCGTGGGCGAGCAGGTCCCTGCGCAGGAGTTCGGAGTCGGCGGCGCCCGGATTGTCCTGGGCGATGAACCTGCCGATGCGGCCCATGTCGTGGTTGCCGAGGAAGGTCGGCAGCGACGCCGCGTTGCCGTCGGCGTCGGTGTGGTGGTCGTCTCCGGCGAAGAGCCGGGCCAGCCTGGCGGCTCCGGCCGTACCGCCGCTGAAGGAGCGGGCGGCCTCCTGGAACGGGAAGTCCAGGGTGGCGTCCATCCCGCCGCGGGTGGAGTAGCGGCTGGTGAAGGCAGGCTCGCTGGAGTAGACCTCGCCGAACATGAAGAACCGCTTGTTGCCGAGTTCGGCCGCGTAGCCGCGCAGGGCGGGGGAGAACCTCTCCCAGAACCCCATGTCGACGTGCTTGGCGGTGTCGATGCGGAAGCCGTCGAGACCGGTGTCGCGCACCCAGGTCTTGTAGATGTCGGTCATGCCCTTGACGACCTCGGGCCGTTCGGTCCACAGGTCGTCGAGGCCGAAGAAGTCGCCGTACTGGTCGTTCTCGCCGCTGAAGGTGGAGTCGCCCCGGTTGTGGTACATCGTCGGGTCGTTCAGCCAGGACGGAGTCTTGGCGTTTTCGGGTGCGACCGGCGTGTAGGGGAAGGAGCCGGTGCCGACCTCGGGGAAGGTGTCCCCGCCGGCGTATCGCCGGTCGTCGAACGGCTTGCCGTCGACGTCGACGTAGGGGTAGGCCCCCTTCGATCGATAGGAGTAGGTCTTCTCCCGGTAGTCGATCACGTCGGCGGTGTGGTTGGTGATGATGTCGAAGAAGACCTTCATCCCGCGCCGGTGCGCCTCGCGCACGAGCTGCTTCATCTGGGCGTTCGTGCCCAGATGCGGGTCGATCCGGGTGAAGTCGGTGATCCAGTAGCCGTGGTAGCCGGCCGAGACGTTCGCGCCCGTGCCCTGGACGGGACGGTTCCGGAACGCCGGGGTGATCCAGATCGCGGTGCTGCCGAGGTTCTTGACGTAGTCGAGCTTCCCGAGCAGCCCCTTGAGGTCGCCGCCCTGGTAGAAGCCCTTGTGCGTGGGGTCGTAGCCGGTGGCGTTCCGGTCGCCGGACAGCCCGCCCCGGTCGTTGCCGGTGTCGCCGTTGGCGAACCGGTCGGTCATCGCGAAGTAGAAGCGCTCGCGGCTCAGGTCGGCGCGGAGCGCGTCCCGGGCGAGGTCGCGGTCGGAGGGCTCCGCCGTACGGCTCAGCTCGGAGACCACGGGGGCGGCGGACGGCTGTGGCGCCGCCACGGCTCCGGAGGGC
>NZ_NGFP01000370.1 GCF_002149035.1 Streptosporangium minutum
AGATCGCGATCTGGGCTCCGCTGGTCGCGATCATCGCCGCACTGACCATGACCGTCGGCAACCTCCTGGCCCTGCGCCAGCGTCATGCCGTACGCCTGCTCGCCTGGTCCTCGGTCAAGGGAACACTCACTCCCGCAGGAGCACCGCCCACCGCCTCAAGAGTGCCGGCGCCCTCGGTCACCGGGACCGGGGTGAAGATCCGTGTGGCCCAGGCGACGTAGTAGTAGAGCCCGACGACCGTGTTGGCGGCCATCACCAGGGCCAGCCAGGTCCCGCCGCCGTCGACGAGCTCCCGGAACACCACGACCTTGGCGAACAGCCCGGCCAGCCCCGGTGGCAGCCCCGCCAGGCAGATCAGGAAGAAGGCCAGTGCCAGCCCGGCTGCCGGGTTGCGGAACGCCAGCCCGCGGTAGTCGTCCAGCCCACCCTGGGCCCCACGCCGCGACACCAGCATGACCACCGCGAACGCCCCGAGGTTCATCGCCGCGTAGAACACCAGATAGGCGATCGAGGCACTCACCGCCTCGTCGTCGCGGACTCCGAGGGGAGCGAGGATGTAGCCCGACTGGGCGACCGAGGACCAGGCGAGCAGGCGTACGGCATGACGCTGGCGCAGGGCCAGGAGGTTGCCGACGGTCATGGTCAGTGCGGCGATGATCGCGACCAGCGGAGCCCAGATCGCGATCTGGCCCCGCAGGGCGGCGACCAGGATGAGGATCAGCCCGGCGAACCCGGCGGCCTTGGAGATCACCGAGAGCAGAGCCGCGACCGGGATCGGAGCTCCCTGGTAGACGTCGCCCGCCCACGCGTGGAACGGCACCGCCGCGACCTTGAAGCCGAACCCGGCGATCACCAGGACCACGGCCACGATGAGCACCGGCGGCAGGTCGTAGGCGATCTGGAGCGTGGAGGCGTAGGCGTCGGGGCCGGGTACGGCCACGGACTCCGCGACGGGCCCGCGCAGGACCTGGGCCAGCCTTTCGAGGTAGACGGTCCCGGTCATGCCGTACAGCAGGGAGACCCCGAAGAGCATCACCGCCGTGGAGACCACGGAGACCAGGAAGAGCTTGACAGCCGCCTCCGAGCTCCGGCCGTCGTAGCGTCTGAGGGCGGTGAGCGCGAAGACCGGCAGCGAGACCAGCTCCAGCGCGACCACGAGCATGACCAGGTCCCGGGAGGCGGGCAGGGCGACGGCGCCGACCAGCGTGCAGAGCAGCAGGAAGTACCACTCTCCGACGGGGACGTCGCCGGAGGAGAGCTCCGCCATCGACAGGAGCACCACGACGGCCCCGGCGGCCAGCGCGAGCCCCGCGAAGACCAGCGTGAAGTCGTCGACCACGAACGAGCACAGCGCCGAGGCGGCTCCGCCCGGCCCGCCCGGCCCTGATCCGAGTGTCCCGATGTCCAGCGCGCCGATGCCGGCCCTGGTGGGGCCGGGGAGCCCGGCGGGCACGCAGAAGGTCCGCATCGGGCCGCCGTCCCGTACGGCCTGCGCGACCACCACGCCAAACGCGCCCAGGACCCCGGTGAGGGTGACCGCCCCGAGCAAGGGACGCGCGTACGGCCTGCGGGGCAGGAAGGCGTCCAGGAGCAGCACGGCTCCGGCCGTGAGGACGAGAACCAGCAGCGGCGCGACCGCGTAGTAGTCGATCGACTGGATCACGGTGCCCCCAGGAGGGTCTGGACCACCGGCCCGGTGACGAGCAGGAGCGTCTTCGGCCAGAGACCGAGCAGCAGGATCAGCGCGATCAGCGGCACCCAGGCGGCCAGTTCGTAGCCGGTGACGTCTCGCACGCGTGCGATCCCGACCCTCAGGACGGCCCTCGGCCGGCTGCCGCCTCCTCCGCCCACCGCGGCGAGCACCGGGGCGTGGACGGTCTCGACGGAGCGGCCGTGGGTGACGCGGGAGAGCATGAGCAGGAAGTAGGCGGCGGTCAGGACGGTGCCGAGGCCTCCGAGCGCCATGAAGGTCAGGTAGAGCGGACGGGACAGGCCCGCGGCCGGTGCGTAGGCGCCGAGGAGTGCCAGCATCTCGCCCCAGAAACCCGCCAGACCCGGCATCCCGAGGGAGGCGACGGCGGCGAAGGTCAGCAGGGAGCCGAGATGCGGCAGACGCGACAGCATGCCGCCCCCGAGCGAGGGCATGTCGGTGGTGCCGTAGCGATCCTTGATCGCTCCGGCGATGAAGAACAGCAGGGCGGTGATCAGGCCGTGGGCGATGTTGCCGAAGAGCGCGCCGTTGACGCCGACCGGGGTGAGCGTGGCGAACCCCAGCAGGACGAAGCCCATGTGCCCGATGGAGGAGTAGGCGATCATCCGTTTGAGGTCGCGCTGGGCGAGGCAGGCGAGGGAACCGTAGATGATGCCGATCACCGCGAAGGCGCCGAGCCAGGGAGCCATGGCCGCGGCACCGTCGGGCAGGACCGGGATGGCGATGCGGGCGAAGCCGTAGGTGCCCATCTTGAGCAGGACACCCGCGAGGAGCACCGAGCCGACGGTGGGCGCCTCGGTGTGGGCGGCGGGCAGCCAGGTGTGCAGCGGCCACATCGGAGTCTTGACCGCGAGGCCGATGCCGACGGCGATGAAGGCGAGCACCTGCGCCGAGGACGACATCCCCGTCCCTTGGGCGCGGGCCAGAGCGATCATGTCGAGGGTGCCGGTCTGCGCCCAGATGAGGAGCAGGCCGAGCAGGAGCACGACGGAGCCGAGCAGTGTGTAGAGAATGAACTTGATCGCCGCCGCCCGCCGGGCGTGTCCGCCCCAGACGGCGATCACGAAGTACATCGGGATGAGGACGACCTCGAAGAAAACGAAGAACAACAGCAGGTCGAGGGCGACGAATGTGCCGATCATGCCTACTTCGAGGACGAGCAGCGTGAACACCAGTGCCCGGGGCCGGTTACCGCCGGTCTTGGGCCGCAGTAGCTGTCCGGGCCCGTCGGCACGGCCCCAGCACAGGTAGACGGAGCAGAGGAAGACCAGCAGCGTGGTCAGTACGACCAGGGGCAGCGAGATGCCGTCCACTCCGAGGTGGAACCTGAGGTCCAGCCCCGGGACCCAGGCCAGATCCGTCGAGAACTGCACTCGGGCCGCGTCACCGTAGTCGAACCCGGCGGCCAGCACCACCGACAGCGCGAACGTGACCCCGGAGACGGCCAGGGCTTGCGCCTGGAGCAGCCGCCCCCCGGCGGCGGTGTCCCTCCCGAACGGTGCGAGCAGAGCGGCCGCCCCTGCCAGCGGCACCCCCAGAAGCGCGATCAGCACCCAGTTCATGGTCCGGCCCCCTCACTCGGCGTCGAGGCCGTGATCCGTCCACCCCACCCGGACAGCGTGAGCCCGATCCTCCTACCGCCCCCGGGCAGCGTGGGTGAGGAGACCCGGTCACTGCACCCGGACCGCGTGAGCCTGGTGCCTCTACCTCTGGAGAACGTGGGCCAGATCCCCCTACCACACCCAGGCGGCGTAAGTCTGGCGCCCCTACCACCCCGGGACAGCGTGAGCCTGGCGCCTCTACCACCTCTGGAGAACGTGGGCCAGATCCCCCTACCACACCCAGGCGGCGTGGTCGGGATCGTGCTCGTCGTCACTGGCCGGATCGGCGGCACCACAGTGGCGGCCGGTGAGGGCGACGGGGAACTCACCCGAAGATCACCGCCCCTACCGCGATGAGGAGGACGCCGGCCAGCAGGCCGGTCACATAGATCTGGGCGTTGCCGTTCTGTGCCAGGCGCACCAGGCCCGCCAGGCTCACGGTGGCCCGGCCCGAACCACGGACCGCGCCGTCGACCACGCGGTCGTCGGTGCGGGCGACCATGCGGGCGAGGCCGAGCACGGGCCGGACGAACAGCGCGGTGTAGAGGGAGTCGACGTAGAAGGCCTGCTCGCAGGGGGCGCGGAAGGGGCCGAGCATGCGGGCCGGATCGCCCAGCGGGTCACTGCGCCATGCCGCGTAGACCGCGCCGGCACCCAGCAGCGCCACCACGACGCTGAGGGCGGCCGTGCCCCAGTGGACCCCGGTGATGCCCACCAGGCCCAGGAGCAGGGCGGGAACGGCGAGGATGACGATGGGCCAGCGCATGGTGGCCGGCGCCTCATGGACGTCGACGACGTGGGCCGTGCCCGGCTCCGGCTCGGGGAGGGCGTTGACGGGACGCTCCCCGAAGAAGGTCCGCAGCCACGCGCGGGTGGCGTAGGCGCCGGTCACCGCGATCGTGGCCAGCGCGCAGCCGTACAGCAGCAGGGCCGCCGCGTCGGTGAGCGGCCCTGCTGACAGGGCGCGCTCCATGGCCACCAGCACCTCGTCCTTGCTGAAGAAGCCGCTCGCCGGGGGCAGGCCCATCAGGGCGGCGAAGCCGATCGTCATCGCGGCGAAAGTGATGGGAAGCTCCCTGTGGAGCCCTCCCATCGTGCTCATGAGGTTGGAACCGACCGCGTGGATCACCGCTCCGGCGCAGAGGAACAGCAGGGCCTTGAAAGCGCCGTGGGTGATCAGATGGAAGATCGCCGCGCTCTCGGATCCGGCGGCCAGAGCACCGGCCATGTAGGCGAGCTGGCTGATCGTGGAGTAGGCGAGGACGCGTTTGAGATCGTCCTGCGCCAGAGCGGCCAGGGCGGCGCCGAGCATGCCGAGCGCGGCGAGGACCGCGAGCACGTCCAAGGTGGGGCCGGCGTCGAGGAAGACCGGATAGAGGCGGGCGACGACGAAGATTCCGGCCGCGACCATGGTGGCCGCGTGGATGAGGGCACTGATCGGCGTCGGACCGGCCATCGCGTCGGGGAGCCAGACGTGCAGCGGGACCTGGGCGCTCTTTCCGGCGACCCCGGCGAGCAGCAGCATGGTCGCGGCGACGATCGTGCCGGTGGACATCTCGGGCACCTTGGCGATGACGTCGGCGACCCTGAAGCTGCCGGCCGCCGTGCCGAGGACGAAGATCCCGAACAGGAAGCCCACGTCCCCGAGCCGGGTGACCAGGAACGCCTTGACCGCCGCCCGGGAGTTGGCCCGGTCTTCCCACCAGTGCCCGATCAGCAGGTAGGAGCACAGGCCCATGATCTCCCAGCCCACGTAGAGGACGAGGAGGTCTGCCGCATAGACGACCAGGAGCATGGCGCCGGTGAACAGGCTGATGAAGGCGCTGTAGGAGGGGTAGCGCCGGTCGTCGCCCAGGTAACCGATCGAGTAGATCTGCACGGCCAGCGCGACCACGGTGACCAGCACCGCGATCGATGCGGAGAGGCCGTCGACGAGCAGCCCGACGGAGATCGGCACCGAGCCCGTGTCGATGACGTCGAGTGTCCCGGTGACGCCACCGATCCCGGACGGGCCGGAGGGCCCGGCGGGGAAGGGGAACGGCTCGCCCGGCCCGCCGCCACCGCCGCTCCAGCCGGCGTAGGCCAGCCAGACCGCGAGCACCGTGGAGATCCCGGTGGGCACGACCGCGATCCAGGCGGCCCGGCGGTTCGCGGCCACGTCGGCGGCTCCGCCCCGCACCCCCCGGGGGAACCGGGAGCCCAGGAGCCCGGTGGCCGCCGCGACGGACGGCAGCAGGATGACGAGAGCGGCGACGGCGATCACGACGTCTCACCCGACCTGGTGGCCGACTCGGATACGGCCTGGCCGGAGTCGGTGAGGGCGCCGCCGGATCCGGTGGGGGCCGGCCCTCGGAGCGGCCCTCGGAGCGGCCCTCGGACAGGGTCCCGAGCGGCGCCGTCACCGGTGCCGGTGGGTTCGGCCAGGTCGCGGAGGCGGTCGAGGTCCACGGTCTGGCGGTTGCGGTAGAGCGCGAGGATGATCGCGAGGCCGAGACCGACCTCGGCCGCAGCGATCACGATGACGAAAAGCGTGAGGACCTGTCCACCGTGCAACCGGTCGCGCAACCACACGTCGAACGCGACCAGGTTGAGGTTGACCGCGTTGAGCATCAGCTCGACGGACATCAGAACGAGGATCGTGTTGCGGCGGGCGAGCACGCCGTACACACCGATGGAGAACAACAGCGCCGAGACGACAGCCGGATAGACGACGTGCAACGTCAGTCCCTCCCCCGGATGTCGGTGCGGGACAGGACGATGGCGCCGATCAGGGCGGCCAGCAGGAGAACCGAGAGCGCCTCGAACGGGAGCACCCAGTTGCGGAAGATGCTGGAGCCGAGCTCCTTCGCCGAGCCCCCGCCGGGCTCCAGAGGGGCGTAGGCCGTGCGGAAGCCGTCGATGACCACGGTGACCAGCACGACGGCGGTGGCGACCGCCACGACCGCGGCGGCCGGCCGGTTGCGGCTGTCGAGATCGGCGGTTCTGCCGATCGGAGCGCGGGTGAGCATGATGCCGAACAGGAGCAGGGCGACGATCGCGCCGACGTAGATCAAGACCTGGACCCAGGCGACGAACTCGGCCGTCAGGACCAGGTAGCCCCCGGCCAGCGCGCCGAAGCAGACGACCAGCCAGAGAGCGGCGTGGACAAGCTGTCTGGTGGTCACCACCAGCAGCGCCGACCCGACGGCCACCGCGCCCAGCAGCAGGAAGACGATCTCCTGCCCGGTCGGCGACAGATAGGACGGCGCCTCGGTCACGTCTCCTCCTCAGGCTCTCCACTCGGATCCGTGGAAGAAGTCTGCTCCGGTCTGCCCGCCGCCGGAGGCGCGCCACCCTCATCTGTGGACAACTTCTCAGCGGATGGCTTGCCTGTGGATGGAGCGTCCTTCTTGGGCAGCGCTCCCGGTGGCCGGATGGCCCGGACGCTCGCGTGCCCCGCCGAGGCCGTTCGTGGAGGCCTGGGCGGGCCGGACCTGCCCGTCGTACGGCCCGCCGTACCGGCGCCGGGGGTGGAGACGTCCGGCGTGGAGGGGGGGT
>NZ_NGFP01000371.1 GCF_002149035.1 Streptosporangium minutum
GGGCGGGGGCTTCCTCGACGAGTTTTTGGTGGCGGCGTTGCAGGGAGCAGTCGCGGGTGGAGATGACGACGACGTGGCCGTGGGCGTCGGCCAGGCATTGGGTTTCCACGTGGCGGGGCCGGTCGAGGTAGCGTTCGACGAAGCATTCGCCGCGGCCGAAGGCGGCGGTGGCTTCGCGGACGGCGCTGTCGTAGGCGTGGGGGATCTCGGCGATGGTGCGGGCGACTTTGAGGCCGCGGCCGCCGCCGCCGTAGGCGGCTTTGATCGCGATGGGCAGGCCGTGGCGGTGGGCGAAGGCGATGGCTTGGTCGGCGTCGGTGACGGGGTCGGGGGTGCCGGCCACGAGGGGGGCGCCGACGCGGTGGGCGATGTGGCGGGCGGCGACTTTGTCGCCGAGGGCGGTGATCGCGGCTGGGGGTGGGCCGATCCAGGTGAGGCCGGCGTCGATGACGGCTTGGGCGAAGGTGGCGTTCTCGGCGAGGAAGCCGTAGCCGGGGTGGATGGCGTCGGCGCCGGTGGTGTGGGCGATGGTGAGGAGTTTGTCGATGGCGAGGTAGGTGTCGGCGGGGGTGGTGCCGGTCAGGGCGTGGGCTTCGTCGGCCAGGCGGACGTGCAGGGCGTCGAGGTCCTGGTCGGCGTAGACGGCGACGCTGGCCAGCCCGGCGTCCTTGCATGCGCGGGCGATCCGCACGGCGATCTCACCACGATTGGCGATCAGGACCTTGCGGAAACGACGGTTCATTGCGGCCTTCGCAGCAGGGGGGACGGTCACGCGAACTCCTCACCGGATTTCCTGGTACATCACTCCAGAGCTATGAAATACACCGATTCCGCAAGGGTAATCAGGTATGTCCTTTTCTTGACACCCCTACAAAATCGGCCCCGGAAGCGCGGACCGTGCCGGCGGCCGGACGCGGCAGGACCCGCGCGACGCAGCCCGCCGACACGGTTCAGGCGGTGACCGGGCTGTTGAATTCGAGGCTGGACGGCAGGTCCGCGCGCCGGGTGATGTTCAGCTTGCGGTAGGTCCGGGTCAGATGCTGCTCCACCGTGCTGATCGTGATGTAGAGCTTGCCGGCGATCTCCCGGTTGGTGTATCCGGCGGCCGCCAGGACGGCGACCCTGCGCTCGGCGTCGCTCAGGACGGTGCCCGGCTCGGCCGGCGGCGTCGCGGTGCCGCCGTCCCCGTCCCGGGGCAGCGCCCTGCTCACCGATCCGATGCCGCATTCCCGGGCCACGGCCTGCGCCCGGCCCGCGATCATTCCCGCGCGGCGGTACTCGCCGAGGTCCTGGTAGACCTTGACGAGATCGGACAGCGCCCTGGACAGCTCGTACCTGTCCCCCGCCGACTGCAGCAGCTCGACCGCCTGGCGGAGCAGGGTGGTGCGCTGCCGCGCGTTGCCGGTGGCGGCCATCAGGCGCATGGCGACGCCGTGCGCCCTGGGCGTCGCGGGACCGCAGCGCCTGAGCTGTTCCTCGACGAGCTGACGCGCCTGCTCCGGCCGGCCCAGACGCAGGCAGGCCTCGGCGGCGTCGGCCCGCCAGGCGACGAGTCCCGGCACGTCGAGCTCCCACCTGCCCATCAGCTCGCCGCAGCGCTGGAAGTCGCGCAGCGCCAGGGCAGGGTGGTCGGTCGCCAGGCTGTAGCGGCCTCTGGCGTGCAGGTAGTGCAGGCCGTACCGGGTCCGGAACATGGCGTCGGGCACGGGCTGGTCGAGATACTCGTGCACGGCGCCGTACTTGCCCATCGCCGTCAGGGCCAGGACGAGGCTGCTCAGCGGCCCGCCGGCGGCGACGCCCCAGCTGCTCAGGGGGATGATGTCCAGAGCGGCGCGCGCGTGGTGCTCAGCGCCCGGCATGTCGCCCTGGCGGACCGCGATCTCGGCCCGGATGGCGGCGAGCCTCGCCTGGCGGCTCGGGGCCTGCAGTGCGGACGCCTCCGCGCTGAACAGGTCGCACCAGGGCGCGGCCCGGTCGGGCCGCCCGGCGTAGGTGAGGGCCAGGAGCGCGCTCTCCACGGTGTCCATCGACATCTCGTCGAGGCGGCAGCCGCGCAGGATCCGCTCGACCGCGTCCAGGACCTCCTCGCGCGGCCCTCTGGTGAGCACGTCGGCGAGCGCGAGCGCGGCGTCCAGTCGGCGGTTCGCCGTCACCGACACGATGGCGGCGCGGTCCTGCTCGCCGGTCGTCTGCTGGAGGTGGGCCTGGAAGGGGGGGTGGGTGGCGCGCAGCCACGGGCGGGCGATGACGAGCTCCGTCACCGTCTCGGAGTCCATACCGCTCCCCGACTCGTTCAGATGCTCCAGCACGTCCCGCGCGTCCTCGAAGCGGCCGTGCCACAGCAGCGCCCGGGCCAGCACCACGGCGTCGCTCCCCCGGAGATGGCCTCGCTGCATCGCCTCGGCGAGTTCTGCCAGGTGTCCTGCGGGTGCGGCGGGGTTGATCCGCCATTCGGCGCGCACGAGCATCGTGGTGATCTTGATGCGGTGCTGCTCGTCCACGCACTCGCGCCACGCCAGCCGCAGGTAGGCGACCGCCGACTCCACGCGCCCTTCGCGCAGGGCGTTCCTGGCCGCGTCCTCCAGTACAGAGACCCCCCAGGGGGCGTCGACCCGGCCGGCCTGGAGAAGGTGGTCGGCGACCGTCGTGGTGGAGGCGCCGCCCTCGTGGGCCAGCTCCGCCGCGCGCCGGTGGAGATCGGCCCACTCCCCGGAGTCCACCTCGGCCAGTACGGCGGTGCGTGCCGCCTCGTGCCGGAAACGGCCCAGGGCGAGCAGGCCGGCGACGGTCAGGAAGTGCAGCGCCCGGATCACTGACGCGGGACCGACCCCGAGCAGCTGGGCCAGGGAGTCGGGCCCGCCGAGGATGGCGAGCCCGCGGGCCACCCGGAGCATCTGCGGCTCACCGCGGCGCAGGCACGACAGCACGGCCTGGCCGTACCGGTCGCCGACGACGAGCTCCGCGGGCGTCTCCCCACCGGAGGCGTGCAGGAAGTCCTCGTAGTCGTCCACCAGCGCCCCGGCCAGCAGCGGGTTGCCACCGCTGACGGCGTACCAGTCCTCGGAGAACCGCTCGGCGGCCTCCTTCCCCACCCGCCTGGCGACCAGGGACATCACCCCCGCCCTGGAGAGCGGGGCGAGCTGGATGCGGCGGCAGTGCGGCTGGCGCAGCAGCTCGGTCTGGAAGAACGTCTCGCTGGACCACCCGTGGTCGGAGTGGCTGAACACCGCGACGATCCGGGCGAACCGCACCCGCCGCGACAGATAGGAGAGGCAGAGCAGGGACGCGCGGTCGGCGTGCTGCACGTCGTCCACGACGATCATCAGCGGATACCGCTCCGACAGCTCCAGCAGGAGCGTGCACAGGGCGTGGACGATCTGGGCGTCGACATGGTCGAGAGGCTCCGCCTGGGAGCCGGACGGCGTCACGGTGCGGGCGCCCTCGTCCAGCAGGGCCATGGCCCGCTCACGCTCCTCCGCCACCAGCGGCGAGTCCTGGATCAGCTGGCGCAGCACGCCCAGCGGCAGATCGCGCTCGACGCGCGACCCCGTCGCCGTGACGGGCAGGGCGCCCAGTTCGAGGGCCTGCTCCGCGAAGCTGTGCAGCAGCTCGCTCTTGCCGGTGGCGACGGTGCCGCTCACCAGCGCGACCCTTCCCTTGCCCATGACCGCGTTGGCCAGAAGCCCCTCAAGGGAGGCCAACGCCTCATCTCTTTCGACCAAGCTCATGATCAGCCTCCCTCTTGGAGAAATGGGCCCGGCGGTTCAGAACCGCAACTTACGGCCGGACGGAGTACGCAGGTCCAATGAGTCGAGCGCCTTTTCCTTCTGCTTTTTGAGCTGGATTCTCCGCATCGTCTTCGCACCTTTCGATCTCGGCTGTTCTCCGATGGGGTGACGATGAAGACGCTATGCGGGTGCGGTTTCCATCCGTTATCGGCCGGCTA
Organism: Streptosporangium minutum; assembly: GCF_002149035.1. GTDB lineage: Bacteria > Actinomycetota > Actinomycetes > Streptosporangiales > Streptosporangiaceae > Streptosporangium > Streptosporangium minutum. The sequence goes on from NZ_NGFP01000371.1 coordinate 3,947, forward strand.
TCACCCGCTCCGGCCCGCTGCCGCCCGCGGACGGCAGCCGGCCGTCACCCGCCCGCGGCGGCCAGCGGCGCGGCGATCCCCGGCTCCTGCGCGCCCCTGGCGGGCATGTGCTTCAGGCGCGCCCTGATGACGGCCGAACGCACCGCCGCGAGGGACGCGGTCTCGACGTCCCGGTCGATGCCCACCCCCCAGGAGACCCGCCCGTCCACCCGGCACTCGGCGTAGACGGCCACGTCCGCGTCCGGACCGCGATCCTGGCCGGCGATCCCGGTGCGATGGACGGCCCGCACGTCGAAACCCCAGCGGGTGAGCGTCGCCCGGACGGCCTGGACGGTATCCGCCCTGTCCGCGCCGACGTCGAATCTCTCGCCGTCGACATGGAGGGAGGTCGTCACCAGCTCGGTGCCGGAGGCGAGGGGGACGGGCAGGTCGGAGCTGGAGAGGTACTCGCGCTCGAAAAGCTGCCTGACCCGGCCGGGCGTGATCTCCCCGCCCTCCGCGTCGGCCTGCGACTGGACCACGTGCGCGAAGTCGATCTGCAGGTCACGCGGCAGGTTCAGGCCGTGCCAGGCGCTCATGACGTAGGCCACGCCGCCCTTGCCCGACTGGCTGTTGATCCGGACGACGGCCTCGTACGTCCGGCCCACGTCCTCGGGGTCGAGCGGCAGGTACGGCATCTCCCACGGGAGGTCTCCGACGGCGGCGCCCCGGTGGACGGCCTCGCGCTCCAGGGCGTCGAACCCCTTCTTGATCGCGTCCTGGTGGGAGCCCGAGAAGGAGGTGTAGACGAGGTCGCCCCCGTAGGGGTGCCGCGGATGGACGGACAGTCCGTTGCAGCGTTCGACGGTGCGGCGGATCTCGTTGATGTCGGAGAAGTCGATGCCCGGATCGACCCCGTGGGTGAACATGTTGAGTCCGAGCGTGACCAGGCAGACGTTGCCCGCCCTCTCGCCGTTGCCGAACAGGCAGCCCTCGATCCGCTCCGCGCCCGCCAGGAGAGCCAGCTCGGCGGAGGCCACGGCCGTGCCCCGGTCGTTGTGCGGATGGATCGAAAGGCAGACGTGCTCTCTTCTGGAGAGGTTCCGGCTCAGCCATTCGATCTGGTCGGCGAAGACGTTGGGCAGGGAGCGCTCGACGGTCGTGGGGAAGTTGAGGATGATCTCGCGGCCCGGTTCCGGCTGCCACACGTCCATGACGGCCTCGCAGACCTCCAGCGAGAAATCCAGCTCGGTGTCGCTGAAGAGTTCCGGGGAGTACTGGAAGCCGAGGTCGCAGTCGCCCAGCGTCTTGTCGGCGTATTTCATCATCAGCCGGGTTCCCTGCACCGCGAGGTCCTTGCACTCGTCCCGGCTCATGCCGAACACGACCCGCCTGAACAGCGGCGACGTCGCGTTGTACAGGTGGATCGTGGCGCGCGGCGCCCCCTCCAGGCTCTCCACGGTCCGCCTGATCAGCTCGTCCCGGGCCTGCACGAGCACCGAGATCCGCACGTCGGCGGGGATCCGCTCCTGCTCGATGAGCACGCGCAGGAAGTCGAAGTCGTCCTGGCTGGCGACCGGGAACCCGACCTCGATCTCCTTGTATCCCATGTCCACCAGGAGTTCGAACATCGCCAGTTTGCGGTCGGGGGACATGGGTCTGGCCAGCGACTGGTTACCGTCGCGGAGATCGGTCGACAGCCAGCGCGGCGCGGAGGCGATGGTGTTGTTCGGCCAAGTACGCTCGGGGAGGGATACAGGCGTGAACGCGCCGTAACGCCCGGCCTGTCGTCTCGTGGTCTTCACCGGCGGATTCCTTTCTATGCCTGCGCGATCGCCGTCAGTTGTTCGACCCGAAATACGTCGAATAGGAATACGGCGAGAGGATAACTTTGATTTGGCACGCTTCTGTTTCGTCACCCAGGCGGAAGATAACGGTTATTTCGGGATAAGCGGCGCTGAGGCCGAGGCTGACGAAGTAGTAGTCGCTGTCGAACACGATGCGATACAGCCCGCGCTCGAACTTCTGGCCCCACCACTCCGTGATGCAGCCGTCGCCATCGGTCTCGGCGACCGCGACGGCGCACCAGTAGCTGTCCTCGGCCCGTTCCAGACGCGCCCGCACGCCGGCGGCCGAGCGCCCGTAGACGCTGTCCAGCGCCTGTGCACTGATACCCATGTCAGGAACACCTATCTGCCAGGCCCGTCACGGCGGACCGTCTGATCATCTCTGTCATCACGCACCGGACCGCGGCGGCGGGCCTCCGCGGTCCGGTGGACGCCTTCATGCGTCCCGGCGCCTCCGACTCCCGTCCGACACGTGTCGACCCGGCCGCCGGATAACGGCGGACACCGGCCGGTCCGGCCCTCGGTCCAGGATCCCGGAGCCCGCTATCGATACGCCTTCGTCCCGCTATCGCCCATCGGCGTCCCGCTATCGCCCGCCGGCGTCGCGCTATCGCCCATCGGGCAGGGCCGGGGAGGCGAATGCCGCGGAGCCGCCGGCCGGGGGCGCCGCGGCCCGGCCGCACAATCGGCGAGCCCTCTCCGCAACCGGCCGCAAAAGGCGTCTACACCCTCTTGAGCTGCGCCAATGGCGCGTCAGAAGTGATCCGATAAGGACCGGATGGCGGCCGCTGCGAATGTCGAATTGCACAGACCGACCGGCCCGCGACGACAGGCCACTGTGACAGACGAGAGGGCAGAAAAATGAACGACTACACCAACAGCCGCATCTTCCGCATCGCTTTCTCCGCCATCATCGTCACCGCAGGTGTGGCGGCCACGGGCGCCGTCGCCAGTGCGGGTGTGGCGGCCACGGGCGCCGTCGCCAGTGCGGGTGTGGCGGCCACGGGCGCCGCGATGATCACGGTGGTGAGCGCGTCGGACGTCCAGCCGGTCCCGACCCCCACCC
>NZ_NGFP01000372.1 GCF_002149035.1 Streptosporangium minutum
ACCTGGGGTATTGGGGGTTCTTGGGGGAAGGGGCGCTTATGCACCGTAGGCGGTTCTTTGTGCTCGCCCTGGGGGTCATGGTCGCCGGCGGCTGCGGTGGGGCGGGAGACTCCCGGCTGCCGCTGGCGGGCCGGCTGACCGTCGTCGCGCCCGCCGCGCGCGGGCAGGGCTGGGACCGGGCCGCGCGTGCGCTGGTCGCGGTCCTGACCGGGGACAGGCTGGCGCGGACGGCCGAGGTGAGCAACTATCCGGGCGGCCTGGGCGCCGCCGCGCTGGGGGCGTTCGCCGCCGCCCGCGAGCCCTTCACCCGCGAGGGCAGGCTGCTCCTCACCGGGATGCCGATGGTGGCGGGGGCGGAGATCGCCAACGCCGCCTCGGTGGTGGAGTCCACCACCCCCCTGGCCCGCATGGTCGGCGACTGGGCGGCCCTGGTCGTCCCGGCGGGCTCCCGCCTGCGCGCCTTCGAGGACTTCGCCGCGGTGCTCCGCCGCGACCCGGCCGGGCTGGCGGTGGGCGGCCGGATGGAGGGCGGCTCCGACCACGTGCTCTACGGCATGATCGGCAAGTGTCTCGGCGTGGACACCCGGCTGCTGGACTACGCCGGCTACTCCAGCGGGGCCGAGGCCGCCCAGGCGCTCCACGACGGCCGGGTGGCCGCGCTGCTGGGCTCGGCCCGCTCCTTCGTGCCCGAGATCGCCGAGGGCCGCCTGCGGCCGCTGGTGGTCTCCTCCGCCGAGCGGATCGACGGGATCGACGCCCCGACGCTGATGGAGCTGGACGTCCGCCTGGAGTACACCGACTGGTGCGGCGTGCTCGGCCCCCGCGGCATGAGCTCCGAGGACAGGGACGTGGCCGTCGCCCTGTGCGACCGCGTCGACGCCTCGTCCCGCTGGCGGGCCATCTGCGCGGCCAACGGCTGGAACCGGGTCTACCTGAGCGGGGACGACTTCCGCCAGTGGCTCGTCACCGAGACCCGCCGCACCCGGGAAGTGCTCAACGAGCTCGGGTTGCTGAGTACTTTCGCCACAAGCTGTTGGGGTAGTTGCGTCCAACGGCCCTACATGTAGGATCCTGCTCGTTGCTGGTTCGCCCCTCGGGGCGAGGCAAGAGGGAACCCGGTGAGATTCCGGGACTGCCCCGCAGCGGTGAACGGGAACGACCGCCGTCATGAGAGCACTGGGCGCAGTTTGCCTGGGAAGCGACGGCCAGTAGGCATGTGCGAGGCGCCCGTGAGTCCGAAGACCTGCCGGCGACGTGTGGAAGAGGGAGCCGAACCGGGCACCGGGGGACGCGTGAGCGGCCTGACGCGTGCCAGGCGAGGCGGACTCGACCATGCGAGTGGAAGAGGGAGCCGGACCGGGCACCGGGGGACGCGTGAGCGGCCTGACGCGTGCCAGGTGAGGCGGACTCGACCACGGAAGCTGTCCAGGGCCTCGAGGGAGGGCTCGCGGAACGAGGCGGTCCGGCGTGCCCGGAACCGCTCCCGCTCGCGTGCGTCCTTCCGGTGAGAGCCGTACGGGGAATTCGAGCGCGCGAGGGGTAGTACGTGACACAGACCTTGGTCGACGTCGCAGGGGAGACCGGCGACGGCCCGGTCGACCGCCGGTTGGCCATCGAGGAGGCCGCCGCCCGGGTGATCACCGATCCGGAGAACTCCAGGATCGCCGCCGGGCTGCTGGCGGAGCTGATCGCCGACGAGGCGGCCGGGCACGGGGTCCGGACCTTCTCCGAGTCCGTCGCCGCCACCCACGCGGCCGGGCTCGTCCAGGACGGGCTGGCCGCCTTCGTGGCCGCCCACGCCGCGGAGCTGGACGCGCTGGTGTCGCAGGAGGCCGACGGCCGGTTCGAGTACTTCGGGCTGCGCACGGTCTACGACCGCTACCTGCTGCGCCACCCGCGGACCCGCAAGGTCCTGGAGCGCCCGCAGCACTTCTTCCTCCGGGTGGCCTGCGGCCTGTCGGAGACGGTCGAAGAGGCGGCCGAGCTGTACGCGCTCATGTCCACCCTGTCCTACCTGCCCAGCTCGCCCACCCTGTTCAACTCCGGCTCGCGCAGGCCCCAGCTCTCCTCCTGCTTCCTGCTCGACTCGCCCCGTGACGAGCTGGAGGCGATCTACGAGCGCTACGGGCAGGTCGCGCGGCTGTCGAAGTACGCCGGGGGGATCGGCATCGCCTGGACCCGGGTGCGCTCGCGGGGCTCGCTGATCCGGGGCACCAACGGCCACTCCAACGGCATCGTGCCGTGGCTGCGCACGCTGGACTCCAGCGTCGCCGCGGTCAACCAGGGCGGTCGCCGCAAGGGCGCGGCCTGCGTCTACCTGGAGTCCTGGCACGCCGACGTCGAGGAGTTCCTCGAACTGCGCGACAACACCGGCGAGGAGGCCCGCCGGACCCACAACCTGAACCTGGCCAACTGGATCCCCGACGAGTTCATGCGCCGGGTCGAGGCCGACGGCGTGTGGTCGCTGTTCGACCCCAAGGAGGTCCCGCACCTCACCGACCTGTACGGCGCCGCGTTCGAGGAGGCCTACCGGGCCGCCGAGGCCGAGGGCCGCTACGTCAAGCAGATCCCGGCCCGGTCGCTGTACGGCCGGATGATGCGGACCCTCGCCCAGACCGGCAACGGCTGGATGACCTTCAAGGACGCGGCCAACCGGACCTCCAACCAGACGGCCCGCCCCGAGAACGTCATCCACCTGTCGAACCTGTGCACCGAGATCCTCGAGGTCACCAACGACGCCGAGACGGCCGTCTGCAACCTCGGCTCGATCAACCTCGCCGCCCACCTGGACGGCCGGCAGGTCGACTGGGCGCGGCTGCGCCGTACGGCCCGCACCGCCGTGCGGTTCCTGGACCGGACCATCGACCTGGGCTTCTACCCGACAGGGGAGGCCGAGACCGCCAACAGGAAGTGGCGGCCGATCGGCCTGGGCGTGATGGGCCTGGCGGATGTGCTCTTCGCGCTGCGGCTGCCGTTCGACTCCCCGCAGGCCCTGGAGCTGTCCACCCGGATCTCGGAGGAGATCGCGCTGGCGGCCTACCGCACCTCCTCCGACCTGGCCGTCGAGCGGGGCCGTCACCCCTCCTACGACGACACCCGGGCCGCCGCCGGCGTGCTCCATCCCGACCACTACGGGGCCGCGAGGTCGCCGGAGTGGGCGGAGCTCAGGGACAGGATCGCCAGGACCGGCCTGCGCAACTCGCTGATGATCGCGATCGCGCCCACGGCCACCATCGCCTCCATCGCCGGCTGTTACGAGTGCATCGAGCCCCAGGTCTCCAACATCTTCAAGCGCGAGACTCTGTCGGGGGAGTTCCTCCAGGTCAACCGCTACCTGGTCCGCGACCTGCAGGCCCGGGGCCTGTGGACCCCGCAGATCCGGGACGCGATCAAGCGGGCCGACGGCTCCATCCAGGACGTCCCCGGCATGCCGGAGGACCTCAAGGCCCTCTACCGGACGGCCTGGGAGCTGCCGCAGAAGGCGCTGATCGACCTGGCCGCGGCGCGCACGCCGTACATCGACCAGTCGCAGTCGCTGAACCTCTTCATGGCCACGCCGACCATCGGCAAACTCTCCTCGATGTACGCCTACGCGTGGAAGTCCGGCCTCAAGACCACCTACTACCTGCGCTCGCGGCCGGCGACCCGGATCGCGCAGACCACCGTGGCCCAGGCCGTGCCCGACCCCGAGGCCGTCGCGTGCTCCCTGGAGAACCCCGAGTACTGCGACGCCTGCCAGTAGCCGCTTCCCCGAAAGGTTTTCCCCGATGTTGCTCGACCCTGGCATGGACCTCACGCTGCGGCCCATGCGGTACCCGGAGTTCTACGAGCGCTACCGGGCCGCGATCCGCAACACCTGGACCGTCGAGGAGGTGGACCTCAACTCCGACCTGGCGGACCTGGCCAGGATGACGCCGGAGGAGCGCCACCTGATCAACCGCCTCGTCGCGTTCTTCGCGACCGGCGACTCGATCGTGGCCAACAACCTCGTGCTCAACCTCTACCAGCACGTCAACGCCCCCGAGGCGCGGCTCTACCTCAGCAGGCAGCTCTTCGAGGAGGCCGTGCACGTCCAGTTCTACCTGACCCTGCTGGACACCTACCTGCCCGACCACGACGAGCGGGTCAAGGCCTTCGCCGCGGTCGAGCACATCCCCTCGATCCGGGACAAGGCCGAGTTCTGCTTCCGGTGGATCGACTCGCTCGGCGGGCTGGACCGGCTGGAGTCGCAGGACGACCGGCGGGCGTTCCTGCTCAACCTGATCTGCTTCGCGGCGTGCATCGAGGGGCTGTTCTTCTACGGCGCCTTCGCCTACGTCTACTGGTTCCGCTCCAGGGGCCTGCTGAGCGGCCTGGCCACCGGGACCAACTGGGTCTTCCGCGACGAGTCCATGCACATGGAGTTCGCCTTCAGCGTGGTGGACACCGTGCGGGCCGAGGAGCCGGAGCTGTTCGACGACAAGCTCGGCGCGCAGGTCACCCGGATGATCGAGGAGGCGGTGGAGGCCGAGCTCGCCTTCGCGGCCGATCTGTGCGGCGACGGCATGTCCGGGATGAGCGTGGAGCAGATGCGCCAGTACCTGGAGTACGTGGCCGACCAGCGCCTGGTCCGGCTCCGGTTCCCCGTCCGGTACGGCACCGCCAACCCGTTCGCGTTCATGGAGTTGCAGGACGTGCAGGAGTTGGCGAACTTCTTCGAGCGGCGTGTCTCTGCCTATCAGGTAGCTGTTGAGGGAAACGTCTCTTTCGACGAGACGTTCTGATTATGCGGTGAAACCCCGGGCACGCCGTCTATAACGGACGACAAGGGGGGACGCCGTCAGTGTCCAGATGGATCATCCTGCTCGCTTCCATGCTGGCCGCCGCCGCGTGTGTGGAGATGGTGCGGCGGGCGTTGCGGTGGAGGCTGATCGGCGAGAAATGGGTTCTCGCCGCTCCACTCGTGCGCCGCTGCACCTGGCCGGGGTTCACCACGGCGGTCGCGGTGACCGCCCACACGCTCTACCAGCCGGGCATGGCCGAGGGGCAGGTCGACGACGCGATCGACCGGATACTCAGCCTGGCCATGATCGGGTGCGTCACCTGGCTGGTCATCCAGGCCGCCTACGCCGTCACCGACGTGGTGCTGGACCGGCTGGTCGTCGTCCAGGGCGAGCGCAACCGGCGGGCCCGCAGGATCCGCACCCAGATCACCCTGGTCCGCCGGGTGGCCACGGCGGTGGTCATCGTGCTGGCGATGGGCGCGATGCTGTTCACCTTCCCGCAGGTGCGCGCGCTCGGCGCCGGGCTGCTGGCCTCCGCCGGGATCGCCGGCGTCGTCGTCGGCGTCGCGGCCCAGTCCACCCTGGGCAACCTGCTCGCCGGGCTGCAGCTGGCCTTCAGCGACGCCCTCCGGCTGGACGACGTCGTGGTGGTGGAGGAGGAGTGGGGCCGGATCGAGGAGCTCACTCTCACCTACGTGGTGCTGCGCCTGTGGGACGAGCGCAGGCTGGTGCTTCCGGTCTCCTACTTCACCACCAACCCGTTCGAGAACTGGACCCGGCACGGCAGCCGGGTGATCGGCGCGGTGTTCCTCCGGCTGGACTGGTCGGTCCCGGTGGAGGAGCTCCGGGCCGAGCTCTACCGCGCCCTGCGCGAGCACCCGCTGTGGGACCAGAAGGACTGGGTCCTCCAGGTCACCGACACCCTTCCCGGCGGCCTGCTGGAGCTGCGCGCCCTGATGAGCGCCGCCGACTCACCCAGTGCCTGGGACCTCAAGTGCGACATCCGCGAGCACATGGTGAAGTTCGTCCGGGACAAGTATCCCGAGTCGCTGCCCCGTCTCCGGGTGATGGAGGAGAGGGCTCCGCTGTCCGGGTTCGGAGTGGCGGAGCACCGGTCCGGGGCGGCGCAACGCTAGGAGTTCCCGCTGGGGCGCAGCACCCGGGCGGCTCCGGCGATCAGGGCGGTGGCCAGGATCCAGCCGGAGGCGACCAGGGTCCAGGCCAGCCACTGGGTCCAGCCGACCGGCTCCCACGCCCCCCGCTGCTCGAAGACGCTCACCGGGACGAGCAGGTCCAGCGTGTAGACGAAGGGCTGGAAGCTCCGCACCTCGTCCGGGTCGATCTGCGCCGGGCGCACGGCGTCGAAGACCACGGTGCCCAGGGTCAGCAGCACCGCCACCCAGAGGCCGGCCAGCCAGGGGCGGTAGCCGTAGCCGACGACGAAGTCGAGCAGCCGGCCCCAGACCCTGCCGGTGGGCTTGAGGGTGCCGCGGCGACGGCGCTGCTTGGCCAGCAGCACCCGGCGGGCGTCCGGTTCGTGGCCGATCCGGCGGAACCAGGAGGCGAGCTGCTCGTACGGCTGCGGCTTGTAGCCGTCCGGGTCACGGTCGAGCCAGTCGAGCCGTTCGGCCACCGTCCAGTGGCCCCGCAGCGACTCGTAGGTCAGCCCGGTGAGCTGGACCCTGTCCGCGTAGGCGGCGGGGTTGTCGAGCAGGACGCCGATCCGGGAGTAGCCGAGGTTGACCTCTCCCTTGATGGAGGCCGGGTTGAGGATCAGCTCCTCCACCTGGGCGTGGCTCAGGTGGAGGACCCGGCCGGGGGCCTCCAGCGTGGCCCCGTCGAAGGAGAGCACGCCGTTGACGCGCGCGCCGCGCATCCGGATGACGCCCGTCGCGGTGAACCCCGCGCTGAACTCCGCAGCCCCGGACTCCATGAAGTCGGCGCGCACGGCGTGCGGGCCGGTCGCCGTGATGACCGACCTCTGCAGGTAGACCCCGCCGTGGAACTTCGCCCCGATGAACCTGAGGCCGCCGGTGACGCGCATGTCACGCATGAACGCCCCGCCCTCCACGGT